>CAYXJG010000430.1:0-4392 GCA_964465285.1 uncultured bacterium
CGCGCTCCGCGCGCGCCAAACCCCTATCTTTGTGTGAAACTTGCCAAGTCGTGTGACGCAATTCATGCTGATGCAATTAGGCTGACGCAATTTTTGTAACGGGGGCACGGGCTGCTGGCCATCTCCCTGGAGCCGCACTTACTGGGGTAGACGAAGATGAGTAGTGATTCTAACTGGGGAGGTTCTTTGCCGTGACTGCCTTACCTGAACTGATTCAATCTGTAACAGAAAATCCAACTTTAGAATTTATTTGCGACGCCAATATTAACCTCTATGATTCACCCATTCTTGAACGGTTAGCCACCCAGGCGATCGCCGGACGCCAGTTACGCCTCCTCTCATTCCCGTGCGATCGTTTCCCCCCTGCCGCAACGGCTGACGATGCCATCCAAGTACAGCTCTGCGAAGATGATTATCTCGGATGGATGTCCGTCGAGGACTGCGATGTGCTGGATAAAGCTACCACCGCCTATCAGCCTATCGTGATGCGTGAAGCCGACATTGGCGATCGCCTCCCCCGCGTCATTAACTATGCCCACCGTGCAATGCAGCAGCCTAACCGCTACCTCTGGGGCGGTACCATCGGCCCCCATTATGACTGTTCTGGCCTCATGCAAGCCGCCTTTTTGTCCGTAGGCATCTGGATTCCCCGTGATGCTTACCAGCAAGAAGCATTCGCCCAGACCCTCGCCCTAGATGATGCAAAACCTGGTGATTTGGTCTTCTTCGGTTCCCCCGAACGCACCACCCATGTGGGACTGTATTTGGGCGATCGCCTCTATATTCACAGTTCGGGCAAGGACATCGGGCGTAACGGCATTGGCATTGATGTTCTTGCTGCTGATGGAGATATAGTGAGCCGCAATTATTTTTCCCAGTTCAAAAGCGTCGGTCGCATCATCACCTCATATTCCGGTTCTTTATGACCTGGCAAGGTATGTCTACCCACGACCTGGCAAAGTTCTCAAATTCACAACGCAAAAATAGGGGTTTGGGGCGCGCTCGGAGCGCGCCCCAAACCCCTATTTTTGCCTGAAACTTGCCAAGTCGTGTCTACTGACAACTTGGCAAAACTCTTAAATCCAAAACCTTCATTCATGCGTGAACTTTGCCAAGTCGTGTGACCCAACATTTGACAATCTTCCCGTTCAGCTATTAAACGATCGCAGTCAAGATCGCGATAGATGCTCTCTGGATTAAGGATTTAACTGATTCATCAAGTCACTCTTGGCGGTGTCCAGTGCCTCAGGTAGCTTACTTGCATCGCGTCCCCCGGCTTGTGCCAGGTTGGGACGACCGCCGCCACCGCCGCCGCAAATCTTAGCGATGCCCCCAATAAATTTACCTGCTTGCAGCTTGGCGTCCTTATTCACGACTGGCCCGAAAGCAGCAGCCAGGCTTACCTTACCTTCAGCGGGAATGGAGCCGAGAACCACAGCCGCATTGTCGCCCAGCTTTTGCTGGAGCCGTTCGGCGGCGGTTTGGAGGGCCTTAGCGTCCAAGTCACCCAGGTTTGCCACGAGCAGTTGGTAGCAGCCCACCGTCTCAGCATCGCCCAGCAACTGTTCGGATTTCGCCACGGCAAGTTCTGCCTTGGCGGCTGCCAGTTGCTTCTGAGTGTCCTTCAGTTCTGCCTGGAGGGATGTGACCCGACCGACCACTTCTTCCGGCTTTGCTTTAAAGCGATCGCCCAATTCCCGCACGACTTTATCCCGCACCTTCAGGTAATCCAGCACCGCTGGCCCCGCCACCGCTTCGATGCGGCGCACTCCGGCAGAGATTCCCGTCTCTGAGACGATTTTAAACGCTCCAATTTCGGCAGTGTTGCGGACGTGGGTTCCCCCACACAGTTCCATAGACACGCCAGGGAAGTCGATGACCCGCACCTCATCGCCGTACTTTTCACCAAACATCGCCACGGCCCCTTTTGCCTTAGCGTCGTCGATGGGCATGACCGCCACATCCGCTTCGTGGGCTTCGGCAATCCAGGTGTTGACCTGTTCCTCTACCTGCTCCACTTCTTCAGGGGTGACGGCGCGGGGGCAGTTGATGTCAAACCGGAGGCGATCGAACGCCACCAAGGAACCCGCCTGGGAAATCTCAGGGTCAACAATCTTCTTCAGTGCTGCTTGTAGTAGATGAGTGGCACTGTGATTCGCCTGGGCACGACGACGGCAAGCCCTGTCAATCTGCGCGGTGACGGTATCGCTCGTCTTCAGGGTGCCCCGCTCGATGCGCCCCATGTGGACAAAGAAGTCCGATTCTTTCTGCACATCTTCAATGCGCACCAGGGATGCCTCGCCAGAGAGGTAGCCGCGATCGCCAATCTGTCCCCCGGATTCAGCATAGAAGGGGGTCTGGTCGAGAATGATCTGCACCTCGGTGCCTGCGTCAGCCGTGTCCACCGCTTCCCCATTCACCAGCAGCGCTTCGATTGTTGCCGTCGATTGGGGGTCGGTGTAGCCCAGGAACTGGGTGCTGTGGATATGCTCTGCCAGCTTGTCCAAGCTGCCTTGCACCGTCAGGTCGATAGTTTCGTGGGCTTCGCGGGCGCGTTCCCGCTGCTTCTCCATCTCGGTTTCAAAGCCATCCACATCCACGGTGATGCCCTGCTCCTCGGCAATTTCCTGGGTCAGTTCCAGGGGGAAACCGTAGGTGTCATACAGGGCGAAGGCATCGACGCCGGAAATTTGCTTAGGCTGCTTTGCTAGAATGTCGTCCAGCAGTTTCTCGCCCCGCTCCAGGGTTTCCAGGAACCGCTTTTCTTCCCGCTCTAGCTCGGCTTTGATGGTGGTGTCACTTTGCCGCAGGTTGGGGTAAGCGGATTCCATGAGGGCGATCGCACTTTCTGCTACCTCAGCGGTAAAAGGCTTGTTGATGCCCAACAGCCGCCCGTGGCGAACTACCCGCCGAATCAACCGCCGCAGTACATAGCCCCGATCGGTGTTGGACACCCGCACCCCATCGGCAATGAGGTGAGTCACCGAGCGCACATGGTCGCCCATCACCTTGAGGGACACCTTCGTCTTTTCATCGGCTTTGCCGTAGTCGATCCCTGCAATCTTCGCTGCTAACTCAATAATGGGAAAAATCAGGTCGGTTTCATAGTTATTGGGCGCCCGCTGGAGAATCTGCGCCATGCGCTCTAGCCCCATGCCCGTGTCGATGTTCTGGTTTGCCAGAGGGGTCAAGTTGCCCTCAGCATCCCGGTTGTACTGCATGAAGACGAGGTTGTAGAACTCAATGAACCGAGTGTCGTCTTCCAGGTCAAGCGCATCATCGCCCCGTTCAGGATGAAAGTCGTAGTAGATTTCGGAACAGGGGCCGCAGGGACCAGTGGGGCCAGATGCCCAGAAATTATCTTCCTCATCCATGCGCTGGATGCGGTGGGCAGGAATGCCGATGTCGTCTCGCCAGATGGCGAACGCCTCATCATCCTCTCGAAACACGCTCACCACCAATCGCTCTGGCGGCAGCTTGAAAACTTCTGTGGAGAGCTCCCACGCCCAGGCGATCGCCTCTTTCTTAAAGTAATCCCCAAAGGAGAAATTCCCCAGCATTTCAAAAAAGGTGTGATGCCGCTTCGTGCGCCCAACGTTTTCAATATCGTTGGTGCGGATGCACTTCTGTGAGGTGGTGGCACGATCGAATTTCGATTTTCGCTGGCCCAGGAAAATCGGCTTAAAGGGCAACATTCCCGCAATGGTCAACAGCACCGTGGGGTCTTCAGGCACCAGAGACGCGCTCGGCAGAATTTTGTGTTGCCGCGCCTCATAGAACTTTAAAAATCTGTCCCGAATCTCCGCACCCGCCAAGAACGGAAATGTAATGGGAAACTGTTCCTTGCCGCTTGCTTTGCCGCTTGCTTTGCCGCTTGCCTGGCCGCTAGAGGATGATGGTTTCGTCGGGGATGTCTTGCTTGTCTTCGCCTTTTCCTTCTTTGATGCCATTGGAACCCGTATGACCCGTGATGGGCAGTTCTTGATGCTTAACGTCTGTTCACCATAGTATCGTCTGTTGTCCGATGATTGGGCGGATTCCTCAGGGGATTTTCCAGAGATCGTTCATGAACGTGCTAATCACCTATAAACCAGGAGAGGGCGATCGCTCCCAGTCCCCACAGCAGCCAGGTCGGCATATGCCAAAACTCAATCGCATGAACGGGGATGAGCACGAAAATTTGCGTGATTGTGAGAGCAACAGTGAGGAAAACAACAACAAAAATGACTAGCATCGTAATGTTGGGCGATGTTGGACGATGTTGGATGTGATTTGCTAATTTTGGCGTCTTTCTCAAGGCGGGAAGTTTTCCCAAGGATAGAATTCAGGAGACAGGGGACAGGAGTCAGGAGTCAGAAGTCAGGAGTCAGAAGTCAGGAGTCAGGAGTCAGG
>CAYXJG010000431.1:0-4361 GCA_964465285.1 uncultured bacterium
GCCTGCCTTTCAGAAAATTTGGTGCGATTTTGTTAAAAGTCAAATTAAATGGCGGCGCAGAGCGCCGCCATTTAGCAAATTTGGGTGTGCTTAACCAATTTGCACACCGCTATATCTCTAAAGGTGGGGGCGATCGCGCCAATTAACATCCTGAACTCGCGCTATCATGACTTCGGTAAATGTTGGGAGTTTCTGAACAGATGGCGTCGTGGACATGCATTAAGGGATGCGGGGCGTGCTGCTACCTGGATCCGCTGGAAAGGCCAGAGTTGAGCGAATACCTTTCGACAGAAGAGTTAGAGATTTATTTTTCTCTGGTTGGTGAGGATGGCTGGTGTACCAACTTTGACCCGATGACACGGGAATGCCGTATCTATGAGAATCGGCCTCGGTTTTGCCGAGTGGAAGAAGAGGTGTTTCATGACCTGTATGGCGTTGAGCCTGAAGAATTGAATGATTTTGCTATTTCATGCTGTCAGGTTCAGATTGAGGCAACCTATGGCGATCGCAGCTTAGAGCTGCTGCGATTTGAGCAGGCTGTTGGACTCTAACACCACACCCTGGTTGACTGACAAAACTTTTAGAGAGCTGACTCTGCTATAGGTTGGGTTAGCGACAGCATAACCCAACGAAACGCTTGTTGCTGATGGGTTTCGTTGTCTCAACCCAACCTACGCGATGATCTTTTGTCAGTCAACCAGCACCACACTACTGCCTTAACGAGAGGTCGATTTAGGCGTAGCGATGAGAAAATAGCCTTCATGGACAATTTGGAATCCTGCTTTTGTAAGAATGCGGCGGTTTGTGCAGCGATTTTCTTCTGAAGAGGGAATAAGTGGTGGGCTGCTGTACAAAAGTCCATTCAAACCTAATGCCTTCCGCAAACTCTTAAAAAATGCTGCGGTATCTTCATAGCTGGAATGGTCGTACAAAAAACTCTGACGATTAAACAAATGGATGCATGAAATGACATCAAAGGACTGCTGGGTCGTCTGGAGCCACGTTGCAACATCTTCAAATTCCATGCTGAAATGCTTGTAGGCGACATCGTATTTGTAGTCATCTTTAGAATTTTTTCGGGGGTCAAGGCCGACGGTTCGTGCTCCGAGCATTTGCAACATTTCTGGAGCGACTGGAGGACGATCGGCATAAAATTGCGTCAGCAGATCCTGCTGGGCATCTGGGGGAGCATAGGTTGCAAGGGCACCACATCCAATATCCAGCACGCTCAACCCAAAAATAGGGCTGGTGTTCATATAGTCAAAGCTGTCGCATAGGGTACCGACTAAAAACAGCACATCGGGTTTAAGAACATGGTGATCAAAATCAACACGATAGCCCCGGAACCGCTCATTGCTCCTAAACATCCGAATCAGTAATTGCTTACCAAAGCTATTGAGGTGCTTTAGCTTTTCGTGATGCTCAATTAACCGATATTGAGCCTCAGCGTCATCCGCAGAGATGCAGGCAAGCTGTGTCAGTAGATTTTCGATGTCTTGAGCCTTGCGCACAGTCGCTTCTATTCGAGGCGACAGAGATTTGCGGCTAGAGGGCGATCGCGGCTTGGTCGATGGGGCAATCGCTGACGTCTTCTTTCGGAAACTGTTTGAGGAATTTTTCTTCGATTTAGAAGACATGGCAGTGCTCCCTCTTTGCACATTTTCAGTCGTCAACCGCCTGTATCATAGCTTACCCATTCCTCATCCTCACGAAATCTTTAAATTTGCCCTTGGATATGCAATCGCTTTCAGGTGGCTAGGGAAACGTGACCAGAGGTACAGAAGGCTGCAAATCTTCTGTCATTCTATGTTTTCAGGACCAATGCACATCTTTATGCACACGACTTGGCAAGTTTCACGCAAAAATAGGGGCTTGGGGCGAGCTCCGCGCGCCAAGCCCCTATTTTTGCGTTGTGAATTTGAGAACTTTGCCAGGTCGTGTATGCACGTCCTTTAGATTGAGCGAACGTTTTGGCTGGGTGGCGGGCTGCGCCTGCCGCCGCCCAACGATTTGCGTTAGTCCTATTCTCTCTAGATGCCTTAATTCAAATCATGGGGATCGCTTGACTGATGTTTGTTTCACGATTCAGGTAATATGGTAAAAACTTATTTGAGTGGCAATTTTGCTTAGCCGATTTTGTCTAGCGCCGATTTTGCTTAGCATTCATACAGGGGGTTGGCAGTTTCCCCCGTGGCTATTGACAGAGTATTCGTTAAAGTCGATTGAGTCGAACAAATGTTGACCCCAGGGACACGATTGTATGGGAAACGCCGCTAACGCCCTGACACTTTTTTTTAGCTTGATGGTTGAAGCCATCCCATTTCTGCTGCTAGGGGTATTTTTTTCTAGCACTCTCCTGCTGTTTGTGGATGAGCGCCGATTGGTTGCCGCCATGCCTCAGAATCCCCTGTTAGGTGCGCTAGCGGGGAGCCTCTTCGGATTTCTCTTCCCCGTATGCGAGTGCGGCAACGTCCCTGTGGCGCGTCGGCTTATTATCCAGGGCGTTCCCTCGTCAGTGGCGGTGGGCTTTTTGCTGGCGGCTCCTACTGTTAATCCCATTGTGTTTTGGGCCACCTGGACGGCCTTTCGCGATCAGCCTGAACTGGTGTTTCTCAGAATCGGATTCTCCATTCTCATTGCCACTATTGTGGGCTGCGTATTCAGCACTCAAAAAGATTTGCGTCCTCTGCTACAGCCCAATACAGCCCGTATGATGCCAGGAAATGCCCACCTGAGCCGTTCCTCTGACCAGAATAGGGGAACTCCGAATGGAGGGTCGATGCTGCTGCAATCGGGGACATTTTTGTTGGGCCAGCCCAATCAACCTCAGCGGTTGGATGGTAACTTTGCGATTGCGGCTTCTGGGAGCATTGCCCTATCGCGGCCATTTTCTGAGCGGTTCCAACTGATGATCGAAAATGTCACTCAGGAGTTCCGAGAACTGGGGGGAATGCTAGTTTTTGGCAGTGCGATCGCCGCCATTGTGCAGGTTGCCATTCCCAGAGAAGTGATTCTTGCACTGGGGCAAGGGCCGATCGCGTCGATCATGGCCATGATGGCCCTTGCCTGGATAGTCTCCATCTGCTCGACCGTTGATGCTTTCTTTGCCCTGTCCTTTGCATCCACGTTTACTAGCGGGTCGCTGCTAGCGTTCATGGTGTTTGGCCCTATGATCGACGTAAAAAATATCGGCCTGCTGCTTTCAGTTTTTCGAGGGAGAGCCATCCTCTATCTATTTGCTTTGGCTGCTCAGTTAACCTTCCTGTTAACGCTGATTGTCAATCTCTATTTCAGTTGACCTGCTCACGATAGAGCCTCTGGAGGACAAAGCATCTGCGCCTAAACCGATTTGAATGACCGTATCCCTTGCTACTGGATGCTTTGCCCCTGTAAGCTCAACTTGATTAATGTATTCTTTATTACTCCTTATTTCTAGACGCTATGACGGTTAAAACCCGCCTGCCGCGCTTTTCATCAGTTCCCAATCCCGGTTCTAATTCTCCTCACTGGCACTTTTGGCTTGACACAACTGCTCTAATACTGTGGGGATTGTTGCTGCTGAAATACTGGGTGAGCGGACAAATCTACTATCTGCTACATCCTGATTATGTCTGGCTTACCGTTTTGGCTTTCATTGCGCTCTTCCTGATTGCGGGACATCAAATCTGGATACACCTGACGCAACGAAAGCATCGCCGCTTTTCTCGCCAGCCAGCCGCGATGATGCAGCACATTTCGATTTTGCCAGCGGGATTGGGTAGCGGTATCCTAGTGGCGATCGCCTGTTTGGGACTCCTCTACACGCCCAGACCCTTTGCCAGCGATATTGCTCTCCAGCGGGGAGTCACTGATACGCTGATGATGACCCGATCGCAGCCCCAGGCATTTCGCGTGTCCAACCGACCGGAGGAGCGATCGCTGCTAGATTGGATTCGCACCATCAACGTGTACCCGGAACCGGATGAGTATGCTGGCGATCCGGTCAGCGTTGAAGGCTTTGTCGTGTATCCCCCGGAATTGTCCAACGAATATCTGATGATTTCTCGGTTTATCATCACCTGCTGTGCAGCAGACGCCTACCCAGTAGGGCTGCCCGTTCGGGTGGAGGGCGATCGCTCCCAATACGCAGCGGATGAGTGGTTCCGAGTCGAGGGGGAGATGTCCACTGAAACGCTTAATGGACAACGGCAACTGGTGATTCAGGGCGATCGGTTAGAGTCTATCCCCACGCCCCGTAATCCTTATGATTACTAGAGCCGTCCAGAAATCAAAGTGGAGCGCCCACGCAGTGGGCACTCCACTTTGATTTCTGGACAAGTCTATTAGGAACGAGAATTAAAGCAATCGCAGGCGATATCCCA
>CAYXJG010000432.1:0-4358 GCA_964465285.1 uncultured bacterium
CAGAAGGGGAGAAGGGGCGCCGGAAAGTTTTGTCTGGTTTCCCCCTCGCCCATTTTTGGGAGAGGGGGACTAAGGGGGTGAGGGTCAAGATGTGTGTACTTAGTAGCCCAAAGAGAGAGAGGGACTTTGAGTCCGGCTCCTGGGGGATGAGGGGCATAAATTTGCAAAAGTGGGATGTTCCCACGCACAAAGCTCGTTTACGCAAAAGTTTCCATGAAGCGTTCCAGACTAAAACGTATCGGCTCAAATGTTGCACGGTTGCTAGTGAGAACAGCTCAGAAGTCACAGCATGATCGATGTGTTGAAATGGGAGCAGCTTTGGCTTACTATGCGACGTTCTCTCTATTTCCGCTGCTTTTTGTGGCTTTGAGTGTGATTGGCTTCCTGCTAGGGCCAGAGACGAATGCATTTAATCAAATTCTGGCCTCTATGTCGGCACTCCTGCCTCCCGATGCCTTTGAGATCGTTCAGACCTCCTTAATTAACCTCAATCAAAGTAGTCTAAGCGCGGGCATCGCTGGATTTTGCTTGCTGGTCTTTGCAGCGAGCGGCATTTTTGGGGCAATGAGTAGCTCTCTAGATGTCATCTGGAAATCGACCCTGTCTCACTCGACGAACCCTAGCTGGCATAAAGGGTTATGGACTATCACGCGCCGCCGCATTTTTGGAATTATTCTAGTGTTCCTGACAACTGGGCTAATGCTTGCCTCACTCTTTTTCAATGTTGCCGTCAAAATTGGATTTAATATCCTGCAATCTCTGGACGAGCGATTAACCCGAATTGAAATCACATTGGATCCGGATTTTCTCCTGGATACGGCTGACCAGGTATCACTGTTTCTCGTTATGGCAATAGTAGTGATGATGCTGTTCAAGTTTCTGCCAGCGGCGAAAATCGCCTGGGGAGATGTATGGCTGGGGGCGTTGATAACTACGGCATTACTAATGGGGTTGCAATATGTTATCGGTAGCAGCGTTATTCAAATTGGCAACCGATTTCATTCCTACGGCGTACTGGGTGGATTTATGGTGCTAATGTTTTGGCTGTACTTGACCTGTCAACTCTTCTTCCTAGGCAGCTCATTTACCTATGTGTATGCCCATTTGTTCGGCAGCCGTCGCAAATAAACCTGTTAAAAACGATGACTTGGCACGCCTCAAATTTGCGCCCGCAAATTCTCAGGTTTGTCACGCGCAACCTATTCCCTGCACTTGGCTTCTGCTGTGCTGCGCTAGTCCATAAAAAAGGAAAGGAAAAAGGAGCAATGCCTTTTGCCTTTCCCCTAGACAGTTGTGTGCGCAGTGACGTAATCAGGAATCCAGCCAATAGCCGATGGCTGCTGCAGGCGGATCAGCGCCATTAGGCAGCGACCCATTGAGAAGCGGTTCCACCAAAAGCGTGATGTTACGAATGCCAATGACTCGAACCTCATCACCAGGGTATAGCTCTACACCCTGATCACACTGAGCAGGCCACCATGTTGCTTCATACCTCACCCGTCCTGGACAGTCAGGACAAATGGTTTTGGCAACAATGGCTTTGTCAGTCCCAACGATGAACTGCTTGATTTTCTTTGCCTTCTGTTTGCAGGCAGATGCAGTCAGCGCTGCTAACGAGCCCTTTTGACGCTGTAGCCCGAGTTTGAACACTGCAAACACCTCCTTGATGCGGATACCTCTAATAAGTTAAGCATCGGGCTTTTCACTGATTTTTTCCAGATCACATCGGGATCAGTTCTTTCACGACTTGGCAAAGTTCTCAAAT
Organism: uncultured bacterium; assembly: GCA_964465285.1. Taxonomy (GTDB): domain Bacteria; phylum Cyanobacteriota; class Cyanobacteriia; order CAKZMO01; family CAKZMO01; genus JBCCWF01. Next base: position 1,766 of record CAYXJG010000432.1, read on the forward strand.
TCACAAGGAAAGAATAGGGGTTTGAGGCGCGCTCCGCGCGCGCCAAACCCCTATTCTTTCGTGAAACTTGCCAAGTCGTGTGGGATCAATCATGCTAGCCAATTGCGAAAGAGGTATCCACCTGCGTAGATTACGCAGATTACGCAGATGTTCAAGAGAGAACCAGATATCATAACTTGCGATCATCGGTGTAATCCTCGGATCATTTTCCCTTGCCAACGCTCGTTGCAAAATAGAAAACCTGCGTGCTCCCAACATGGATAATCAACCCTAATTTCTAGAATTGACAGATTACTAGAGCAATTTTGGGGTGAACCCACCCCTTCCGACAAAAATGCGCGTAGATCCCTTGGGACGTTACTGCTTTGTGAACTCTCTGCGGCTGCTTTATAGTGAGGGGGTAACTGATCCAATAATGATCTTGACGAAAGCGATGGCTAGGTATGCTTAACAAGGTTTCAGAGCTGGCTTAACTAGATAATCATCTGGGTAGAGATGCCTTGACATGATTCAAGCGTTTGGGTCTTTGCTTGGGGACTTGCAAGAAAGTGAAGTACCAGGAAAGGGGCGGCGGACGCAGCCCGTCGCCCCTTTCCTCCGACATCTTTATTTAGCCGCAGATCCCTGAGAGCAATGGATTAAGTGAATTCCCTGTGGGTGGGGTAATAAGTGGCGTAGAGGATTGGGTGTATTTATGCCGACGTTAGTGGCTTCGCCAATAGGACGAGAGCGTATCCGCCAAGCTCGCGTAGAAAAAGGATGGGGGTGGAGTACTGATGATGATGATGTTTGCCTGATCATTGCCAGTCAAATTATTGATAGTTCTCGCCATTACGAGCCTGGTGGCCCCTATGCTAGCGGTATTTCAGGTGGAACCTGGAAGCGGTTTCTAGCTGGGCGACACCCTATCCGGGCGTCAGCATTCAAAGCATACTGTCAGGCAATTGGTTTAGACTGGCGCGACGTTATTGCTCGCGATAATATCCCAACGGACATCCCTTCTCAAGATTGGGGGGAAGCACCGGAGGTCACTGGATTCTGCGGGCGATCGCCCGAACTCGATGCTCTCACGACCTGGTTGATGACTGAACGATGCCGCTTAATTGGCCTTTGTGGTATCGCAGGTATTGGCAAAACATCGCTGGTCGTGAAGGTGGCTGAGGCTGCACAGTCCAAAGTCGATTCACTGATGTACCGATCGCTCCAAAGTGCTCCCCCGGCATCAGAACTGGTCAGCGACGTGCTAGATAGCTTAACGAACACACCTGCTACATCGACGACCGATCTGGCTCAGGAGTCTGACGTACCTCGGGCATCCATTGATAGTCAGATTTCGTCGATCATGGATTGTCTGCGCGATCGCCGCTGCTTGCTGATTTTGGATGATGTGGAAACAATCTTGCAAGGGGGGCAGATTTCAGGGCAGTATCGCGATGGCTATGAAGACTACAGTACTCTCCTCCGGCGCATTGGCACAGAACGACACCAAAGTTGCCTCATTCTAGTTAGCCGTGAGCAACCTCGGGACGTCTCTTCTCTTGCCACAGCAGGGTATGCTGTGCGTGAACTTAATCTCCAGGGGATGTCTGTAAGCGATGGCAAGGCATTTCTGGAATCAACTGGATTATTGAAAAAAGGTGGCGCGTTTGATGTGCTCATCCAGCGCTATCGGGGTAATCCTTCTGCCCTTCGAGTGGTGTCGAAGATTGTGCAAGAGTTCTTTGGTGGAGATGTGATTCAGTTCATGAGTCAAAGCACAGTCTTTGTTACCGATGTTGTGACGGAACTACTTGCCCAGCAGATTGGACGACTGTCGGACCTTGAAAGTGAGGTCATGTATTGGTTGGCGATCGCCTGTCAGCCGATATCCTTGAGTGAACTAAAAACGAAACTCTGGCGCTCGGTGTCAACGGCAGAGTTGCTGGACGCCCTCCAATCCCTCCAGCGGCGATCGCTCATTGAGAAAGATGCGACAGCGGAAGGCGGTGAAGCCCTGTTTACTCTCCAGCCGGTGGTCATGAAATTTGTCACGACCCAATTCATCTACCGCACCTGCCAGGATATTCACCATCTCCTAGAAACGAAGGCTCTGGTAGATTTAGGGCTGCTCAGAAGCCACGCCCTACTCAGCGATCGCGGTGACCCGGATGACTTGCAGCCCATTCAAGTGCGAACCATCCTCAGCCGAGTGTGCGATCGCCTCTATGAAGCTATCCATCCAAATCAAATCCAGGAAAGTCTCAAAGCACTGGTTGACGATATTCAGGGGCAGCCCTGGCAGGTGATTGGCTACGCCGAGCAAAATATACAAACCTTACTAAAGAATGAGATTTCAATCATTTAGCCAGCCTTGCCGAAGCACACGGCGTGAGCCCCAAACCCTTATTCTTGCGTGAAACTTGCCAAGTCGTAATCTTTCGCAAATGGATAGACTTGTTGTCTGGCGATGTTTCCAGTAGATCAAATGAATTTTGCCTATGAGTACAGAATTTTCTGAGACAAAAATTCATGACTGTAGCGTTCCTAAGGAGCAAGGAGTAAATAAAATCCAATTTTGGTGAAGCGGTGCGGCGATGCCGCACCGCTTCACCAA
>CAYXJG010000433.1:0-4353 GCA_964465285.1 uncultured bacterium
TAGGGCGCGAAGTTTCCCAAAATGAGAATTGCTGCTATTTTTTCGTGAAACTTGCCAAGTCGTGAATCAAATAGGACGCTATATGTAGGACGCTATATGTAAAGTCGATTTTGGTAAGCAAGAGGAAAAAATATTGGCATGACTGACGCAGATATCGTAGTCATCGGCAGCGGGATTGGTGGGCTGAGCTGTGCAGGACTGCTTGCCCGATATGGCTTTGAGGTCGTGGTGTGTGAGAGCCATTCCATTCCAGGGGGGGCGGCCCATGCCTTCAGCCGGGGGGGCTATCAATTCGATTCGGGGCCATCCCTCCACTCTGGGCTATCTCATCCTTCAGCAAATCCTCTACGCCAGGTCTTGGATGCGGTTGGTGCAGACGTGCCCTGCTATACCTATGATCGGTGGGGCTGCTGTTTGCCTGAAGGCCAGTTTGATACATCAGTGGGCGCAGATCAGTTCTGTGATGTGCTGACGGAGCTGCGGGGAGCTAAAGCTGTCGCCGAGTGGCGATCGCTCCAGTCACTTATGGCTCCTCTCAAGGATGCGGCGATCGCCCTTCCTCCAGCGGCCCTGCGGTTTGACTGGGGAGCTATCCGCACGGTCACCCCCTATGCAGCCTCAATGCTGCGCCACCTTCCCTATATTTCCCAACTCACGGGCCCCTTTAGCTCCATCGTCAATGCCAGCGTTACAGATCCGTTTGTTTACCACTGGCTTGACCTACTGTGTTTTCTACTGTCTGGCCTGCCTGCCACAGGAACCAGCACTGCTGAAATGGCGTTCATGTTTGCTGAATGGTATCGACCGAATGTGCATCTAGACTATCCTGCCGGGGGGAGTGGGGCCTTGGTGGAGGCCCTTGTGTCTGCATTGGAGCGCCAGGGCAGCACGCTGATGCTAAATGCCCATGTGAAACAGGTGCTTCTGGAGGGCGATTGTGCCGTGGGCGTTCAGTTGCAAGACGGCACGCCTATCCGTGCCCGCTGCGCTGTGGTATCCAATGCCTCTATTTGGGACACCTTGAATCTCTTGCCCGACAGTCGCGCTACCCGAGATCTTCAGCGCCAGCGCCAAGATATCCCCCCCTGCGATAGCTTCATGCACCTGCACTTGGGCATTGACGCCAGCGGGTTACCCGACAACCTAGCGTGCCACCATATCGTGGTCAACGACTGGGCACAGGGCATTGCTGCACCGCAAAACGTCGTGCTGATCTCCATTCCGTCTATGCTCGACCCGTCTCTGGCTCCGCCAGGCAAGCACGCCATCCACGTTTACACGCCTGGCAATGAACCCTACGCCCCCTGGTCTGGCCTCGATCGCCGCAGCGATGCCTATGCCCGCTTGAAAGCGGAAAGGTCTGACGTCATGTGGCGGGCGTTGAAGCGGGTCATCCCCGATGTGGGCGATCGCCTGGATGTCACGCTGGTGGGAACCCCCCTCACCCATGCACGATTCCTGCGCCGCCACCGGGGTGCTTACGGCCCCGCCATTCAAGCGGGAAAAGGACTATTCCCAGGGCCGCTTACCCCTGTCGAAAAGTTACTATGCTGCGGTGATTCCACCTTCCCCGGCATCGGGCTCCCTGCTGTTGCCGCCAGCGGCATGATTGCCGCCAATACCCTGGCCCCTGTTTCCAAGCATCTCGCTCTGCTAGAGCATCTATCGAACCTGACAGCGGATAATTATCATAAAGCCAGTCGAGCTTGAGGCCAGTTAAGCGTGAGCACGACTTGGCAAAGTTCTCAAATTCACAACACAAAGATAGGGGTTTGGCGCAAGCTTTCCTGATTGTCTATCCCTCATCAACGCGTCGATTCACCATATTCCATACCATGCGCCTCTGCATAGCGGTGCATAAAACGCATGAACCGTTCCCAATGGTCATCTTGAGTCACCGCGAACTTACAGTCTACCCGCTGTAGATCATCACCCTCAGGTCCTCCAAACACAAACTGAACGGAGTCAGGCTGCACTTCAATGCGCCCTTCATCATCTGTAAGCCGCAACGACTGAGAGAATCGGTTGGTGTAGCTCTGGAACCGTTCAACAGCGTGGAGGTGGTTGAAGCTCATGAGAACGATGCGATCGCCCGTCTGTTTGTCCCGCCGAAGGCTCACGTCGCTTAATTCTTCATAAATGCCATCAAAAAACTCAATGCAAGGGGCTGCAACAGTCATAGCACATCTCCGCTTGTTTCACTGGGGTCTTGCTCTAGTATACGAGGACACGATTCCAGGTCAGCAGGTGAGCACAGTTACAGTGCTTCGCAAGCGCCGCCCCTCACCTGTGCTTAATCAACTTGCACACCGCCATAATTATAAAATCCGTAAACCCTACGCCGCCCGCGCCGCAGGCGACACAGGGTTTCACATCTGATTTTTATACCAATTCTCGAAAGTAGAACGACAGATAGCGAACCTGTAGCCTATGCCAACTATAGGTTTGCCAATCCAAAATCCAAAATCCAAAATCCAACTGAGTCCTGATTTTTAGTGATATGTAGGCTGGTAGAACACACCCAGGTTTTTATGGAACGGTGTTCGTCTCCGCCATCACCCAATCATCAACGCTTTCTTGTCCAATGATTTAATTCTCGTTCCTTAGCCTTCATTGCCACTTTCCTCGTCGAAGGGAGCCTCTCTGACAACAGGCACACCCACAGAAAGTGGGCGATCCAGCGGCGGCAAAAGGACTTCATCCCCAGTGCTTAGTCCGTCTTTGATTTCAATGTGCGTCAATCCTTCTAGCCCTAGTTCAACAGACTGCTGGATGGCTCTACCATCAGTATCCATCATCCATACATAGGGTTGGGCATTAATGTCTTGAATCGCCTCAATATTGAGTGAAACGACGTTTTGACGCTCTTCTAGGATAATTTCAACATTGACCAACCCCCCTGGAATGAGGCTGTTAGAGGGTTCATCAAGCTGAACGATCGTAGGGACTCTAGGCTGTCCGGTATCCGAGCTGTTATTAGAGGCTGAACTTTGGCTGGGGGCGATCGCCTGAGGGTAGAGGTCAACCACCGTCCCCGCAAAGTAAGTCGGATCAGGCCCAATAATGCTAACGCGCGTCTGCTGCCCAGGACTGACTTTCGAAGCGTTTAGAGTTGACAGTTCTAATTCCACCAGCTCCTGTCTCGGATCGCCCAAGGTCATTAATTCAGTTTGGATAACGACACCATCTCCATCTTTTACGGCAACGCTCAACACAAGTCCGTCTATGGGAGACTGAATGATGGTGTCTTGTAGCTCTCGCTCAATCCGCTGTCGCTCAAGGCGAAGTTCGTTCAGAGCAGTTTGCGTAATGGAAACTTGTAGCTCAGCATCTCTCACAGATGCGATGCTCTGTCTCACAATACTTTCCTGGCCTTTGAACTCAGTTTGGGCAATCCCCCCCTGCTCAAATAACCGCTTCAAATTTTCTAGCTCTTCCTGTTCTGCTTCGAGCTGTGCTTCGGCTTCGATCACTTGCTGCTGAGTGCGCAATAGCTGAGCTTTCTGGCTTTGAATCAATACTTCTTGCAACGCCAAGGCAGTTTCTCGCTCTGGCTTGCGGAGCGTCATCAGGGTTTGACCTGCCGTCACACGATCCCCTGGCCTTACAAAAACCTTGTCAACAGCGCCTTCAGCAGGAGATGTCAGTGTTTGCTGATTGGCAAACTTAACAATTCCACCTTCGTTGATAGTAACCTCAATATCTTGACGCTCAACTATGACAACCCTGACAGATACCGGAGCCTCTGGAGTTAACACATCTCGCCACAGTAAAGCGATTCCTGCGCAGGGGACTAGGGCGATCGCCCCACTAGCCATCAGCCATCGTTTTCCAGTTTGAAATCGACGTTTGTTTTGATGTAGTTTTTGACCAAAATCAAGCATAAACACCTAATCCATATGGACATACGGTATGGATATACGGTGCCCAATTTTTTTCAGGAACCACCAAGAATACTACAGAGAGCTAAGCTTATAAGTAAAGCTATTCGCAATTTTTATGTTAGCCTGTCGTTCATCATCAGTATTTCTATCAGCATCTATCCCTCTCTAGGCTAAACTCACGCCGAAGTGAAAATCGCTGACGCTGCTGAGTACAGATCGTCTCAAAAGGTCGAGGAACGAGGATTAAACACGAAATTCAATCACTTGAACTAAGTTTTAGCACTAAGCTTGGGTAAATAGACGCAGTGTTACTGCGCCGCTTCACCAAAATTAAATTTTATTGAGTCCTTGCCCCTCATGAGGAGTTTGGCATAATTAATTACAAAACCCGTAAAACCCTGCGCCGCTCGTGCAGCAGGGTTTTACGGGTTTTGTAATTAACTGTACTCACTAACTTGTAGGAATCCTA
>CAYXJG010000434.1:0-4344 GCA_964465285.1 uncultured bacterium
CGCGCGCCCCAAACCCCTATCTTTGCGTGAAACTTGCCAAGTCGTGTTTTTTATGAGGTTTATGGATCCTCTGATTGCTGATCACAGCTTGCCGGGTAAGCATTAGAAGCGAGTGGCGATCGCACAATCCATTGTTTGTTCCGCCACTGCTGCCGTCGGCAGCAGACCCACCACATGGGGCACCGGACGCGGAATATAGTTCCTCACTAAAGAGGCCCCTTCGTAGGCCATCGCGGTGCTACCGCCCGAATCGAGCATCACCGCATCGCGGAGGCCCAGTTCTGCCAGCCGAGCCCCTAGGGTTAGGGAGTCAACGCGAGTATGGGTAATGCCGATGACGGGTTGCCCGGCCTGATTGATGCCCCAGAAGGCGCGGTGGCGGTTAGCATCAAAATCAAACAAATTGCCAAAGCTCTCCCGGCTACGCCCTTCACCATTTTCCACCAGCCACGCTGCCGACACAAAGGCATCTCTGACATCAGGCATTTCAGCCTGAACGCCCTCCAGGGTATTGTGACGAATCGGGTCAAAGGGCACGAACCGTACTTGGTCATCGCTAATCACCACTAGCGGTCGGCCCTTCAGCAAGGGATTTTCGCTAGGATTACCTGGGATGAACTCCGCAGTATTTCGTCCCAAGACGGGGCCGATCATGACATTTGAGTCCAGATATTTGAGCGAAAAGAAGCCGCCATCTACAGCCGCGATGACATCAGTTCCTTCAATAATTTCTTCGACCCCATAACGGCTATCTGCGTGAATGGTGACTGGCTTGCCACCGGTGATGAGGGTCAGAGACAAATCGTCATTATCATGCTCTGCCTTGTGAACGGGCGTGGCAAAGTTGAATCTGCTGCCAAAGCTGGGTAGAGGAAACCCACCCCAGGCTTCGGCGATCGCCCGTCGGATTTGAGACTGGCCCATGCGATCAACTGCCAGCAAATGAGGGGACTCTCCCGCCAAGCGGTCTTCGCGGTTATCCATTGCCAATGCCGCCACAAAGCCTGCATTCTTCACAACACCAGCGACTCGGGCATCATAGTTGCCTTCAGGATAGGTGAAATAGCGAATAGGCACTCCCAATTCCTCTTCTAGTAGCCGCTTAGACTCACTCACCTCAATGCGCAACTCATCATCGGTTGTTTCTCGCAGATCCCGCGGATGGGTAACACTATGAGCCGCAATCGTCACCAAGGGATGCGCTGCCATTTCTTTCAACTGTGCCCAGTCCACCCCAGGACGACCAAAATCTCGCCCAACTTTGTAGGTGTAGATGGAGAATGCACCAGGATAACCGTATTGCTTTAGCAGCGGGAAGACATGCTCGTAATGCCCGATGTAGCCATCGTCGAACGTCAGCAAAATTGGCTTGGGCGGCAAGGGAGCTCCCGTGCGGAGGTGTAATACTAGCTCATCCAGACGAATCGGCGTCAAGCCATTTTCTTGAATAAGCTGCAAATGCTGCTCAAATTCCTCAGGGGTGACATCAAAGAACACCTCTTTGCGAGGCAAGATGTCGTGGTACATGAGCACAGGGACGCGGGCAAGGCGGGCGCGATCGCTAATCATAGGCCACGGGCTAGCAGAGAGGTAGGTTACCAGTTCTGGCCCCCATCGGCTGATGATTTGCTTAAAGGGCACCTCTGGATGCTCGATCAGGTTAACCAGTTCCGCTGTTTGCTGGGTCATAGTATGCATGAGCGTCTGAGCGGATACCTCTGGTTGGCGACAGACGTCGCCCTCACTCAAGGGCTGCTCTTCAGAGGAAAATGTATCAGACGGGGGGGAGACGGTCGTGGCGATCGCCCCTTCCGGCATCAGAATTAGACTCGACAGCCCCATACCGACGACAGCCAACACCTTTGACACCATTCGGAAAGAGGGGAGTCGCGATGACACATGCCTCGATGACCCCTGGAAATACCCCCGCCCTAATGCCCGCCCTAATGCCCGCCCTAATGACTGTTGCCCCGTAAAATTCTGCACGTTCCACGCCATAAATCTGTTACTTAACCCCTAGCTCAGTTCTGCGGAACAAATGTTAAATCAAATCCAACCTCTGGAGAAAATGTTATTTAATCCTTCTCTCTCAACACAACTCCAAAGCACCCTCCCTTAAATCAAGGATTGAATAACGTCCAACCCTCGTAGAGCGGCGCGGTGTCGCCATGCTGCTTCATCAAAATTTGGTTCAAATCATTTAATTCTCGTTTCTTAAAATAGATGTACTCGATTATCCTACGCAATTCACGTTATGCAGGAAACATTAGGCAGAATTTGCACTAAGCGACTGTACTACGCAGGGTAAGCGCAAGAAAAAGACAGCCGTAATATGCTGAAAAAATTCCAAGTTATGACCGAGGTGTCTAGATTTAAATGGGTCAAGGATTTTCGCAAGCGTCTGACGCAACAACCGAGAAGAGTGCATCCGCCTCATTAGTGCCTGCTGCTGAGTGCGAGCACATGCATCAGCAGATGCAAATGCATTTTGGGAGTTTGGCGGATCCCCGTGGTAACCAAGGGGTGCTGCATCCGTTTATCAGCATTGTGATGATTGCGCTATTGGCAACCATTGGAGGTGCCCAAGGCTGGGAAGATATCGAGGTTTATGGCATCAGCCATCAGAGGTGGTTATCGAGTTTTTTTAGCCTTGCCTTGGGGGATTCCGAGGGCAGATACCTATCAATGCGATGATTTTGAAGGCATTGACTACAGTTACGATGAGCGCGTAGAGGCCGGTCATCATCGCACCGAAAAACGTCAAGTTTGGGCGGTGAATGTCCATCAAATAGAGAACCCATACACACGACTTGGCAAAGTTCTCAAATTCACAACGCAAAGGTAGGGGTTTAGCGCGCGCGGAGCGCGCGCTAAACCCCTACCTTTGCGTGAAACTTGCCAAGTTGTGTGATTTAATCCTGCGTCAATTCGACGGTATAGTTTTAGATGCACCACTTCAGGTGCACCACTCCAGGCGCACCACTCCAGGCGCACCATGCGCGCCTAAGATCATGTAGGATCATCGCCCTACCTGGCGATGATCCAGCATTAGAGCCAATCCACTAGAAAATTTCGGAGCCATGCCTCCACCTGAAAAGCGTAGCGTTCATGGCCCTGAAAATGCTCGTCTGGGGTCTGAGCGCCTTGCTGAATCAACTGTTCTGCTCCCTTGGCTGTCCAGTGCTCCATCATCGACTGATTGATTTCTGGGTGAAACTGTAGTCCGTAGGTGCGTGGCCCATACCGATAAGCTTGGTGGGGAAAGGTGTCGCCCGTTGCCAGGAGCGTCGCCGATCGAGGCAGGTCAAATCCTTCCTTATGCCAGTGATATACATGGGAGAGGCTGTCCATGATGCCATTTCCATGTTCCGTTGCCTGGAGGGGAAAATACCCAATTTCAACTTTGCCATCTGTGTGGGGCGCAACGGTCGCACCCAGTACCCGTGCCAATAGCTGTGCCCCTAGGCAAATGCCCAGAAATGGCTTCTCTTCCTTTAGCACCACTGGAATCCAGCTCAGCTCTGCTTTAATGAACGGTAGCGTGGTGTCATCATTAGCACTCATCGGCCCACCAAAGATGACGGCAGCGTCATGGTTATTCATTGTTTCTGGCAGGCGATCGCCCTCTGCAGGGCAACGAATATCAAGCTTAAACCCTCGCTCATGAAGAATCGTGCCAACTAGCCCAGGATTTGAATGGGCCTGGTGAACCACCATTAAAATAGACCGTACCATGACTCTCAATGTGTTCTTCGTCGGAACAAACGCCATGTCAACTGCATCGGACGTGGGTTCGTTCTTGCTCCGTGGTCGTGTTCAATATAGCAATTTGAAGCTGACATAAACTGTCTGTGAGACTACGGGGAAGCCCTCCAGACATTTTCTGCTCTCACTGGTTTTCACCCGTATAAATTCGTAGGGAGTCAGCTTGAAGACCTGGCTGAACCAGTTCTGCATTAATCTTGCGCATACCCCTTACCCATCTCTTTCGACAGGTTATGAAATATTTTATTAAGCAGAAAAAATTGCCCTACTCAGAAGACCATCACGACTTTACGCTGACCATTTGCCTGGGCATTGTGCAGAGTGAAACAGGGGGATATGAGGCCAAGGTGCAGATTCCTGTCGAAAGCTACCGGGATGGGCTGTTATTCTATAGACGGTTTATTCAAGAGCAGAGAGAATATCTTGCTGAAACGCAAGCCAACCAGCCGATCTCCTCGCATCAGGCAGAGGAAGAACTTGACGATCGACGGGCGATCGCCCTCTATTAAAATTGGATTCAAGTTATTTAATTCTCACGACTTGGCAAATTTCACGAAGAAACAGGGGTTTGGGGCGCGC
>CAYXJG010000435.1:0-4335 GCA_964465285.1 uncultured bacterium
GCGCGCCCCAAACCCTTATTCTTGCGTGAAACTTGCCAAGTCATATGGTGAGACGGCACAGCGATGCTTCCCACCCATGCTGGATGATACTTAATGTTGCACCCTCAGCAGTAAGGCTGGAATCATGGCTATGTTTTGTGACCCATGTGTCTCCAGAGTTACAACCGTCAAGCAAGCCCCTTCGTGATTAATTGTGACCCAAGCATGAACAACAGCCCCGACCACACACCTGAAGGCGAGTTGCCTGTTATCCTTCTCAAGGAAGAGGATGGGCGATCGCTTCCTTGTTTTGTCGAAAAGTCGGTTGAACTTGACGATATCGAATACATTTTGTTGCTGCCCGTTGACGCTCCCATAGAAATCTTCGCCTGGGAACCCGACGAAGAGAACGAAGATGAGGAAGTGCTTGTTGATGTTGATGAGGACACCATCAAGCATGTCTTTGCAACAGCAAAGGCGGTGTTGGCTGAGCAAGACTTGATTTTAGAGAATACAGCCCTGACGTTGACCGTATCTGGAGAAATACCTGAGCCTGAAGAAGACGACATCATCACCATTGACCTGAGCGAATCAGAAAACGACATGACAGTGGAAGAACTCCAGCTTGTTACAAGCTTTTACCATGAAGAACAGGAATACGCGATTTATACGCCTCTGGACCCTCTCTTATTTTTTGCTCGCATGAATGATGCGGGAGAACCTGAGCTTCTGACGCCTGAGGAATTCGACCGTGTTCGACCCTACTTGGAAGATCAACTCTTTGATGATGTGGAATAGGACGTTGCAGGGCATCTATGCAGTGAATGAAGTTAAAAATGGGGTTCGCTCCCGTCGAAGAGCAAACCCCAATTGCTTCATTTATAGCCATGTACTTAGGGATTAGCCAGAAAATAAAACCCGAGAGAGGGGCGGCAGGCTGAGCCTGCCGCCCCTCTCTTGGATTTTGGGTATTTTATTTTCCCGCAAGTCCCTTATAGCGGTGTACAAGTTGATTCAGCACAGATGCTGTGCTTGATGTGCTTGCAAAGCGCCATATCAGCACAAGGACTGGGAAAGACGGAAAGATTCTATATCCCTTAAGCTGCTGCAAGATTCTGAGCAGCAAAATCCCAATTTACCAGTTTGCCTAAAAAGGCTCCAATGTAGTCAGGGCGCTTATTTTGGTAATCCAAATAGTAAGCATGCTCCCAGACATCCATCGTCAGTAGAGGAACTTGTCCGCTGGTAAGAGGGTTGTCGGCATTCAGGGTTTTTGTCACCTTAAGTGTGCCATTGTCCGAAACTAGCCAAGCCCAACCACTACCGAATTGAGTGGCTCCAGCGGCTTTGAAAGCTTCTACAAATTTCTCAAAGCTACCAAAATCGGCTTCAATTTTTTTTGCCAAGTCGCCTGTGGGCATACCGCCACCGTTCGGCTTCATGCTGTTCCAGTAGAAGGTATGGTTCCATGCCTGAGCAGCATTATTAAATACCCCAACCTTTTCAGGGTCGCCCGCAATCGATTTAATGGCCTCTTCAATAGGTTTACTATCTAAATCAGTTCCCTCAGCAGCAGCATTAAACTTGCTCACATAAGCTGCATGATGCTTGTCATGGTGAAACTCTAGAGTGCTCTTTGAAATATAAGGTTCAAGAGCAGTGTAGTCATAGGGTAAAGCCGGAAGCTCGTAAGCCATAAGTTCTGAATTTCCTCTCAAAAATCGAAATACATGCCAATAGATAGGCTTAGCTAAAACGAAATCAGTAATTAAAAAATGAATCCGTTTAGTATCTCAATTATACAAAAATCTAAAACACACGACTTGGCAAGTTTCAAGCAAAGATAGGGATTTGGGGCGCGCCAAATCCCTATCTTTGCGTTGTGAATTTGAGAACTTTGCCAAGTCGTATAAAACAGAAGCTCAGGGCTTTGATTGCCGGGTTCCTAAATTGTCAAATGGGAGCATCCTAACTTTTGCGGATTGCCCACCCTGCGGGAAGAGCAAAGCTCTACATGCCTCAGCCCCGTCTCCCAGTTCTGGGAAACGGGGTGCAAGATTTCAAAGTCCTTCTCCCAAGATTGGGAGAAGGATTTAAGGGTGAGGGCAACAGCGTCAAATACACCCGTGCAAAACTGGGATGCACTTATCAAATTATCCTCGCTATGTCCAAAGCGTTCTAGAAAACTAACTTATTGGCACCAAACAATCTCGGAAGCGCTCTGCCAGGTTCATTTTCTCCAGATTGCGCCCGATGAAGACCAGTTCGTTCTTGCGAGATTCGTCCGGTTTCCAGGGGCGATCTTGGCGACCGTCGAACAACATATGAATCCCCTGAAAGACAAAGCGGTGATTTTCTCCAGCAATGTTGAGGATGCCCTTCATCCGAAAAATATCGGGTCCCTGATCGCGCAAGAGCTCTCCTAACCAGGTATTGAGCTTTGCGCCATCCAGTTCACCCGACTCAACCAGGGCAATAGAACCCACGGTTTCATCATGCTCATGGGCTGTTTCGTTGAGAAACTCTGGATCAATTTGCAGGGCGTTGTTCAAGTCAAAGGCGTTGACCCCCAACAGGGTATCCATATCAATTTGGGCGTCGTGGGTGCGGTAAATCTTGGCGATCGCATTCATCCCCCGAATCCGCTGCTCCAGTTCCTCCAACTCCGCCTCCGTCACTAGGTCAATTTTGTTCAGCAGAATTACATCGGCAAAGGCAATTTGCTCTACCGCTTCATCTGCTTCCCAGTGTTGCCAGATATGGCGAGCATCCACTACCGTCACCACCGCATCTAACTGGGCTTGTGCCTGTACCTCATCATCCACGAAGAAGGTTTGAATCACCGGAGCTGGATCGGCTAATCCTGTCGTTTCAATCACCAGATGGTCAAACTTGTCGCGTCGCTTCATCAGATTGCCAATGATGCGGATCAGGTCACCCCGCACAGTGCAGCAAATGCAGCCGTTGTTCATCTCAAAAATTTCTTCATCGGCATCCACCACCAGTTGGTTGTCAATGCCCACTTCGCCAAACTCGTTCACAATCACCGCCACCTTCTTGCCGTGTTCATAGGTGAGGATGCGGTTCAGCAGCGTCGTTTTCCCAGCTCCCAGGTAGCCCGTCAGCACGGTCACAGGCACCATTGTGCGATCGTCGGTGGAATGAATAGCAGTTACCATAAACAACTCCTGACGACTTGTCAATTAAAATGATAATCATTATCATATTAAGCTGAGCGAGTTGACGCAACCCTGAGTCTCATCCAAACCGCTAAGGACCAAATCGCTAAGGACCAAACCGCCAGGGACCAAAGGTAAATACTCAGCCTCTTTACTCAGCCCTCACTCCCTACCCCCTGCTTCGCACGCCCTCCAGCCTACTGCCAAATTGGGGAAAAGAGGAATCGAACCCTTTCAAAGTCTCTCTTCCTTGCTGATGCAATCGAGCTTTGTCCAGGATCGCCTCAGCCTTTCATCCGCATCCACTGTGCTGATGTGGATGCTAGCCACGAGGAACGATTGAACCCAGGAGAGATATGCCGATACGAGGCGTAAGGAGAAATCTTTGGAAGAACCGCATCCATTAAAATGGCATCTTGAAACAGCTCGGCGATAAAACCAGAAACATCAGATAAATTGGCTCGGATGAGGTTCGCACCCTTAAAATTTCCTTCGGAAAGGTCACAGTTTTGCAGATTTGCCAACGTTAGAAATGCATAAGGGAACTGGGCGTAGGATAAGTTGCTGTTGCTTAAGTCGGCGTGAATTAAAAGTGTGTGGCTGAAATTAGCCCGATGTAGATTCGCATGGCTAAGGTTGACCCCAATCATTGAGGCTCCTTGCAGGTCAGCACAGCTTAGATCAATGCCGCTCAAACAGGCGGCTCCAATGTAGACACTGCATAACTTGACTCCCCGAAAATCGCGCTCTCCGGCCCGGTAAGCCCGTAGCAATTCTTCTCCTGTCATAGTTATTACGCATTGATAATTTCGTTTTGAAGTAACCCAACATGAATAACCTCAAAACCTAAAAACTGTGAGAGTGCCCGGAAGATCTCCCTCCCGGTTTTTAGGTTGATGTTATTAATACTGACCTACTTAATACGTCAGATACTATCAATTGCGTTTGACAATTGCTATGCCACTATGGGGGATTCAGTACCTCGGCACACTCAAAAACTAACTTCAAAGCCCTGTGCTGACCGCTGCGCGGTCAGCACAGGGTTTGTGGGTTTTATATTTAATGGTGACCACCTACGTAGTAAAGACTGGGCTGTTTACCTGGATCACTTTTTAGTACTGGGAAAAATGGTCTTATAACTTAAGCCGGGATTTTTAAGTCAGGATACTGGGGCGCT
>CAYXJG010000436.1:0-4310 GCA_964465285.1 uncultured bacterium
TAACTTATGTGTACTTAGTAGCCCAGCTTGGGAGAGGGATTTAGGGTGAGGGCGGACTGAGTAGTTATAACTCAACTTAAAAACCGGGGGAGCGTCCCGGAGGGACACTCCCCCGGTTTTTAGGTTTTGAGGTTACTTATAATAGGTTACTTACAGTGGTGTGCAAATTGGTTAAGCATACCCAAACCTGTTGAGTTGCGGCGCAGAGCGCTGCAACTCAGCAAGCTATACTTAATGCGCTTGCACAGCGCTATCGTACCAGGGTAATTATTAAGAAACTCTTAAACTCTCTGCATTAAGATCTTAAACGTTTATGGGTAGTGGCGGGTGTAGTCAGTGACTACCTGTAATATCGCGCGATCTGTAAATGAATCTATGACTCAGCCGAATCCTCCATCCCCTAATAGCGATTCTGCTCTCTCAACCTCCGTCGATCCGGGGTCTCTTCCTCCAATGGCGCTGGGCGATCGCCTAAAGGAGTTGGCTCAAATTTTCCTGAAGCTGGGCGTTATTGGCTTTGGGGGGCCACAGGCGCACATTGCCATGCAAAATGATGAGGCAGTGGTGCGTCGCCAGTGGATGACCCAGGAGCAGTTCACCGATGGGTTGGCTGTGTGTGAGATGCTGCCAGGACCTGCCTCAACCCAGATGGGTATTTACGTCGGTTATATCCGGGCGGGGCAGATAGGTGCCCTGATGTCCGGACTGAGCTTTATTGCTCCGGCATTTCTCATCGTGGTGGCACTGTCCTGGGGTTATTTCAGATTCCAAGGCGTCCCTCAAATCCAGGCATTTTTTTTAGGCATCTCCCCGGTGGTGATTGCCATCATTCTGGGATTTTGCTGGAAGTTGGGAAAGAAGGCAATTAAAAATGTTCCAGCAGCCCTGATTGCGATCGCCGTCTTCGTTGCCACTATCTTGTCCCCCCTGAGTGTCCTGCTTCAATTCCTCATTGCAGGCTGCATCGGACTATGGCTCTACGGCCCCCGTGGCCCCTATCGTCCCACGGCAGACGCCCCAAAGAACAATAAGGCAGGAAGCTGGATGGTTCCTTTGCTTCCCGCCATGCCCTGGCTCAGCGAAGGGATGATGCTGTTAGGAACGACATCTGCCGATGTGCTTGCCCTGTCGAGCTTCTGGGGTGTTGAGCGCATTGGCGAATTCTTCGTGCCTCTGTTTGTATTTTTCTTGAAGACGGGCGCATTCATTTTTGGGGGCGGCCTGGTTATTATCCCCCTGCTTGAGTTTGAAGTCGTTGACCAACTCCACTGGCTGACCCGCGAAGAATTCATCAATGGGGTTGCCATTGGGCAACTGAGTCCGGGGCCCGTGGTGCTCACAGCAGCGTTTGTGGGCTACAAGGTTGCAGGCGTACTCGGGGCGCTGGTGGCGGCGATCGCCATTTTCCTGCCCTCATTCGGATTTATCATGCTGGCTTCTCCCCTGCTGCTCCGCATCCGCCAAAATGCCTGGGTTAAAGGGTTCTTGAAGGGGGTAACGTCTGGGGTGTTGGGGGCGATCGCCGCCGCGGTGATTCCCCTTGCTCAGTCTGCCCTTCTGCAAGATTCTGTCAGCCAGTCTATTGCAGCGGTAGTCATTGGTATCTTGTCTCTGGCAGCCTTGCTGAAGTTTAAGACTCCGACTTGGCAGCTGGTCCCAGCAGGGGCACTGATAGGATTACTGCTTAGTTTCCTTGGAATTTAGTTTCGCTGTCATTGCAGTGTGCGACCTTTCTCCTGGCAATCCCTCTCAATGCAGGGAATGGCTCCTGGATCCATGACATTAGCTGCTGCCTATCTGTCGTAGGGATGGTTGCGTCAAGCCTGAGAATGAATGCTATAGTTGCAAAACATTACCGTCATCTAGCCGATTTTCCCGTTTTCCCCTACCGTCTGTGGTAAGCCGGCTGCTCGGTAATATTCGTCGATGATCTTCACCCTATGACAGCGACTCCCGTTCCACGACAACCATCCAATTCAGGCAACCGAGATGATTTGCCTGAAGAAGCATCTCCGGTCTATGCATTGAAGGATCTGGTGTCTAAGCTCTATCGGGAGCAAAACAAAATTCAAGACTTGCTGAGTTCCCTTAGTTTTGCCCTGCGAAGCTTAAAGAATCTCAACCAGTTTCTCGAACTGACTCCGCTCATTGCTAGCCGTGTAACCGACTCCGATGGCGGTGCCCTTATTCTCTTCAAAGCAGATGGGCAGATGCGTCTGGAGCGGATGCACTGTCAAGATGGCGACCAATGCCGGGATATCCGTGCTGCCATTGAACTTGCGGCTCAGCACGTTGTTGAATCTGCCCACTCCCAGCCCAGTGGACTTGCCCTCAGTAATGCGGATTTAATGGGTGAACTGGACGAGCAAGTAGGGCGTGTCTTAGGTTCAGATGTGCAGCTTTTTGGCACGCCCATTTTGGTTAAGAATCTCGAACGGGGGCGGCTCTACGTCTTCAGCCGCAATTCCGACTATGCCTGGACAGACACCCGCCAAAAGCTCGTACGGCTCGTGGCAGATCAAACGGCTGTCGCAATCGAAAACGATGAACTCAACGCTGAACTGCGAAAGAAAGAGCGCCTCGACCGCGAACTGGAAATTGGCGCAGAGATCCAGTCTCAGCTTCTACCCCGCCACTGTCCTCAAATTCAGGGCGTTGAGCTGGCAGCCCGGTGTAAGAACGCCAGCCGGGTAGGGGGAGACTATTACGACTTCGTGCCTGCTAACTATGACCAAATTCGGGAACGCTCTTTCAGCACATTAGAGCAGTCGCGCTGGAGCATCGCCATCGGCGATGTCATGGGCAAGGGGGTTCCCGCGGGTCTCATCATGACCATGCTGCGGGGCATGTTGCGAGCCGAGGTGCTGAACCGGAATACCCCTGCGCGCATTCTCCAGCACTTGAACCATGTGATGTATGGCGATTTGGAAAATTCCAATCGTTTTGTGACGCTGTTTTATTCTGAATATGACCCCCAAACGCGACGGCTGTTCTTTAGCAATGCTGCTCACAATCCTCCCGTTTTATGGCAGGCAAGCACTAAGACCCTCCAGAAGCTAGACACAGCTGGCATGTTAATCGGGCTAGATATCGACACCCAGTATGAAGACGGGTACGTCGAACTCGCGCCAGGGGACACCGTCGTCTACTACACCGATGGATTCACCGATGCGGCTAGTCCCACAGGAGAGCGGTTTGATGAGGAAAATCTGCTTGATGTGATTCGGCAAGCCTGTGGCCTGGGATATTCTCCCCAGGGTGTCTTAGACCACCTGTTCGACCGGGTACAGCAATTCATTGGCTCAGCACAGCATAATGAGGACGATATGACCCTGGTTGTCCTGCAAGTCAGTTCCGACGACTCGCCTGAGTATTTGAACTCCGAGATAAACTAAGGGATCTGCGGCTAAAAAGATACCGGAAGAGAGGGGCAGCGGACGCAGCCCACTGCCCCTCTCTTGTGGGTACTTTATTTTCTTGCAAGTCCCTAATAGGGTTTCGGAAAAGAATCTTAGAGGGTGTTTGAAAAGAGGAAGATGGTTAAAACCATTACTACGAACTCCAAAAACCGCTTAACCCGAACTCGGGTTGCTTAGATGGGGATTTGGCTTAGACCGGACTTGGAGATAAAACATTGGGTCATATTGCCGTATTTTCTGCGAAGTGTGGCACACTAATGGCGACTCAATATATTGCAAGAATGCTGTCCTGACCGGGCGCTCTCGACCTTGAGTTTAGTCATGCCTCCTGTGTCTCAGGCGGCATCATCCGTCATTTTTCCTTGGGGATATCCTAACCATGATGCTGATTCAACTGCTTCAGACGATTTCAGATATAACCGCCACATTGCCTGATACCTTTGCATGGAGTGATGTGATTCATCATTTCATCCCTGCTTCCCCGTCCGACTGGAGTCTTCTGGCCCAGCAGTTTGAAACTGATGTGTTCGCCGACTTTCGCAATTTCTTCAATAACTTTGTTGAGTCGGGGCAAGTCTGGGCATTAATTATTGGCGTCATTATCGGATACATGTTGAGGAGCTTAACGTCATATGGTTAGAAGCGGGGATTCAATAAAATCTACGCAATCTACTGCTAGCGGGGCGGGGCGGTATTGCTGTGCCGCTCTATGATGAGTTAGTTTGATGATTGAGTTATCGTTCCACAGCTTGAAGTAATAAGTACCTATAGCAATCCTAAATGAAATGTAAGAGTTGGGGCGGGCTGCGCCCGCCCCAACTCTTACATTTCATTTCACAAATCACTTAGGAACGCTCTATGCAGAATTAATTACAAACAAGTTTCCTAGGG
>CAYXJG010000437.1:0-4305 GCA_964465285.1 uncultured bacterium
TTACGTTACGTCCAGCACCTCATTCACTTCACCGGTCAGAGTTGAATCCAGCTCTGACGGGGGGCGTTGATCAGCCTGCAGCTGCTTTGAAACAGACTCCTCTGGGTGCTCCAGAGGCAGAGCGGAGGGCTGCCGAGCGTTTTGATTCGGTAGAAGCCTCAGAAAAGGAAGAGCGAGGAGGGTACTGCTATTGGTAATCACAATCAGCAGCCAGAGATTGTCGAAGTTGGTCTCGGTAATGCCCAAAACGTGAGTCAGCAGTGCGCCGCCTTCATGGGAGAGGAGTCCTGCCAGGTTTAGCACCGACATCAGCAATGCGAAAAGAGTGGCTTCTACACCTGGGGGGCAGATGCGTGCAGCAAGGACAAGTACAGGCATAAATGCGATTTCGCCCAGCACAGTTAATATCAGGCTATCCCCCAGGCTAAACCAGCGGTCATCAATGCCGATGGCACGGTTTGCGTGGGTGACGAGCAGCAGAGTAGTCATGCCTAGCAAGGCAGAGAACACCGTTGTCCAGCCAAAGATTTTGCGGAAAGAAACAGTCTTGAAGAATCGTTGAAATAGCCAAATTCCTATAATCGCAGCGAAGCTGGTCACCAAGCGCACTCGACCGAGAAACTCAGGGCCAAATTCTAAATCATTGGTAGAAAAGAAGAAGAAGGCTGATTCCGAGGAAGGGGTCGCTTGCCAGATGAAGATAAACAGAGTGGGCATCCAAATGACTCGTTGAGTAATCGCTTGCTTGAGCTGCTGAATTTGAGTCCACGCGGCTCCCCATGTCGATGCGTGAGTGACCTTCGATTCCTGAATCAAGCCCGCTACGAGCGTAACAATGAGAGGGAAGGTAGCGGTAATGGTGAAAACAGTGCGGATGCTGACAAACTCTAGCAAAATGCCGCTGAGGTAGGCCGTTAGTAGCCCTCCCAGGGCAGACGTTCCCCAGCAGAGCGATTGCAGAGAACCCGCTGCACCGACTGATTCTTTCCGTGCCCGCTCGACAACCAGAGAGTCCACAATGACGTCGCTCAGAGCAACAGATAGTGAGGAGAGGGCGATCGCCACCGTGGCCGCCCATGCTGTTTCGACGAGATACGCCAGGGCAAGCCACGACCCACTCCCTAACAGACCTGCCAAAACCAGATAGGGACGACGGCGATAGCCAAGGATGGGCAGCCCATCGGAGATAAAGCCAAACAGCGGCTTGATCATCCAGGGCAGCGATACGATTCCCATCATCGCAGCGACTTGGGCAGGACTTAGCCCCAGGTCGTCTTTTAAGAAAAAGCTGACTGCTAACCGTGCCAGCCCCAAAATACCCTGGACAAAATACACCAGCAAAATGGCGGTCAGTTCAGGGCTGGGCTTGTTCCCAAAGAGTATTTTTTCAGCCAGGGTAGGCTTCGCCGTTGAGCCGTTCGTTTTAGCAAGGGCAGAGGAATCAGCGACCATGCAAAATATTACAAATTGTCAACAATATGTTCTATGGTAACGCCGCCCACAGGATACAACCAGGAGCATTCAAGCCGGGGCAAAGCGTTCTCAGCCCTACGGAAGCTCTACCGAGGTTGGTTTAGCGATATGTGGCAGCCCCCACCCTAACTTTTCGCGCAGGACATGGAAGAATTCAGGAGACTTCAGGCGAATAAACCTAGCCGAGTAGGGCGATCGCCCGACGCATATCTTGTCATTGGGCGCGATGTAGCACCCCGCGTTGCCATCGACCACCATTGCCAATCGCTCAGGATTTGCAGGATAAATCGTAACGGGAGAGGTCTCATCGAAGACCAGTGCCCGAGATGCTAGGGAATGGGGACAAATAGGGATAAGCTGCAAGACGGGAACCCCAGGGGTGATCACAGGGCCTCCTGCCGAAAGGGCGTAGGCGGTTGACCCGGTCGGCGTGGAGATAATGACTCCATCAGCCGCGATATCTACGGGAGCATGGCCACCAATTTCGATTTCAAAGTGGCACATGCAGGTCATGGGTTCTCGGTGCAGTGTCATTTCATTGAGACACAGTGCTTCCCAAAGTAAGCGGTCTTCTCGGTAAACGGTGACCGCCAGCATTGATCGCTGCTCAATTTCGTAATCTTCCGCTAGCAGTGCATCGATGGCCTGAGGCAGTTGGTTGAGGTAGGTCTCGGTTAAGAAACCCATATGCCCGGTATTCACTGCGAGGAGAGGAATACCCTTGGGAGCGACCTGCCGGGATGCTGACAGTACGGTGCCGTCTCCTCCTAGAACAACGGCAAAAGCCATGTCTTCGTCAAACCCAGGAGGCACAAGCTTATCGATGGGGGTGTGGCATACGGGACGATCAGGATCGGAATAACCCAGCAATCCACCCATTCCAGTGGTTGCGCAAACGTCCCATCCATAAGCACTCAACTTGTCTGTCAGCTCGTCAGCCACGCGACGAGCCGCAGTTTTCATATCGTTGAAAATAATGCCAGCTTTGGGCACACGCAGCATCCACACTAACAACGAGGTAAAAAAAATCTGCAACAACATTGCAGAGGTGGGCAATGGGTTGAGTTGGTGTTCATGCTCAGCCCAGGGATCAACCTATCTATATAGAGTAAACGATTTGACGAACCCTGCTCACAGTTCAGTCAAGGAAAAAAATAATTCCCAATCATCCTAATCAGCACTGCTCTAAAGACGACACTCCATATTGCAGACAGTAGCCCTATGCCCAGCAGCTTAATATCAATTTTCGATTTTGGGTTTTCGAT
Organism: uncultured bacterium; assembly: GCA_964465285.1. Lineage (GTDB taxonomy): Bacteria > Cyanobacteriota > Cyanobacteriia > CAKZMO01 > CAKZMO01 > JBCCWF01. The sequence continues at coordinate 2,739 of CAYXJG010000437.1, forward strand.
TTTGGATTGGCAAACCTATAGTTGGCATAGGTTACAGGTTAGCTATCTGTAGTTCACGACTGGGCAAGTTTCACGAAGAAACAGGGGTTTGGGGCGCGCGGAGCGCGCCCCAAACCCCTGTTTCTTCGTTGTGAATTTGAGAACTTTGCCAAGTCGTGTGGAGTTCTCCTTTTAAGAATTGGTCTAACACGCCTTAAGCAATACATTATGTAGAGTTGGCAGTGTCCACTAGAAAACGATTTGGGGCGATCGCTCTGACACGATTATCAGTGTCATGCTGTCAGAGAAAGATAACGCCCGAGTCGTCTCCAAAAATATAGTCGTAGTCAAAATGAAGGGCATTGATGTGCCGAATAATAGAAAACCCGAAATGGCTTGTCTTTTCCGTGGTGAAAGTCGCCATGACCAGGGTGTTGAGTTTCTTATGAGGAATATCAGGAACCTGCACAAAATAGTCCCGGCGGGCGAAGAACACACCTTCATCTTTGGGCACAATGATGCCGTTGATGCGGTGGGCGTGTTGAATGGGGCGAATGTACAGGTTGAGAAATTCTTCCTGGTTGCGCTGGAGCTTATAGAGCCGTTCATGCTGCTGCCAACTCATACTAAACATCATTCTCAGCAGTTCAAAGCCAAGAACGTAATTGAACACATTATTTCTCTCTTCATTGCTGAATACAAGCCGCAGAGCGGACTGAAGATAAATGTCGGGCTTACGTCGAGTATCCTGGGCAGAATGAATATAAAATTGGCGAATGTATTGCCGTAAGACCACGGCGCTCAGCTCCGTGTCAATCTTGAATTCTCGTAGATAGTTTGCCACACGCTGCTTAGTGTCTTTGTCTTCTAATTTCCGCGACACCAGCCCATCTGCAGTGTAGTCATTGAGAAATTCAGCCTGAGCTTCAGCCGAAGCGACGCACATTAAATGACACAGCGAGAGAATATACCGCCGCTCTTGCCATGACAGGGTTTCAAACCACTGCTTTGCTTCTTTTGGTAATCGCCCTAGGATACTCTCCGAGTCAAAGCCACTGGCGATCGCCCAAGATGATTTTGCTGATGTGTCCATAAACCTGCTCAGACGTGGCGTTTGCTGCTGCCCACTGTGCCCATCTCTACTCTATTGTGGGGCTATAAATTCTGTCTATCTAATCCCTAAAAACCCAAGAGGTGGCCCGCGAAGCGCGCCACCTCTTGGGTCGGTTTTGGGTTCGGGGGTATACAGATGGGATTTGGTATTAAGCATTGTGTGAGGGAATGGGCTATGCCTGCTCACCCAGCACAGAAGCGATAATCCTGTGATGCTCCTTCAGTAGCAGACCGTTGCTATCTCAGCAATTCTCATTTTAGGAAGCTTTCGCGCCTTACAGGCGCTCACTTGTACAAATCTAGGGAGCAAAAAGGTCGCCTCAGGCGACCTTTTTGCTCCCTAGATTTTCATAATGAGAATCCACGACTTGGCAAAGTTCTCAAATTCACCACACAAAGATAGGGGTTTGGCGCGCGGAGCGCGCGCCAAACCCCTATCTTTGTGTGAAACTTGCCAAGTCGTGAGAATTGCTGA
>CAYXJG010000438.1:0-4301 GCA_964465285.1 uncultured bacterium
CCGGGGGCTCTGGGGGCTTTCTCATTAAGCCTTCCTTATTGCTGTGACTAATTACTATGAAGCGAAGATGTTTTATCATTTTTATCATCGGCATTCCACCTACAAAGATGCATCACAGGCGAATCTAAATGTAGGTATACTTCCTCAGCCATCAGGTGAAGAAAAATCAAATCCAACCTATTTTAATAAGCCGCGATACTGGGTTGATAGGTCAGCAGTAGATCAGAGGCTAGACGGAAAGTGGAATAAGAAGTGGCTCTTGTCTTTTCGAGATATAGCAAGAGCAAATAATGAAAGAACCGCAATTTTCAGCATATTGCCAAGAGTTGCAGTGGGAAATAATGCACCTCTTGTGCTTGTCACCGTTAACAACTTGCATTTAATGGCCTGTCTCTTTGGAAATTTCTGCTCCCTTATTTTTGATTTCGTGGCTCGCCAGAAGGTGGGAGGAACACACTTGAACTTTTTTATCTTTAAGCAATTGCCTGTTCTTTCACCTAATCGCTATAGCCGGGCCGACGTTGACTTCATTAGTCCTTGCGTTCTCGAACTCACTTACACTGCTTGGGATCTGCAGCCTTTCGCCCAAGACATGGGCCACGACGACGAGCCTTTCGTCTGGAACCCAGAGCGCCGTGCTCACCTAAGAGCCGAACTTGACGCCTACTACGCCCACCTCTACGGCCTCACTCGGGATGAACTCCGCTACATCCTCGATCCTGCTGATGTCTACGGGCCAGACTTCCCCAGCGAAACCTTCCGCGTCCTCAAAAATAACGAGATGAGGCAGTTTGGCGAGTACCGCACCCAACGCCTTGTCCTTGAGGCCTGGGATAAGCTTTTTGGGAAGCATTAGAAACAGCCATACCGACCACCTTCCCAAACTCGACAGCAGCATTTCTGCAATTGCACCCGACCAAGCCACAATGCTCCCGTAGTAGTTACTACCCCGACCTCCTTCCTCCCCACCGTTCCCTGTCCACGTTCTGAGCATCTGTAAACCCTACTGTTCTAGCACCATGCAAACGATCGCGATTTACCACAACAAAGGGGGTGTCGGCAAAACCACCACCGCCGTCAACCTCGCCGCCGCCTTTCAGAACAAAGGCAAGCGGGTGTTGTTAGTCGATATCGATGCCCAGGCCAATTCCACCTTTGCCACCGGGCTGATCAAGTTCCAGTTCGAGGAAGAAGACGACCTCAAAGATAAGAACGTCCTCCAGGTAATCAGTGCCGGAGATTTTGACTTCATTCCCGATATCGTGCGCAAGTCCAGCGGCTTCAATACGCCCGAAATTGATGTCATCCCCTCCCACATCACCCTGATTGACGAGCAGCAACGGCTAACCCGTATCGCTGCTAGCCGCCTGCGTCTCAATACCAAGCTACAAATGGTCGAAGACGATTACGACATCGTCATTATCGATGCTCCACCGTCCAGAGACCTCTATGCCGAGATTGCTCTGATGGCAGCCGATCACCTGATCATTCCCTCTGATTTGAAGCCCTTTGCAAATCAGGGCCTCAATAACGTCCGCAATTTCGTTGGTGAGGTAAACGAGACCCGCACCAGCATTGGCAAAAAGCCCCTTAACGTCCTGGGAGTTCTACCCTCCAAAGTCTTGACCAATGCCAGATATCTGCAGTTCGTCTTTCCCCGCCAGCGAGAGACCGTCACCCAACGCTATGGGTTGCCCGTGCTCGATACCGTCATCTATGAGCGCGTGGCCCTCTCCAACTGCGTCAACAAGACATTGACCATGGGAAGATTGGAAGTTCCCGACCCAAAATCGATCTTTGAATTTGATCGCGATTCCGACTCCGTCAAAGAGTTCCGGAACCTCTCCTACGAAGTCATGCAGAAAATTGGAGCCTAACCATGAGTGAGTACTATCTAGTGGACGTTAAAAGCATTACCTCAAAGGTGCCCCGGTCAGACTTTAAGGTAGACGAGCTGGAGACCTTGGCCCAAAGCATTCTGGCTGCAGGAGGCTTGCTCTCTCCCCTCCTACTCAAGCAAACCAGTATCGAGTCCTACGAGGTGTTAGCAGGCGATCGCGAATACTACGCCGCCGTCCGGGCTAAGGAATTGGATCCCAGAGCTGCTGAAATGGTCAACGCCTTTGTGGTTCCAGAGGAGTCAGCAGAGGCGGCGATCGAGCAATTCAAAGCCCTGCACGAGACCACAACTTCGCAGGCAAATCCTCCTGCTTCTGAGCAATCCACTCAACCAGCAGCCACCTCCTCGGTAGCCGATCAACGCCTGATCAACCTCGAATCCCGTTTAGACGAAGCCATTCGAGATATGAAACAGGCCAACCAGCTAGATATTCAACGTTTAGAGCAGCAATTCAGCACCCTGCAACAGCAAATACCCCAAAAGATTGAGCCGCTGGAAGTCTTCAACAACGCCAGCGATGCTGAGCTCCTCCAAAAGATGGCCATGGCCGGAATCCGAGGCAAAACCGCCGAGAAGCTCATCAAAGGCATCGAAAAAGCCCGAAAGCAATCCCCCTTCACCTCCTTCAGCGATGTCGTCGATCGCGTCACCGGCCTCGCCGATAAGCGAATGCTGGTTATCTTAGACGCCTGGGGAGGTCTTTACTAGCAACTCGAAAAAAATGATGTCCTCGAAAATGTAACCGTTCTAGAAACTAAAGAAAGTCTTATGGCTTTAACCGTGGAAAATGTTCTAGAAATAGAGGATGCGTGAGATAGAGATGGGGGGAGAGGAAATGGCTGAACAGGAACGTGTGCAGGTCGCACAGGAACGCCAGCGAACAGAACAGGAATGCCAGCGGGCAGAACAGGCAGAGGGGCAAATCGTACAAATCGTTCGCAATCTAGCCCAAGCGGGAATGGATATCGAAGCGATCGCCCAAGTGACTGGCCTTACACCTGAAGAGGTGCGATCGCACCTGCGTCAACCATCGGCGTAGACCAAGCAGCTCAGAGCATAAACCACAATGCTCAGAGCATAACCCACGATACTCACAACATAAACGTTCTTACCTAAAGCAACACCAATAATGCTTTTCTCTTCATCGCTGATGCTTAGAGCATGACCCACCATGATTTGGAACATGAACGACGATATTCAGAGCATGACTGACGATACTCAGAGCATGACCCGCGATGCTCAGAACATGACCCGCGATACTCAGAACATGACCCGCGATACTCAGTGCGATCGCCCCTCTGGTAGGGGTCGAGCGAAGTATTCGCGAAGCGTCTCCGAAGGAGTTAACCCAACATTTCTATCAGTTGTTCATCAATCATATCTAATGCGATCGCCCCCTCATATCCACACGCTGAAGGGCGATCGCCAATCCTCTTTCTACTCGTATGCTTGACCACGATGGGCGATCGCCACTACAAACAGAGCATCTGGATGAAGAACGACTTCATACATCAGAACGAATTGTCCTCCAATTCACATACTCATCGTGGGGAGTCGCTTGATTACGTTTTACCTGTTCTAGAAGTCCTGAAATAGCTAAAAGCTCTTGGGTCGCTGCTTCGCTTTCAGCATCAGCGAGATAAGCGGCAAAGTCAGTCAAAACCCTTAACCGATCGGGGGAAAGTTGTTGCAAAATCTCATGCAATTGGCTTTGCAACTCTGTTACTGAATCGGAGGGAGGTAAAGGATCAGGCTGCGGTTGACGGGTGATATCCATAGGGATTTGTAGAAACAGGATTCACTAGCATTGTAGCCAGTTGAGTCTAATCGTGCTCAAGTCCTTTTGGTGTCAGGGGCGATCGCCCCCTCATATCCACACGCTCAAGGGCGATCGCCTATCTCCTTTACTCGTAAGCTTTCCCCCGAATATCAAGCTCATATGCGGCCATTGGGGCGACTCACGAGCTATTTCTACCCCGCATCAGTCGAAGATAATATCCTCTCAAGTTCTTCGATTAAGGCGGGTAGTTCGTTCGTGACTGTATCCCAAACAATATTTTCTGGACTCTGATTAATTTCTGGGGTAGAACTTAAAAATATGCTCCCCCTAATTCATCCCTATGTCGCCCAATCCGCCTGACTACACACCAACGAATTTTGATAAGGTTTTTGAACTGCTAGATAACAAACTTGTTACCCTCGGTGTTCCAGGTGCTTTGAGCTTTGTTGGGATTTCAAAGGTACGTGAGAGCAAGTTCACTGATGCCGCATGGTGTTTTGTGGGAGCGGCGGCTGTTTGGGTTGTGATCAAAGCAGGTAAGGCATTATCACCTAAAATTGATAATCTGTTTAACGAAATCATCAATGCTATAGAGCGATCGCTCCTCAACGGCTGGTCAGA
>CAYXJG010000439.1:0-4296 GCA_964465285.1 uncultured bacterium
GCGCGCCCCAAACCCATGTTTCTTCATTGTGAATTTGAGAACTTTGCCAAGTCGTGAAAGAGAGAGGCAGTAGGCGTCGCCTGCTGCCCCTCGCCTTTGGGGTAGAGTCTGAGCAATGGATTAGAAATCAACGTTGATGAGACGGGCGATCTTATCTTCACCCGCTTTTACCAGTAGGTCATCGCCCCGGTTAACAAAGGTCAGATCCGCAGTCTCCAGGGCAGAGCGGGAACCGAGTAACTGGAGGGAGTCCTCACCAAGCTTGAAGTCTTCAATGATGGCAAACCCGTTATCATCAATGGCGATCACATCTTCACCGTTGCCTGTGGTAATGCGATCGCGTCCCTGGCGCACCAGAATAACATCGGCCCCGATGCCACCGCTGATCCGATCATGACCGCGTCCGCCGCTAATCAGGTCATCTCCGGCACCGCCTACTAGCGTATCGCGTCCCCGATTGCCCCGCAGTCGGTCATGACCGCGTCCGCCGCGCAGGAGGTCATTTCCCTGGCGACCGTTCAGCCAGTCATCACCCAACAAGCCTCGAATAGTGTCATCACCGGATAGGCCAGAGATGCTATCGCTCGCTTGGGTACCGCGCAACATCTGCCCGGCGGACACTACTCTCTTCCCAGGACTAGTGGAGCTAGGAGTAGGACGTTGGAGATTGCCCTCAGTTACGCTGATGATGGGCGGCAGGGATGTCATAACTGGAGCGACGGTTTCTGAGTTGCGGTAGTGACTCCAATCCGAGTCAGTGACGCCCTCCCAGCCGTTAATGTTGACGGTGCCCAGGTTTTTATAGGTCGAGAGGGGCGTGAACTCAACAGCGGCGATCGCCCCACTGGCCAATGGACTCTCGATACTGTCAAAGACGACATCCATGCGAGTAATCCATTCGTTCTGGAAGGGCACTGTCTGGACGCTGTTGTTTCCCAAGGCTGCAATGTCGTAGGTGCCGACAACGGAACCGCTGACATCGTAGGTAATGACCTGACTTCCTGGCTCCTCAATGTCCATGACGTCAATGGAGTGGACTTGCACCGCTTCATCCCATTCAAACTGGAAGGTACCGCCAAATTTGTCATCATCGGGAATCTCAGAGTTGCCGTCTTCTGAGAGAATCAATACATTGCCCAAGGGCCGAGTGTTATCTGGCCCAAAGTCGGCTGCGTCAAATTCTTCTCCCGCCCCGGGGGTTCGTAGATCCTTATCTGACCTTTTGATGTTGGCGGTATCGAAGATCATGGTGCCGTAGGGATGGCCTGGTGCCGAGATCGTTAACCCGTAGGCATCCTGAAACTCGTTATCAATGACGTTGCCTGATGTGAGTGCATCGCCGGCTCCATTGGTTTCAAAATCCAACACAACGGTGTCCGACTGAGTGGCTAAGTCAGCAGTGATACCGAATGCGGTGTACATCCAGGTTTCTCCAGGCAGAAGGATGCGATCGCCCCCTGCATCAGTGGTGGCATCCAGCATCGGAATCAAGCCCTGGTCATCAGTCATGATGATATCTTTGTAATGGAACGGCACGTTGCCAGTATTGGTGACGTGATAGCGCCAGGTAATCGGCTGCCCCGGAGCAATGACAGCAGCAGTATCAGCGGTATCGGCATCGATATGATTGGTGCTTTTCTCGATGTCAATGCCGGGATTTGGGGAAGTGTAGGTGCTGGGGTCACCATCTCCCACACCAGGTACGTTTGGCATCCGTACGGTACTGTTGTTGATATAGTCTTTGCTGAAGTCAACGGAGGCGATCGCCGCACTCTCTTCAACAAACACAACATCCATGCGGCTTGCTTTTACCCCCTCTAGGTCTTCCTCTTGGTAAGTATTGGCTCCTAGGCCATCAATATCAATGGTTTTCAGAAGATTACCTGCCGCATCGTACAGTTCGATGTAGCTGTTATCATCCGTAATATCGAGTAAGCCAATGGAGTTTAGTTGCACAGGCTCCACCCAGTCAAGCCGGAAGGTTCCACCCAGCGCATTGTCATCGGGACCGAATGGATCATCAGGTTCCAGGAGTCTTTCAGGAAGAATCAGCACGTTGCTTAGTGACTCTGTATTTGTGGCTGCTGCAATGTCTTGATCTTTGTCACTGGAGCCAGGGCCACCGTTTGCTCGATTCGGGGTACCCAAGTCCCTATCTTTAGAATCACCTGTGGGATTGCCAGAGTCAAAGATCATCGCCCCCCAGTCCGTAATCGGGCCGCCCTCTTCTTGGGTAATTTCGGTGGAGATGGTAAGGCCGTATTCAGAGGTATAGAGGTCTTTGATGATGGTTCCCGCAGGTAAGGGATCGCCCGTAGCAGGGTTGGTGTCAAAATCAATGCTGTAATTTAGGTTTTCGGCAATGCCTCGAATGGTGTACATCCACTCTTCGTTGGGGGAAAGGATGCCATCACCGCCATCATCGCTGGATAGGTCGAAGGTCGGGATGCCTTCCTTATCGTCCACCACCTCAATTTCGCTGCCGGGAACAGCAATGGTTCCTGTATTGGTGACTTTGTATGTCCAAACCACCTCATCGCTAGGACGGATGCCCACTGCGTCTTCTGGGCGATCGCCATCCACCCCATTCGTCAGCTTCTCAATATCTAAACTCGGCGTCCCAATCGTCTCATGGATGGTGATAATGTCATTGGCACACTCTGGAGCCAAGTGCATGACAAATTCACCTTCAGGCAAAAGTGACTTGTCAAAGCTAAAGCCAAACGTATGGCTTCCTGTGACTGCACCAAAATTCAACTCACCTAAAGCAGAGGCATTGAGGTCATGCAACGCTACCCCACCAACTTGTCGTCCACTGTTAATAACATTGGGAAGATGTTGGTTTCTGTTGAAGTATCCTGTATCAGCAGATAAAGCGCCAAAGCTATGTGAACCACCATTTTCGTTCACATAGTTGATATATTTCTGTATATTATTCAAATCGAGTCCATTGCCTGGAGCAACACTGACAGCCGTAACATCTTGAAATACACCAGTGCCAGATACTTTTGCTTCGTTAGAACCTGCGAAACGAACAGCGGTTAGAGCGTTCCTTGCATTCGCAGTATCCAAATTTGCATTCGTAAAATTAAAAAAGGCATCGCCCCACTCGACATCATCGATTCCTCCAAGCGGAGTATTTGATGTGACTGCAACAAAAATTCTATCTGCTGTTTCCTTAAAGGCTGCACCATAAATTTCGTAGTCATTGCCACCAACAGCATCATCTTGAACAGCATCATTCGACAGTGCGGACGTCTCAGAGTCGAATTGGTAGTTCCATTGGCCAAAAATAGTATCAGTTGCTGACATAGTAGGTCTCCTGAAAAGTAAAAAATGAATTCACAAAAATAACTACACGGCGATCGCGCACACTCGATTTCAGCCGATACGTCGATCGATCAATGGGGACAATCAACGGGGAATACCGTCACTTAAGCAGGTAAGCAATACAGACGAACAACAACCCAGTAGCTTTCATAAAGCCCTGAAAGGAGCTTGTGTTCCTCGTTTCATCAGATTAGTCGGCAGCTAAGAATCCCCATAGCCACAATTCCGTAAAATCACGCTGAAGATGTGGGATATTTTGTGGGGTATTTTGTGGGATGCCGTAGAGTAAGAATTAGTCCTAAATCTGTAAGGACGCATTGTGGTGATAGATGAAATACCAGATCGCGCCAATGTGATTTTCGAGCTTCTTGGAAAAGGACAGTGTCTTGCGAACTGATCGTGATACCCGCTGACGTAGCGTACAGTTGAACCGCTCAATCTAATTGGTTTGGCCACTGTCCTTGCCGATGGCTTGATGCCGTTTACTGGGAATGACGGTTTCATAGGCTTCTCAAAAGTCGCTATAACAGACGGCTCACTGACGGTACACCGGGGGCAAGGAATCCCCTAGAGCCTTGGCTCCTGAACGGCTGCGGTCTCCGATATGCACCCCCACAATCTCGCCCGTTTCACGATTAATCGCCAGCTAAATCCATCGCTTGTTGCCCTTATTTCTGACAAGTGACCACGCTTCATCACATTCAATCGTCAAGCGCCTTTTTTTTTGAAAACACTTGTTTACGTCATTATTTAGCCCATCTGCATCGGAAAACTTTATGCTATTCAAAGTCCATTGATATGCTCAAGCATTCAATTCGGTTGTTAATTCACTACCTCAAATTTGGTGAGGTTCCTATTCCAGCCTGATTCATCCCCACAGTTGGCAACGCCCCTATTTTTGCGTGAAACTTGCTAAGGGATCTGCGGCTAAAAAAGATACCGGAAGAAAAGAGCAGCGGGCGCAGC
>CAYXJG010000440.1:0-4253 GCA_964465285.1 uncultured bacterium
GCGACCTTTTTGCCCCTTAAACATAGACAAGTGAGCGCCTATAGGGCGCGAAGTTGCTCATAATGAGAATTGCTGGTTTCGCAGCAATTACAAAATTTGGGAAAAAAGCGGTGAGTAAGCGTTTTTTCGAGCTTAGGAACGAGAATTCAACACCTTGAACCGACTACTTATGTATTTTCGGAACCGGCGATGACAGCAGTAGTTGCCATGCCCGTATATACAATGCCGAGTGTCCGAAATGGGTCAACGATGGGATCGATGGCAATAAACAGAACCAGGACGGCTTCGAGGGGCAGCTGTAGGGGTTCAAGCACCAGCCCCAACATGGCTAGGGTCAACACTCCAGTAATCCCAGAGGTTGCCATCCCTGCAAAGATAGACCCTATAATCACCATAAAAATTTCTGTAATGCCAAGGCTCGTATTGTAAAGCTGGGCGATAAATAGCGTGCCTAAGGCGAAGTAAATGACGGAACCGAATCGGCATAGGGTGATGGAAAGGGGCGTGACCAGGTTCACCGTTTGCCGCTTGAACTTGAGCTTATTGGAGAGTTGGGCGATCGCCGACGGCAAACAGGCAAGGCTGCTAGAAGTGGCGAGGGCAAGAATCACGGGTTCTCGCACAGCAGAGAGAACAGAAGGCAGAGATTGCTTCGATTGCTGCCAGATAACTATCGTATTGGTCGCGTAAATAATCATGAATGTCGCCAGCGCCACCAGGATGAAATTAATCATCGCTAGCATGACATCTGTACCCTGGCGCGAGAGCTGATAAGCCAACAGACTGCACAGACCGAAAGGTAAAATCAGCGTGAACCATTGAATAAGCTGATTGAAGGATTTGAAGATGGCATCCAGAATGTCAAAAACCTTCTCAGAGAGGGTGTCGTTAATAAGACCCAGGGACACGCCAAAGATGATGGCAAACACCAGCACTTTTAGGGTTTGGCCTTCACTCAGGGCAGTGAAAATATTGTCAGGCACCATGCCAATGACGAAGGAAGACAAGCCGGTGGATTCTTCCTGGGGGAGTGGCCCGGTGAGCGACATTTCTAGGTCGATGCTAGAGTTGTTCACAACTACGCCCAGGGTGGCGAGGGTAGATTCCGACAGATTTCGTCCCGGCCCAAATAGCGCTGCCATGAGCACTGAGATGGAGCTGACGAGCACGAGACCCAGGGGAAACACAATCAAGATGCGCTTGATGTACTGGCTTGCGTCGTGCGTGGACATGAGCCGCCCGATGCTAGTGGTGATCGCAGACAGCAAAATTGGCAACACGCACATCTTCAGCAGCCCCAAGTATAGATCCCCCACGGGGGCGATCGCCTCAGCAATGCCATGATGAAATGACCCGAGATAGATGCCCAAAATAACGCTGATGAGAATTGCCCAGGGACTTCTGAGCCAAGTGATTGAAAATCGCTGAGGAAGATGAATGGCTTGTTGAATCGTCATGTCCGCACCGCTTGCTTAACTTACTGGGCATTAACTTACTGGGCATTAAAATACTTGGAATAGTCTTGCAGCACTGTGTCTGCGGAATAATCCAGGTTTTCAGTATCCAAATGTTGGTTCACAAATGCCAGGAGATGGGTACTATTCCACGGCACAACGACTGAAATTGGATCTTCGGTATCCGTTAGGGCGATGGTCTGCATTCCCAATGCAGCATAAGGACTCGTGCGCACAACTTTTTTAATTTCTAGTTCATCTCGGTAGGCTGCCAGCACCTCACCCTGTTTCACCGCCTCAATGACGCGGTTCCAGGAAGGATATTCGACAATGGTCGCATCCGGAAACTTTTGGTTTAAGAATCCTACATAAGATGACCCTTCGATGACGCCAACTTCTCCCTGGAGGCTACGGATGGTTTCTGGAACACTCCGCCCCCGCGTGTGTTGGGCAAGCCGCAGCCGATTCACTAGCAAGCCCTGCCGCATTGTTAGATAAGGCTCGGAAAATCGCACCCGTCTAATTCGTTTCATGGTGCGGCTAATTTTAGAAATGGCAATGTCTGCCTCTCGGTCAAACACCTTGTCTACGACTTCGTTAAAGGTGGTGGCCGAACGGTTAAATTCGACGTCAACGCCCAATCGGTCTGCTAAATCGCGGGCGATCATTACGTCTAGCCCGTCCAGTTGGTTGCCTTCTCCTGCCCTGAAGAAGGGGGGATTGTCCGTGTCGAGTAACGCCACAATCAGCGTGCCTCGGTCAAGGATGACCTGAATATCAGGCGGCATGGCAGGTGGCTGACTGCCATCGTCGCCGGAGGCTGCCCAAGCTGTTCCCTGGGTGATTACCATGACTCCCAGCAAGGTACTAAGGACTAGAGGAGCTAGCCCTCTAATAGAGCATCTAGTCGCATCTATCTGAATCATGATCATAGATAGCCATCGAGAAATTGTAAGCATCCTGATGTACTCCTTGAAAAGTAACGGTAATGCAGCATGGGTCATGCCGCATGAAGTGAGTGCAGACGACGACGACCATAGGCAAGGTCGAGGGTCAGTTGGGCAGCTACATCCAGTGGATCAATCCAGGGCAGCGGTGGATGCTTGATTTTGGCGATCGCCACAGACAGTTCCGTGCATCCAGCGATGACCAGTTCTGCTCCCTCATGTCGTAACCACGTCATTGCCCCTTCAATGGCATGAAGCGCCGCATCCGATACCCACACGCCAGAGCTTTTAACGCCCCAGGTAGGTGCATAGATAGATTGCATCACCCGATGCTGTATCGGCGTTCCTACTGCAGGGGTAATGGGAACAAGACCGACTTGCTTGAGACTCTTGCCGTACAGACTCATCTGAACAGTGCCGTCTGTAGCTAGATACCCAACGCGCCGCACGTCAGGATACTGCTCCCGAATCTGGGACGCCGTACAATCCATCAAATGGAGCCAGGGAATTGATAGCTGAGCCTGAACAGAGGAGTAGAAGGCATGGGCTGAATTACAGGTCACAATCAAAAAATCCGTTCCTGCTGCTTCTAAAAAATGGCCGTATCGCAACAGCCAGGGAGTACAGTCTTCGACGTCTCCTTTGAGGCTACGGGTGCGGTCAGGTGTATTGGCAGCATTCACCAATATCCAGACAGGGTGATCCTGGTCGCAGCGTCCGCCCTGCCGGACGCCCATCTCTACCAGCCGTCGCTCAAACTCGATGTGTGCCAAGGGGCCTAAACCGCCGATAATGCCTGGAATCGAAACCTGGGTAGATACCTGAGGCGATCGCTGGGTCATACGTTGTAACCCTCCGAAGGATCGGGGTAACACCTGCGATTTGTTACCCACGTTTCAGAGTTCCCTGGCTGGCCTCTTCTGTATCAGTAAAGTTGTGTCTCTAAAATTGTGTTTCTTACACGACTTGGCAAAGTTCTCAAATTCACAACACAAAGATAGGGGTTTGGGGCGCACTCCGCGCGCCCCAAACCCCTATCTTTGTGTGAAACTTGCCAAGTCGTGTAAAGTTCCAAAGGAACTCTTCGATACCTGGTCTGACTTACTTTGCTATGCAGCCTAATGGATAAAGTCGAGCTGAGGACCAAGGATTAAATAAAATCCAACTTTGTTGGGGCAGCACGACATTGCCGCGCTGCCCCAACAAAATTTAGTTCAAGTTGTTGCAAAGCGCTGCGCCCCGACGAAGAGTGCGCTACTTTTTGTCGTTTCCTTAGACTATTCGTAGGAGATTGCATGGCTGTAGTATGGCGACGAAACGTAAGTGTCTTGTGACTCTGACCATGTTGAAACGGAGCGTAACGTGGGCGGAATCGGTGTGTCTGGCGGAAATTCAAGCAGGGTTTCACTGAGTCCCAAATATCCCGATTCTGTAAATGCCATCAGCACTCGCTTCAAGGCAACCCAGACCTCGGATTCATATTCCCAGTCGCCTTCACGGGGCGCATAACCAGCGATCGCCCGCAATGCCCAAAAATATGTATTTCGAACCACGGACCCCCCCTTTTTGTAAGTAGGCACATCATCGCTGTGAATCAGGACAACTTGATTATCAATTCTTGCTCTCATAGCGTGCTTATCATTACTATTCGTCTGGGTCGTTTGTATAAATGATTCTGATGGGTTAAACCAATTCTCGATTTTTGATTTTCGATTTTGGATTGGCAAACCTATATTTGGCATAGGTTACAGATTAGCTACCTGTAGTTCTACTTTCAAGAATTGGTGCTACTCGTATAGGTAAGAATCTTTCACCACTTGGCAAGTTTTAGGAAAGAATAGGGGTTTGGGGC
>CAYXJG010000441.1:0-4226 GCA_964465285.1 uncultured bacterium
AAAATAGGGGGTTGGGGCGCGCTCAGCGCGCCCCAACCCCCTATTTTTGCGTTGTAAATTTGAGAACGTTGCCAAGTCGTGTGTAAAAATTTCTCTGGCATGGCTCAGGAGAGCGTTTGGACATATGCCTGGACTTGCAGGTCGATGCCTGTGATGGCAGTGCCGACAACAACAGCATATGCGCCCATGTCCAATGCCTGCCGTGCCATTTTGGGGGAAGTGATACCGCCTTCGCAGATGAGGTAGACGGTCAGGCTGTTTGCCATCTCTTTCAACAAATCCAGTCCTGGTGGTTTACAGTGTTGGGTGGCAGCAGTGTATCCGTATAGGGTGGTGCCAATAATGTCGGCTCCTGCGTCTGCGGCGGCGATCGCCGACTCCAACGTATCCACATCGGCCATTACAGGCTTGCCCAGTTTCCTATGAATCTGCTGAACCAGCGTGGCCAACGACTCATCGCCGGGACGGCGGCGGGGAGTTCCGTCGATGGCGATGATGTCTGCTCCAGCCTGGGCAATCGCCCGCGCATGGCGAAACTGGGGGGTAATGTACACGTCGGAATCCGGAAACTGCTGCTTCCAGAGGCCAATGATAGGGGCGTTAAGGCGATCGTGCACCGCATGAATAGGGTCAGCAGATTTTGGATGTTGGATGTTGGATTTTGGATTTGCGTCGAGGCGATCGCGCACTGCACGAATGTGGTCAGGGCTGTCAATGCGCACGCCCACGGCTCCATTCATCACCGATGTTTGAGCGATGGCGGCAATGATCTGTGGGTCATGGAGGGGAGACTGAGCCGGAGCCTGGCAGGAGACGATGAGGCCTTGCTGGAGGGGGGCGATCGCCGCCTGTCCAATGGAAGAGTTCATCATGGGTTCCACTACTGAGATGTCACGATAAAATGCGCGTTGTTCGCACAGAGCGTTTATCATCGCTGTATTATCGTTTATTTTAATTTCCCATGACTGACTCGACGCCAAAGACAGATACCCAGGCTCTCTTCAAGCGCATCAGTCAGGCGCTAAACCGTGTCGTAGTGGGTCAGTCAACCCTAGTGGAGCAGTTGCTCGTTGCCCTGCTTGCAGGGGGCCATGTCATCCTGGAAGGAGTGCCCGGAACAGGGAAGACCCTCACGGTAAAAGTGCTGGCACGGCTGCTCCAGGCCGATTTCCACCGCATCCAGCTCACCCCTGACGTATTACCCTCGGATATTCTGGGCACCAACATTTTTGACCTAAATAGCCGCAACTTCGTTCTTAAAAAAGGCCCGGTCTTCACCGAGATTTTGCTGGCAGATGAAATCAACCGCACGCCACCAAAGACCCAGGCGGCTTTACTGGAAGCGATGGAGGAACAGCAGGTGACCCTGGATGGAAACAGCCTGGGTCTGCCAGATTTGTTTTGGGTAGTGGCGACGCAGAACTCCCTGGAATTTGAGGGCACGTATCCCTTGCCGGAAGCGCAGCTCGATCGGTTTATGTTCAAGCTCCAGGTAGACTATCCTGATTCCGTCGCTGAAAAGCAAATGCTGCTCAACAGCCAAGCGGGATTTCAGGCAAGACGGGTAGACCTGGCAAAACTGAAGCCCCTCGCAACGGTGCCCCACATTCTCCAAGCTCGCCGAGCCCTGCGATCCATAACGGTGAAGGAGGAGATTCTAGACTATGTACTGGCACTCATTCACAAAACTCGGCACCACTCGGATCTGATGCTGGGCGCATCTCCACGGGCAGCGGTGGTGTGGCTCCAGGCGAGCAAAGCCCATGCCTGGTTGACCGGACGAACCTTTGTAACGCCCGATGATGTGAAGGCCACTGCCTCTCCTCTTCTCTGCCATCGGTTGATCCTGCGACCTGAAGCTCAGTTGGATGGCCTCAAAATTAATGCCTTGGTGACAGCACTGCTTAGCCAGGTAGATGTCCCCAAAGGCTTCACCCAGTAACCCCGTACGACATGATTCCATCACGACGCTTTTATGTTTTGATGCTTTTAGGAGGAGCGATCGCCGCTCTCATGGCCGTGTTCCTTTCTCCAGAGAACCGGTTGGCAGTGGTGGGCAGCTTTCTCCTGCTCTACGACATCATCCTGGTGCTGGTCGCCTGGGTTGACCACTGGCGGGTGAAGCCGCAGCGGGTTGAGGCGAGCCGCCTGCATCTCGATCGCCTCTCCATTCACCGGGACAATCCCGTCACCCTGACCTTTGAGGCCCAACAGCCTGCCATTCTCACCGTGGTGGATCAGTATCCCGACGCGTTTGATGCGACGCACCCCCAGATTTTTCTAACGCTGGCTGCCCAGACCCCCCAGGATTTCACCTACACGGTTCATCCCACCAGGCGGGGCGAATACCAGTGGGGAGATATCGCCCTGCGGCAGTTGAGTCCGAAGAAGCTGGCGTGGCGATGCTGGACGGTTCCCCAGGGGCAAACGGTGTCTGTCTATCCCGATTTGATTGGCCTGCGATCGCTCACCATTCGCCTCACCAGCGACTCAGCAGGAGCCATCCGTCGGGCACGGCAGCGGGGCATCGGCACGGAATTTTCAGAACTGCGGGACTACGGCACTGGAGATGACCCTCGACTAATTGACTGGAAAGCCACTGCACGGCGCGATCGCCCTCTGGTAAGAGTTTTGGAGCCGGAGCATGAGCAAACTCTCATCATTCTGCTGGATCGGGGGCGGCTGATGACAGCCCAGGTGCAGAGCATCACCCGATTTGACTGGGGCATGAACGCAGCGCTTTCGCTGGCACTAACGGGTATTTTCAGGGGCGATCGCGTTGGCATCGGCGTATTTGATCGGCAAATGCACACCTGGATTTCCCCAGAACGGGGACAGGCCCACCTCTCCAAACTGATTGAGCGACTGGCCCCCATTCAACCCGTTCTGTTTGAACCAGACTATTTTGGAGCTGCCAGCACCCTCGGCACATATCAAACCCGCCGCGCCTTGGTCGTGTTTATCACAGACATTATCGACAAAACTGCTTCGGCAGAACTCATTGCTGCCCTTTCCTACCTGACTCCCCGATACCTCCCCTTCTGTGTTACCCTCCGCGATCCCGAAGTCGATCACCAGGCCCACACCGTCACCCATGACATCGACCGCACCTACGCCCGTGCCGTTGCATTAGATGTCATTGCCCAGCGCCAGCTCGCCTACGCCTCCCTCAAACAGAAAGGCGTGCTGGTTCTAGACGCCCCCGCTAATCAGGTGTCAGAACAACTCGTTGACCGCTATCTACAACTCAAAGCCCGCAATATGATCTGAAGAGTGATCCTGAGGAAAAGCAAGCAGCAGAATGTTGAATAAAAATTCGCAAATGAAAAATGATGCTCAGAAGACGGAGCGTCATAATCTGCGCTCATCTGTACGACTTGGCAAGTTTCACGCAAGAATAAGGGTTTGGGGCGCGCTCAGCGCGCCCCAAACCCTTATTCTTGCGTTGTGAATTTGAGAACTTTGCCAAGTCGTGTCATCTGCGTAATCTGTGGATCACTCTCCCCCGCCTACGTTACTTGACAGCACACTAGAGTAGCGCCAGACGCATCTCAACGTGGGGAATTCCAGCTTCTTCAAATTCCTCTCCCCGCTGCTGAAATCCAAGCTTATCGTAGAATGCTCGTGCTTGGATCTGGGCATTAATCTTAATCTCAGCCATGCCCTGTTCCCGTAGGTGGGCGATCGCCACGTCCATCAGCCGCCGCCCAATGCCCAACCCCCGATACCTAGCCAGCACCGCCACTCGCTCCACTTTGGCAAGGCGATCGCCCAAGTCTCGCATCCGAGCCGTGCCTACCGGAACTCCATCCAACATCGCAACTAGATGCGTTGCTGTTTCATCTTTTCCATCAAACTCCATCTCCGCCGACACCTGCTGCTCACACTGAAACACCTGGCACCGTACCTGCTCGATGGCTGCCCTATGACTGTCATAGGTCACGACGTTAATAGCTAGTTTGGCGATCGCCTCTCCCATGGCATTCCTCTTCCTGCTCTACACCGCACGACTTGGCAAGTTTCACACAAAGATAGGGGTTTGGCGCGCGCTCCGCGCGCCAAACCCCTATCTTTGCGTTGTGAATTTGAGAACTTTGCCAAGTCGTGTACACCATAGAGTATAGCGGTGTGAATTGGTTCAGCACACCCAAATGTGTTGAGTGGCGGCGCTCTGCGCCGCCACTCAACAAACTGTACTTAATGCGCTTGCACAGCACTATATAGTG
>CAYXJG010000442.1:0-4204 GCA_964465285.1 uncultured bacterium
GTTGGCGTTACCAGACAATCGGGGCAGAAAGGATGCGATCGCCATTCCCCCCTTTCAAGCACCGTTGCCAATTCCCCCAGTCCTCCAACCCGTTCGCAGCGACAGCACCACGGACTACTACGAAATCACCCAAAAAGCAGGAGAAATGGCAATTCTGCCGGGGCTCCGCACCCCGATCTGGGGCTATAACGGCATTTTCCCCGGACCCACAATTGCTGTGAACAGTGGGCGTCAGGTGGTTGTTAGGCACCGCAACGAGTTACCCGTACCACGGTGGTTCATCTGCACGGCGGCAAAACTCCCCCGGAGAGCGACGGCTATGCGACCGACCTGATTTTGCCAGTTCACGCCACCGAAACGGAGCGGGCAACCCATTCGGAACATCCGACTGTCGGTGGCATTGGCCACGGTTTCAAAGACTACACCTACCCCAACGATCAGCCCAGCGCCACCCTCTGGTATCACGACCACCGGGATATGTTCACCGGGCCACAGGTCTATAAAGGATTGGCAGGCTTTTATCTGGTTCACGATGCTATTGAAGATACCTTGTCTCTGCCCAGGGGTGACAAAGACATCCCACTGATGATCAGCGACCACCTTTTCAATGAAGACGGTTCCTTCTTCTACCCTTCCCTTGACCCAGAACTGCATGAACCGGGGCTGGCTAACAGCTACCATAATGGGGTGCAGGGCAACACGATTCTAGTCAACGGTGCGCCCTTTCCCTTTCTCGAAGTGTCGAATACGCGCTATCGCTTCCGGTTCTTAAATGCTTCCAATCGCCGTATCTATAAGCTCGCCCTCGACCCAGCACCAGCAGAGACTATATTTACGCAGATTGGCAGCGATGGAGGTCTACTGCCTGCGCCAGTTCCGCAGACTGAGTTGGTAATAGCTCCTGCCGAACGCTTTGATGTGGTGATCGACTTTTCCCATTATGCTGTCGGTACTCAAATTGTGTTGAGAAATTTGGATGGAGAAGGTACAACATCGCAGGTGATGCGCTTTGACGTGGTGCGATCGCAACCCGACGACAGCACCATCCCCGCTCAACTGGCCCCTGACTGGGAAACCCCAGACCCAGAACAGGCGGAGGCCACTCGTCGCATTATTCTGAGACGAACCGGGAAACGGTTTCAAATCAATGGCAAAGAATTTGACCCCAACCGCACCGACATTTTTCCCCGACTGGGCTCAACGGAAATTTGGGAAATCTTTGCCGATATCCCCCACCCCTTCCACATGCATCTAGCTCACTTTCAGGTGCTCTCTCGCAATAATCAGGCTCCCGCACCCTGGGACATCGGTTGGAAAGACACAGTTCGAGTAGGACCAAGGGAAATGGTGCGGATAATCCCCCGCTTTACCCCCTACCGAGGAAAGTTCATGTACCACTGTCACATGCTGGAGCACGAAGATCTAGGCATGATGGATAACTTTGAGGTGATTTAAGCCCGGTTATCTTCATCAGCCTAATTTTCTCACAGGCTTCAAAGGTTTGAATTGAGTGCCGTAGACCTGGCCTAGATCAGCCGCTTCCCCAATCTAGATATCAATGGCGTGCAGGTTGGTCGGCACCTTACCCCAATAGTGATCCTCTTCGCGGGCCGGATCGATGGTCTGAATATATCCAATCGGGCGACCCTCGATTTCAGCAATCAGCTGCGATCGCCAATCAGGAGTGCGACAGGGTTTACGAGTTTTGTTAGGGGCGCGACTCCTAAACAGATTCGTTAGCCCCAGAAGCATCTAATCACCAACCGTAAGCATCTGAAAGAAGTTGAGTGTTAAAACTCACACACTCAAGTGAGCTAAGACAAAGACAACCTGTCTAGAAAGCAGTCCCGAATATGGTGGCATTCGGCAGGAGTACCCTGGCCCCTGCCGACTATGACGGGGGCTTTCAAATGTCATTCCCTTATCGGTCGTTCCAAAGCCTGAATAGCTATTTGCCTAGATGAGACGTGCTAGTTGGCAAAGCAACCTCTTGTCACTTACTGTCATTTAGCGCTATTGTGTCACTTAGTGACAGACTTTAGAAGAAAACTGTCGTGGGGAGTGACGGTGCCAGCGGTATGACGAAGAACAAGCGCAAAACAGGGAGGATGAGTGAGCAGCGGCAGCAGCGGATACGTCTAGAGATTTCGAGGGAGGCGGCGCGTTTGTTTTGGGAGCAAGGCGTCGCTGCCACGACCGGCGAGCAGATCGCAGCAGCGGTAGGTCTCTCGGTGCGCACCCTCTGGCGGTACTTCCGTAACAAGGAGAGCTGTGTAGAGCCGGTCTTGGCGCAGGATGGCGAGGAGTTTGTGGCGCTATTGCGCCGCTGGCCTCGGGATATTTCCCTTGAAGATCACCTCATGGAGTGGGCGATAAATCGTACTAAAGATCCCGATCAGCAGTCCTTTGATCAGGCTGTGATCAAGATGACTGTGCTAGCCGAAAAAGAGCCGGATCTACGGACGGCCTGGCTGATGACCAACGACCGAATAGAGCGTGCTCTGGTCGAGATCTTCGCAGATCGCCTGCGGCGATCGCCTGACGATATCGAGGTGCGACTGCACGCCGCAGCGGCCACCGCAGTCGTGCGCGTTATCAGTGAAGACATCAGTGCGGCCCTGATAGCAGGAGCCGATCCCACCTCGCTTGGCAACACGCTTGGGCAGATGGCCCGCGCCGTGCATACGGCTACAGGTGGGGCAGTCGGCGATCCTGTCGATCCTTAAACCCATTGACAACTGAAATCAGCAATAAGAGTCAAGGAGTTGATCCTCATGTCTAAATTTTCTTCTAACTATTCGCGGGAGTCAGAAAAAAATACCGCTGGGTTCTCTACTCAGCCCGTACGTAATCAGTTCACACGTCTGAGCTGGCCCGAGGGCATTGTGAGCCTTATCGTCCCTAACATAGTCGGGTACGGAGTCGGATTGCAGCTCTCGCGACTCGGACTCGGTCCCGTGGTCTATCGGCACTTACAATCCCTGGAGTCTTACATAAGAGCAATCGGTGAGAGCAAACTTCATGACTAGCAATCGGCTTAACTCGCTCGAACTCAGCCAACAGTTTAATAAAACGCTGATGTTCTCCAGTCGGCAGATGAACTGGAATGGCGTTTTTGTTGAGCAGTGCCAAGGCCCTATTTCAGCGTTTGAGGTGGAACTCTCAGCCCTCTCAGACCATTGGCTGAACTTACACATCGGAAATCCTGCCCCTTTAATTCAGAAACGGGACGATCGCCGGCATGAATCAATCCTTCATGAAGGGGACAATCTTTTTGTCCCGGCTGGACAACCGAGCTATTGGTGTCGAGATGAGAGTGGTGTTATCTGTACTCCGCTGCACATTTGCCTAAAGCCAGAATTGGTTGAACACGTTGCTGAAGCGTCTGACATTGATTCCACATGGTTCGAGCTTGTGCATGGTTTCGGTCAGCAGGATGTGCAACTGCATCAGATTGGTATGCTGATGCTCGCTGAGTTGCGCGCAGGCGGGATGATGGGGCAACTCTATATCGAATCACTCACTCAAGCCCTAGTGATTCATTTACTCCGAAACTATTCGACCCTAACAAAACCAATTACATCACCCAGCAGCCGCTTTACTCGTATCCAGTTACAGCAGGCGATCGATTACATTCACACTTACTTGAATCGAGATTTATCCTTGGCAGAACTGGCAAGTGTTGTGAATATTAGCCCGACTTACTTCGCGAGTTTGTTTAAACAAACCATGGGAATTTCGCCCCATCAATACGTGATTCAACAGCGGATAGAACGGGCAAAAGTGATGCTGATGAAAACGGATTTAGCGATCGCAGACATCGCTCTACAGGTCGGTTTCTCTAGTCAAAGCCATTTGACGCAACAGTTTAAGCGTCTCACTGGCATGACACCAAAACAGATTCGCTAGCTCCATAGGAATCTAATAAATCACCGTAAGAATCTGAAAGAACTTGAGTGTTAAAACTCACATACTCAAGTTAGCTAAGACAAAGACAATCTGTACCAAAAGTATATAAATACAGCACAACAATTCCGTTGATAGGGGCCGTCGATACTCGGATGGTGGTTCGACTAAGGGCAAGTGCATGTCCAACGATGCCGGATTTGGTGACACCAGATCTATCGAAGTCATCGTTAAATCCTGAAACTATCGACAACTGTGATCAGTAACCCGATCCAAGCACTACATAACTTATTCATGA
>CAYXJG010000443.1:0-4192 GCA_964465285.1 uncultured bacterium
GCAGGCACAGCCTGCCTTTCAGAAAATTTGGTGCGATTTTGTTAAAAGTCAAGTTGTAATTTAAGCCGGGAAATCCTGGATGGGCAAGGAGCCAGAATCTAGGAGTCAGAATCTAGGAGTCAGAATTTAAGAGGGAGCTGGCTCCTGTCTCCTGGATTCTATCCTTGGGAAAACTTCCTGCCTTGAGGAATACGCCCAGGGCGTGAGCTTAATTTTTGAATCGTAGCCTGTGTCAGTGTAGTTCCTGGGTTAGTGAATACAACTCAAGCACGACCTGCAAAGTCCTCAAATTCACAACGCAAAAATAGGGGTTGGGGGCACGCTCCGCGCGCCAAACCCCTATTTTTGCGTGAAACTTGCCAAGTCGTGTTCTTGAACAACAGGACAACGCGATTGATACGGGATGCTGACGCGGCTTCGACAGAGATTTGTCCAAGCGAGTTCTGTCATATTTCTTCATGATGATGACAAATGCGGTAAAAAGGAGATGGGGATTTCTTAAAAAGCTCGCTCTATGACAAATATGCAAGGTGCGTTTACAAACTGCGTAGTACACTGGTAGACCCTACAGAATGATTCGGTCGGCCTCGTGACACCGGCCTGCTTACATCGCATTAACAGCGCACAGTAGCGCAGTGATGTTAATCCAGGCAGTAGTCAAGAGCATGTAGTCAAGAGCATGTAGTCAAGAGCGCAGCTTACAGAAAACCCTCGTTGGTCAGCCTTTAGGAGATTAGATACCGCTGTGTTTCAACAGGTTAAGCAAGATCTAAAAAATGATTTGATTGCGGGCCTCCTGGTCATTATTCCATTGGCAACGACCATTTGGCTGAGCTTCACTATTGCAAACTGGGCCATTAATTTTTTGACCCGCGTTCCCAAACAGCTAAACCCCTTCAATGACCTTCATCCATTTCTGATCAATCTAATCAACCTTGCTGTTGGGTTTGCCGTTCCACTCCTCTTTATCTTGTTTATCGGTCTGATGGCCCGTAACATTGCCGGGCGGTGGCTTCTGGATGTGGGTGAACGCTTGCTGCAAGCTATTCCCCTGGCGGGTTCCGTGTATAAAACCCTCAAACAGATTTTAGAGACGCTGTTCCGGGATTCAAACAACAAGTTTCGGCGGGTTGTGCTGGTCGAATATCCCCGCAAAGGCATCTGGGCGCTCGCGTTCGTGACTGGTACTGTCAACATGGACGTTCAAGCTGATCTCCCTCAATCTATGTTGAGTGTCGTCATCCCCACCACGCCTAATCCCACAAGTGGATGGTTTGCCATTGTTCCTGAGAAAGAAGTCATCAATCTTACGATTTCCATTGAGGATGCTTTTAAGCTTCTTATTTCAGGAGGTATCGTAGGGCCGAGGGTGTTGCCAACGGCCTCTGTCCAACCGCCGCTGAATCCCATTAAAACGCCAGACGCGGTTCAGGACCTCCCGTTACCTAACCTGGGGATGAATGACCCGAGCAAGCAGGATACCGTACCTGAGATTCAGCTTCCTGAGCGCCTGCTGTCGAACATACAGCCTCAGCAAGCGCTGACTGTTAAACCTGTTGATGATGATTAGCGATCGCCAATGATGCAACCTCGCCGCACTGCCCGTGAGCTGGCTTTGCTTTGTGCAAGTCAGATTCCTTCTGATCCTGAAAAGCTTAGTGCGCAAAGCTTGCAGGATCTAGTTGTTGCTGCCGTCCGAACCCTCTCTGTTGAGGTGCGGGACGCCATCGAAACAGCCTCTGGGGAGTTGGAGCGAGGGAGCGATCGCCTCCTCAGCAGCGAAACTCGCACAGCAGACTTCAACAGTTCAAAAGCAATGGTGAAAGACGCTATCAGCTTGACCCAGAGCGCCATTAATCGTCTGGGCATTGTGCTGGAGTTGCCTGAATTTGTTCAGTTGGGCAACCAGAGTGAGGTGCGCGACTATGCCATTCAGATTCTCGCCACCATTCGCCGCAACGAAGACGTGATTGCTCCCATGCTGAATAACGCGATGGTAGACTGGCAACTTCACCGGCTTGCCCGCATTGATCAAGATATTCTGCGCATCGCAGTGGCCGAATATCTCTATCTGGGGGTGCCTAAAAAGATTGCCATCAATGAAGCCATTGAGCTGGCCAAGCGGTACAGCGAGGAAGACGGCCACCGGTTTATCAACGGTGTGCTTCGACGGGTGAGCGATCGCCTCAAGGCCAGCCAACCTTGACGCCAATGATTTAATTCTCGTTCCTTAAAATTCCTAGATGCTGAAGAATTTTGACGAGGTTTCCCACAGCGGCTTAAGCTGCTAGCCGAGGATGTAATGTTCATTCAACCCGTGTTCTCCAATCGGTAGAGTGAGGTGCCACCATGCCCCCGTTTAATTGGTTTGATCGTGGGAATCAAGAGCCAGAGCCAGAAAAATCGGCTCCTGAGGTTCCAGAGAAGCCGCCCCAGCAAGAAACGCCAACAGATTCGGCCCAGGCGGCAGAGGCATCCCAGCCGATTGCCGAAGATTACCTGAGTTGGGCAAAGGCGGCCTATCAGAATATTCAAAAGCAAAAGTTGCAAGAGTCACCGTCCCCAGCCGATTCTGAACTTCAGGCATCGGCTGGGGCAACGTCGGCTGGGGCAACGTCGGAACGTGCTGATGCACAGCCCTCTGAACCAAAAACCGCTGACTCTGAAGGGGATGAACTTGATGGAACGAGTGCCAAAGTAGGAGAGTCAGGTCAAGCATCACCCGCAGATGAGGGCGATCGCTCCTTCGAAGAGAACACCCTCCAACCTGAAGAAGAAACTGAGGCAGAAACCTCTAGCCGACGCCCTGAACAGATTGAAACAGCGAACCCTGAAATCACCAATCCCGAAGCACTCGACACAGCACAGAGCGCACGTCCCTTTTGGGCAAGCGCAGAGGCAGAGAGGCAGGAGCGTTTGGAAAAGTTGAAGGCTGAGGCCATTGTTGAGCCCGAGCCTGAACTGGACTCCCTTCCCACCGAGAGCACTCAAGTTGAAACGGCACCAGAAAGCATCGAATTCGATGAGAATTTCCTTTGGTCAGCGGGCGTTCTTGCGGCCCAGGGGCGTCGTCCAGATGATATCTCAGAAGAGGAGATTACCTGGCTTCAGCATCTGCGGCAAGGGCTAGGCAAGACCCGCCGGGGACTGATCAATCAGCTCCGGGGGATCGTTGGGCAAGGGCCCTTGAACCAGGACGCTGTTATGGAGATCGAAGCGCTGCTTCTCCAGGCAGACGTCGGCATCGAGGCAACAGATTATGTCATTGAGGCTCTCCAGGAACGAATGCGCCAGGAAACCCTACCCCCTGAAGCGGCGATCGCCTACTTAAAGGAAATTCTACGGGGAATGCTTGATCAACCCTTCCAGGGACGCTACGAGCAAACCTTTACCCCGGAAAAGGGTGCCCTCAATATTTGGCTAATGACCGGCGTCAACGGTGCTGGAAAAACAACGACCATTGGCAAACTCGCCCACATGGCACGAAAGTCAGATTACCGCTGCCTGATTGCGGCTGCCGACACGTTCCGGGCTGCTGCCGTCGAGCAGGTAAAAATTTGGGGACAGCGCAGCAACGTTGATGTGATTGCCAACCCTGGACAAAATACCGATCCCGCTGCGGTAGTATTTGATGCGATCTCTGCGGCGAAGTCCCGTGACACGGAACTTCTGCTAGTTGACACGGCAGGCCGTCTCCAAAACAAAAAGAATCTGATGGCGGAACTTGGGAAAATTCGGCGCATTCTCGACAAGAAAGCCCCTGACGCCAGAATCGAATCCCTTCTGGTCTTAGATGCCACGCTGGGACAGAATGGGTTACGCCAGGCAGAAGTCTTCTCAGAGGCCGCTCAGCTTAGCGGTGTGGTGCTTACTAAGCTAGATGGTACAGCAAAAGGGGGCGTTGCCCTCGCCGTCGTCAAGCAACTGGGACTCCCGATTCGATTCATTGGGGCTGGCGAAGGCATCGAGGATTTGCGGCCCTTTTCAAGCTACGAATTTGTCGAAGCCTTGCTCAGCAGTTAAGGAACAAGACTTGGCAACGTTCTCAAACACAACCCCCTATTTTTGCGTGAAACTTACCAAGTCGTGTTTTGAGGTTACTGATGCTGGGTTACTTAAAATCCAATTTTGCTGAGGCGGCATCTCGGCGCTGCTTGACCACAATTGGATTAAGGGATCTGCGGCTAAAAAA
>CAYXJG010000444.1:0-4177 GCA_964465285.1 uncultured bacterium
ATGACCCGATTGTGGAAAACTGTCAATATTCCTATCAAGGGGCCGCCCCCGATCCGTTTTACTATCCAGAGTTTCAAACCTCCATTTGGGATTTATTTGAGTTAGCGTCGGATGATCCGGCTTGTGCAGGGTTTCAATATGTGGCGCTGCGATCGCCCCACGGTGAGCCAATCCACATGCACGTCCGTTACGGGGGGGAGTCCTCAAGCTTTGAAGAACTCCTGCAAATGAGTCTGGCAGAACCCGATTCCGCAGAGATCAACCCCTGGTGGAGCCTATACTGTGCTGAAGGTGTAACAGCATGCGATTGAGTCAACATACGCTGACCACCCGATGATGAGTCGCAAGTGATGAGTTACAAGTAAATTATGGAACCCGCAGGTCGCTATCTTCGAGTTGGACTCCTGGCATTTATCATTGCCTGGATGTTGACCCTGGCGGTGGGTGCCCATGAAGTTGGAATGCGCGCTGATATTGAAGTGCGCTCTGCTAGCGGTAGCTCTATCACCTATTCCCAGGCAAACCTCCCTAGCCGTGCTCAGATTACATCTGTGACGGTCACGGTTATTTACAGCACGAGGGAACCGATGGCCTATGGACGCATTCAAATTTATGCTCCTGGCGCATCGGATACGCCTTGGCGGGTGGGCCGGTTAGATGAGAACGGTCGCTATCAATTTTCGCCTGATCTTTCAAGGCGAGGCCGCTGGACGATTCGCGTTCAGTCAGAAGGGCATACTAATTTCATGAACTTAATGTTTTGAGTACCTAGGGATCTGCGGCTAAAAAGGATACCGGAAGAAAAGAGCAGCGGGCTGCGCCCGCTGCTCTTTTCAGGGTACTTTATTTTCTTGCAAGTCCCCTACTAATTAGGACTGCTTACGAGACAACTGACCCTCATAACTGACCCTCATAACTGACCCTCATAACTGACCCTCATAACTGACCCTCATAACTAACGGCGATCGCCCGTCCCTCTTCATTCAGCGATTGGCTGAGTGCTGTGAGTACCCGAATCAGATCAGTCCCTACCTGCCCGTTGGAATGATTGCTAGGAAAAGATGAGGATAAACCGCCCTGAACTTGATCTAGGAAATGAACACATACCTGCTTCAGCGGTTCCACTGCTTCCAGGGCGATCGCTTCCTGGTACTGTCCTTCTGGCAGAAAAGATGCACCCTCTTGTTGGAGGTGTCCGCGCAGCAGCATCAGTGGATTATCTCTTTGCATCTCATCAAAGACTAGCGTCCCCTGAGTTCCAACTACGCAAAGCTTACGCTGTTTGTCTGTGTTAAGCCAGCACAGGTGAATCATTACCTGAAAGCCGCTAGGATAAAATAGCTGTGCCCATACCACATCCGCTAGGCCGTTCGGAAACAAGTAAGAATGCTTGTTCTCAGGCTGAAGCCATGCCAAGCCCGACGCTGATACCTGATAGGGGCGATCGCCTAACCAGTGGTTAAAAATTGCAATATCGTGAATGGCAAGATCCCAAAGGGCATCGACATCAGAACGCACTGGCCCCAAATGGGTGCGACTAGCATAGCCATAGCGTAACTCTCCCAAGAAACCGTGCTGCATCACGCTCCGGCCTGCGGCGATCGCCGGGTTAAATAAGTAGGTATGATCCACCACTAAGCATCGCTGATGATGGTCTGCCAACGCGCATAGTTCCTCCGCCTCTGCTACATTCAGGGTGATGGGCTTCTCCACCATCACATGCAAGTTTTGTTTCAGAGCGGCTCGAATCAGTTCAGTATGAGTTGAGGCCGGGGTCGCAATCACAACCGCCTGGATACCGGGAATGGCGATCGCCTCTTGCCACTGGGTTGTCACCAGGATGGAATTGCCCAGCTCAAATCGGTGAATTGCCCGGTCAAGGTTTTCTGAATGAGAGTCGGCGATCGCCCGCACGTCCCCCTGAGGATGCTCTAGCAAGTTTCGCAACAGGTGCGTTCCCCACCGCCCAACGCCCAAAACCGCAACGCTAATGCGTTCCTGTTCCATACCCCGATCCTCATCCAGCCATCAACATTACCTGTAGAATGCCCCTATTTTTGCCTGAAACTTGCCAAGTCGTGTTTGATAGGCAGAACTCCTGGCATATAAAGAATCCCCATTCTGCCTTTATTCTTCTGACTTCTGCCTTTCGATACTAGCTCCGTTGCTGAACAAAGGCAGTCATCCGTTCAACCCCGTCTCTGATGGTGTCTAGGCTTGCAGCGTAGGACAGGCGAATATGGTTATCTGCATCAAATGCAATACCTGGAATAACAGCGACATATTGATTTTCAAGTAACTCGTTACAAAACTCCAGAGAGGACATCCCCAGGGCACTGATGTCAGCGAAGATGTAGAAAGCACCCTCGGGCGATAGGCAGGAGACGCCGGGAATTGCGTTGAGACCGTCGAGCATGACCTTGCGGCGGTCTGTGAAGGCCGCGACCATCTCAGCTACGCAGTCTTGGGAACCTTCAATAGCGGCGATCGCCCCATACTGCGCGAAGGTACATACGTTGGACGTACTGTGGCCCTGGATAGACGTTGTTGCGTTGATGATGTCGGTGGGAGCCGCTAGATAGCCTACTCGCCATCCCGTCATGGCGTAAGCCTTCGCAAAACCGTTGCTAGTAATCGTGCGGTCAAAGACCTGTGAACTGACTGCTCCAATGCTCAAATGCTCTGCGCCATCATAGAGGATCTTTTCGTAAATTTCGTCAGACACAACCCAGATATCATGATCGACAACGACTTGTGCCAGCGCGCGAATGTCTTCTGGGGCATACACCATACCAGTAGGGTTTGAGGGAGAGTTCAGCACAAATAGCTTTGTCTTCGGGGTGATGGATGCCTTTAGCGTATCTGGAGTAATGCGAAACCCGGTGGACGCATCAGTGGGAACAATGACCGGGGTGCCCCCTGCCAGCTTGACCATTTCGGGATAGCTGACCCAGTAGGGAGCTGGAATGATGACCTCATCCCCCGGCTGAATCATCGCCAGGATGAGATTAAACAGAGACTGTTTGCCTCCATTGGTAACGGCAATGTGTTCTGGCTTATAGTTCAAACCGTTGTCTTTTTGCAGCTTGTGGGCGATCGCCTCTCGAAGCTTGGGTTCACCTGCTGACGGGCCATAGCGGGTTTTGCCAGAATCCAGGGCGGCTTTTGCCGCTTCTCGAATGTGGAGAGGCGTTTCAAAATCTGGCTCTCCGGCACTGAAGCTACAGACATGCTTACCGTCCGCTTTCATCGCATTGGCTTTTGCTGTAATAGCTAAGGTGAGAGAAGGCGTAACCTGCGCAAGCCGTGATGCCAGTTCCATAGTGATTCTCTATCCCCATCAAGTGAAAATACGATTTGGCAAGTTTCACGCAAGAATAAGGGCTTGGCGCGCGCGGAGCTCGCCAAACCCTTATTCTTGCGTTGTGAATTTGAGAACTTTGCCAAGTCGTGTAAAAAAAGAAGTGATGACTAGGGTACGCCAGCCTTCGCAGCGGGACAACTATATGTCAGGTGATTGTTACATTGGGCGATCGCTCAAGTCCTAGGGAACCCTGGCGTCCTTGAGAGAGAAATTGTGGGTAAGGTCTAGTCCAGGTTTTGTAGCCTGCAGAAGTATATAGCAATCCTAAATGAAATGTGAGAGTTGGGGCGGGCGGTCATTGACCAGAATCGTGTCAATGACCGCACCTGTCAAGATAGTGCATGTGACTCCCATAGGCTGATTAACACGACTTGGCAAGTTTCACACAAAGATAGGGGTTTGGCGCGCTGCGCGCGCGCCAAACCCCTATCTTTGTGTTGTGAATTTGAGAACTTTGCCAAGTCGTGTCTTGAATGTATTGCATATAGCAATACGCACTTAGGTTGGGACATTGGAATAGAGTGTATCCCCCGCTGCGCAGGGGATACACTCTTGAACCTAAGCCTGTAGTGCCATACCACATACGCCTTGGCAAGTTTCACGCAAGAATAAGGGTTTGGGGCGCGCTGCGCGCGCGCCAAACCCTTATTCTTGCGTTGTGAATTTGAGAACTTTGTCAAGTCGTACACCACAAAAATCTTCAGACTGCCTCTTGCCAAAATTGGTTATTCATCGCTAGTATGGAGAATGCAATCCTCAGTAGCTCAGTGGTAGAGCGGTCGGCTGTTAACCGATTGGTCGTAGGTTCGAATC
>CAYXJG010000445.1:0-4176 GCA_964465285.1 uncultured bacterium
AGCGGGCTGCGCCCGCTGCTCTTTTCCGGGTACTTTATTTTCTTGCAAGTCCCTTGGGGTGAGGGCTAGTTAGGACGGGCGATCGCCCTGGCGGGGTTTGGGGGAGCGCTGGCCTTCGCCATCCGATGGGCGATCGCCCACAAGCGCTTTCTGGGCAGGGGACTCAATTTGCAGATGTTGGCGACCGTTGCGAATGACGCGAATCATCTCGCTCATTTGGCGCTCCATGTCACGCAGCACCCGGTCTGCGTATTCATCTGCACCCCGCTGAATTTCAGTTGATTCTGCGACCACTTGTGTCTGGAAGTCCTCAATGTCTCTTTGAGCCTGTCGGCGCATATGCTCAATTTCGGCGATCGCCTGCTCTCGTGCCGCTTCACATTCTTCCTGCACCCGCTGGCGAATCTGGTCGGCTTCGACCTGCGCTTGCTGAATCAGTCCTGTTTCATCCAAAATTTGAGCGGCATTATGCTGAGCCGTTTTAACAACATCATCGGCATAGCGTTCAGCGTCTAGCAAAATGCGATCGCGCTGGCGCACAATCTCCAAAGCTTCTTGAAATGCAGTCGGCAATGCCAACCGAATCAGATCCAGGTGATACAGCAACTGATCCTCATCAATGAGCGTCCGACGAGTCAACGGAATGCGGGGACTGTCGAGGATCATCTCCTCAAGTTTATTGATCTCAAGCTGAATATCCACAGGCCCCATTTGTGGTTCTGTGGAAAACGATGCACCATTTTGTATCGACGCATCGGTAATAGACGCATCGTGGGTAGCATGAGCCATATCAGAATTCAGTGGGTCGGCGTTTTGGCGTAGCATTGGCGAATATCTAGGGCGACGGATTGAGGAACAAGATGGTCAACGGGACCTCCAAACTTCGCAATTTCCTTGACAACGCTGCTGCTGAGATAACTGTATTCAGTAGATGTTGCCAGAAAAACCGTCTCAATGTCATCGGAGAGGGTTTTGTTAGTATGCGCCATTTGTAGTTCCATTTCAAAGTCTGAAACGGCTCGTAACCCCCTCAATAAAACTTGAGCTTGCCGCACCCTGGCGTAGGTCACCGTGAGGCTGTTGAAACTGTCAACTTCTACATTGGGAAGGTGCCGTGTAGCCTCTTGAATTTGCCGTACCCGCTGATGAGCAGAAAAAAGGGGGGCTTTGCTCGAATTTTGAGCAACAGCGACCACAACGACATCAAACAACTGACACCCTCGCGCAATAATGTCGAGGTGCCCGAACGTAACGGGATCAAAGCTGCCGGGATAAATCGCAATCACAGGCTTTACTGCAAATAATGTCATTGTTGTGGAGATTATATCGGCAATAGGAATGTGAGCATAGGGGCTATTGCGGAATTGATGTTGAAAATTTATCTTAGCAAATTAAAGCTTGAAATCCTTGTCAATAGAATGTTTCAGCACCTCATGTCCGTGGAAGCAACAGGGTACAGCCTGCCTGCTGTCGAATTAGGGACGACTTTCTATCAGATGACTTTTTATCAGATGACTTTCTATCAGATGACTTTTTATCGGAATCCTACTTAATTCCTGAAAATATAGCGGTGTGCAATTGGTTCAGCACACTGCACTGAATGCGCTTGCACAGCGCTATATTTCTAAGGGTGGGTGCGGGCGCAGCCCGCACCCCCTTCCAACAATATGCTGGTCTCATATGCTGGTCTCATATGCTGGTCTCATATGCTGGTCTCATATGCTGGTCTCATATGCTGGTCTCATTGGATCTCCCATAAATAAATTGAATAGGTGTTAATCACGTCTGAGACCTGAGCAGTGCGAGTGGGCTGCCAATCGCCCATGTCAAATGAATGAGTGATGATACGGCTACCGGGTGCGAGTTCTGTCTGAAGCTTGTTTCGCAAGAGCAGGTTGGATTGGGGTAGAAGATAAAACGCGACCACAGTTGCAGGAGACAGGTCAACGGTCATTAAATCCTGCTGTTGGAACTGTACCTGTGCATCGAGTCCGAAGGACTGAGCGGCTGCATTGGCCTCATAAATTCGATCGGCATTGAGGTCAACGCCGACGCCCTTGGCTCCACGCTTCTGAGCGGCGGTCAGGAGCATGCGCCCATCACCACAGCCCAAGTCATACAGGCGATCGCCCGCCGCCACCTGTCCCAACTCCAGCATGGCATCAATCACCACAGGCAGTGTCCGCACATAGGGGGCTAAGCTTCCTTCCGGTAGCTCATCTGAGGAGTGCTGAGATGAAACGGGTTGTGCTGAAAGACCTGCGTTCGATATGTCCACCATCCAATCCTCATTGCTGAAAGTATCGGCAACCCCACCTTACACCGACTCGCACAGGGATAGATGACAAAAACTGAGGGGAGAGGGGCATCCCCAGGGATGCGAGTCAAATGCGCTCAATGGTCGGGGCGATCGCCAAATGCATCAATCCGCTTCACATAGTTGAATTCCAGTGGAATTTTGGGCATAGTATGCTCGTTATTCATTTGTAGTCACGGCATTAAGGTAGCAGTCACGTATGCCCAGAAAACCCAGTGAGTTTGCGGTTCATCTGTTTCTCGAAGGTGGCCACCGCGAAGAAGTTCGATTTCCAACTATCCAAGAGTTCCAAACCTGGTACAGCGGAGAACTGGTACCTAAATCCGATTCGGGGGACTTTGTCACCGTTCCTATTAAGAACATCCAAGGGGAATACATGGTGGCTCGCCCCCGCAGTATCCTCGCCATCCGTGTGGAACCTATCTTCTCCTCCAGTGTCGAGCGGTTCTAGAATTCATGGGTCGAATTGGGCAGCAGATTAAGGTGGGGTGCTTGAGTTTCGCTGCTGTGCTGTTAGTGGCAGTGGGTGTTCATGCCCAGCAGGACGAGGGAGACTCACCGCTTCCTCTGCAGCGAGTTGAGAGATCTTCTTTGGACGACCTTCAGGCCGCGATGGAAGCCGATCTTGCTTCGAGAGAACTGCCGCTGCTTGGATGGGATGACCGTTTGTGGGAACATGGCGACGGTGACAGAGCCAACCTCTTGACTGCTATCCATCATTCTCTAGAGTATCTACAAACGCCAGCGGCAGAGGCGGCTTATGCAAACTACCCTGTTCCTGGGATCACGCTTGCTCGCGTCCAGCGGAGCCTGGAACGATTTCGACAATTGGTGATGGCCGCTCAGTCCCCTAGTGAATTGCAGTGGCATGTGCTGGCAGAATTCGACCTGTATCAGTCTGTTGGCTCAGACGGGGCGGGCACGGTTACGTTCACGGGATACTTTGAGCCGACCTATGCTGCTAGCCGAGTGCCGACGGATGAGTTTCGCTATCCCCTTTACCGAAAACCCATTGATCTGGATGGCTGGTCTCTTCCCCATCCTACCCGTGCTGAACTAGAGGGACGGGACGGATTGCGGGGATCGGAAGGCTGGTTACGGGGAGATGAGTTGGTGTGGCTGGGCGATCGCCTCGAAGCATTTCTCATCCAGGTACAGGGGTCGGCGCGGCTACAGCTCACGGACGGCACTGAGATGAGTGTGGGCTACGCCGGACGAACAGACTACGAATACCGCAGCATTGGCAGGATGCTGGTGGAGGATGGGCATATTCCCGAAGCTGAACTCAGCCTCCCAAAGGTGCTGGACTTCTTCGAGCAGCATCCCGATGCCCTGGATATTTATTTGCCTCAAAACAACCGCTTCGTCTTCTTTCGAGAAACCTATGGTGCCCCTCCTCAAGGAACCCTGAGCGTTCCCGTGACGGCAGAAAGGGCGATCGCCACCGACAAGTCCATCATGCCCCCTGGTGCTCTGGCACTCATCGTGACTGATCTCCCTTTTCCTGTTCCCCAAAGATCATCATCACCCGCTCCCTCGCCGTCAGACTCACTGGACTCATTTACCCAGCGGCGCGTTAGTCGTTACGTCCTCGACCAGGATACAGGCGGAGCCATTCAGGGGCCAGGCCGCGTGGATATCTTCATGGGGGCAGGCAATGTGGCAGGGGAGCGGGCTGGGCTAATCAATGGCGAAGGCGCACTCTACTATTTACTGCTCCGCGACCCAGCCCCAGTCATCTCGAACACAGGCAGATATAGCGCTGTGCAAGCGCATTAAGTACAGTATGTTGAGTGGCGGCGCAGTGCGCCGCCACTCAACACATTTGGGTGTGCTTAACCAATTTGCACACCGCTATA
>CAYXJG010000446.1:0-4165 GCA_964465285.1 uncultured bacterium
GCCGCGCCGCCCTAATAAAAAGGGATTTTATTTAATCTTCGTTCCTTAGTCATTCACTACTGTTTTGTTTGTTATGGCTCTGGAAAATCTTCGCGACCTGTATCAGCAGGTCATCCTTGAACGCTATAAGAAACCCCGGAATCGGGGACGTACTAACCCTGCCCACCGACTTCAAAAGGGGCACAACCCCTCCTGCGGCGATACAATCGAGCTGACCCTAAAGCTCGACGATGCGGGCGATCGCATTGAAGAGGTGAAGTTTGAGGGAGAAGGGTGCGCTATTTCAATGGCATCCGTTGACCTGATGGCGGATGCTCTGCGGGGAAAAACCCCTGAAGAGGCAGTGGAGATGGTTGCAAACTTTCAGTCCATGATGCGGGGTGAGATGGAATTTCCGAAGGATTTGCGGAAACTCAATGTAATGCAGGGCGTTGCTCAGTTTCCAGTCCGCATCAAGTGCGCTAACCTGGGCTGGCACACCTTGAAGGCAGCTCTAGAACTAGCACCAGAGAAAAAGCCAGAGGAGGGTTTCGTCAGCAACGAAGCTGAGTAGTCGGTTTAACCGTTTGGAATGCCAGTTGGAAAACGGAATTACATGACGCATCTGGTTCCCTTCGTCAAAACGTCATGAGGCACTGCCGTTTACGGCAGCCAGTTGCTGCCAGATACATAGCTAATGAACAACCGAGAACCCACTTTGCTTCATTCGACGTCTCTGGTGGCGATGATTTGAGCCATTCAACCACACTCCAGTTTGTTTCAGTCGTAATCCTTGGGTGATATGTTAATCGATATTGATTTTTTGCTGATTTCTAAGGGATTGGCGATCGCCACTCTTACATTCGGGACCCTTGCCCTCCTGGGGTTTTTGTTTAAGTGGGGCATCCGGTTTCGGCTAGTCGGGGTGACCGGCTTTACGGGTGTGCTAACTGCTGGAGTCTTTGCCCTGGGGCTTGTACCGTTTACCCGCACCGTCATTCCCGGCGCAGTTCAATATTCAACGGTCTATGACTCTGGGGCGACGCGCGCGGTCATTGCTGTGCCCCCCACTATTTCTGAAGACGAACTGGAAGCCACGCTGCGTCAGGCGGCAAGCAACCTCTTTTCCCCCGGTCGCTTAGGAGGGCGGGATGCTCAGCTCAGCATTCGCGCCCGTACGGTGCTGCATCCAGAAGAGGGCCTCTCGCAACCCCTGTTTTTGGGTGAAATTAAGCGATCGCTTATGGCCCGTGAGGACGAGAACATGACCATCACCCTGTATGACGATCAGCTAGCGAAGCTACCTCAGCCCGATGCAGAGGAAGTTTCAGAGGAAAGCTGATTATGTGATGCCTCAAAGCCCCTGGATTTCTGGCCGCCTCCACCTCTAGAAATTCATTAGATTATGTAAGCAGGGCTTGCGTAGGTCCTGTTTTCTGAAAACCTACATTTATAGGAATTTATGGGAGACGTTGTGATGAATGCTCCTGCAACGACAATTGATGCTGTAATGGCGCTTTCCCCTGGGCGAATCTTTCGGGGCGACAGGGCGATCGCCACCTATGCCGATACCCTGGCAGCCTTTGGCAGTCGCCCGTTGGTAATTGGGGGCGATCGCACTCTTGCAGTGGCCGCTCCCTACCTGGAACCGCTGTGGGAAAAGGGGTTGGCGCATCGGGAGGCGACCTATGGGGCAGACTGTAGTGAAGCAGGGTTGCGATCGCTGCGGCAAGCTGTGGCCAAGCACCAGGCAGATTTCATCATCGGCGTAGGCGGCGGCAAAGCGCTGGATGCGGCAAAGTTCATCGCCCATGACGCCCAAATGCCCATCATCACCATTCCCACCTCGGCGGCGACCTGTGCTGCATGGACAGCCCTATCTAACATCTACTCTGATGAGGGAGCGTTTCTCTACGACGTAGCCCTTGCCAAATGCCCCGATGCTCTGGTGCTAGACTACGATCTCGTGCAAACGGGCGATCGCCGAATGCTGGTGGCGGGCATTGGCGATGCCCTGGCGAAGTGGTACGAAGCATCGGTCAGCAGTAGCCATTCTGACCAGACCCTCGTCATCGCTGCAGTGCAGCAAGCCAGGGTTCTGCGGGACATCCTTTTTCAGAAGGCTGCCCATGCTCTCGATCATCCCGGCAGTGCCCACTGGCGGGAGGTTGTCGATGCATCAGTGCTGCTAGCAGGAGTGATTGGTGGATTGGGCGGTGCCCAGTGCCGCACGGTCGCCGCTCATGCTGTTCACAATGGGTTGACTCATCTACTCGAAAGCCACGGCACTCTCCACGGTGAGAAGGTGGCCTATGGCATCCTTGTGCAGCTCCGTCTGGAGGAGATGGTGCAGGGAAGCCAACTCGCAGCAACGGCCCGCCAGCAACTGCTCTCGTTCTATACCACCATTGGTCTGCCGTGCTGCTTAAGCGATCTGGGATTAGCAACGCTAACCATAGCAGATCTCCAGCGGGCGGCGGAGGTGGCGTGCTACCCCTCCTCCGATATCCATCACCTGCCCTTTGAGGTGACGCCCGCTCACCTTATGGCTGCAATGGTGTCAACCACTGCCCCCCTGGTCTCAGGAGGTTCTCGTAGTCAAGACGTGGAGTCCCTTGATGCCCTCGTCGATGCCTCTGGAGCATGACACGACGGGGAGATCGTAGATTCTTCACGACTTAGGAGCAAGCGTCATGGTACCGGGCACCCGCGTTACTTTCGCAATTGGCTAGCCTGATTCGTCCCCAACGGATGTACCCTAAGTTTTAGTTGAAGTGGGGCGGCGGGATGGCAACGCTCTGACAAAATATGAGGACAGTTAAATTGTTTGGGGATCTGTACCTATGACCTTGGATTGGATACATCCTGCCGACCGCATTCGTGCCCTGCCGCCCTATGTCTTTGCTCGGCTGGATGAGCTGAAAGCCCGTGCCCGTGAGGAAGGGTTGGATTTGATTGACCTGGGCATGGGCAACCCCGATGGGCCGACTCCCCAGCCTGTAGTTGACGCGGCGATCGCCGCTTTGCAGGATGCGTCTACTCACGGCTACCCTCCTTTTGAGGGAACAGCTAGTTTTCGGAAAGCCATCACCGACTGGTATTTCCGTCGCTACACCGTGAAGCTTGACCCGGATGGTGAAGCCCTGCCGCTGCTGGGGTCGAAAGAGGGACT
This sequence comes from uncultured bacterium, assembly GCA_964465285.1. Lineage (GTDB taxonomy): Bacteria > Cyanobacteriota > Cyanobacteriia > CAKZMO01 > CAKZMO01 > JBCCWF01. The sequence goes on from CAYXJG010000446.1 coordinate 3,152, forward strand.
GACTCATTTGGCGATCGCTTACATCAATCCAGGGGATCTGATCCTGGCACCCACCCCAGCCTATCCCGCTCATTTTCGAGGACCACTCATTGCGGGCGGCGACGTTTACAGCCTTGTCCTTACCCCTGAAAACGACTGGATAATTGACCTGGGAGCGATTCCTGACGACGTTGCTGACCGAGCAAAAGTTCTCTTTTTCAACTATCCCAATAACCCCACTGCAGCAACGGCTCCCCGTGAGTTCTTTGAAGACATCGTTGCCTTTGCCCGCGAGCACGAAATCCTCCTGGTTCATGACCTGTGCTACGCCGAGCTTGCTTTCGATGGCTACCAGCCCACCAGTTTGCTAGAGATTCCCGGAGCCAAAGACATTGGGGTTGAATTCCACACCCTGTCCAAAACCTACAACATGGCAGGGTGGCGCGTGGGTTTTGTCGTGGGCAACCGCCACGTGATTCAGGGGCTACGAACCCTGAAGACCAACCTGGACTATGGCATCTTTTCTGCGCTGCAGCGGGCGGCAGAAACGGCCTTGCAGCTTCCAGATGTTTATCTGAGTGAGGTGCAGTCCCGCTATCGTCAGCGCCGAGACTGTTTAATCAACGCCTTTAGCGAGCTGGGGTGGACGATTCCCAAAACAAAAGCAACGATGTATCTCTGGGTGCCCTGCCCGCCAGGCATGAATTCCACAGAGTTTGCCCTGACGGTGCTCCAGAAAACTGGGGTCGTCGTGACGCCAGGCAATGCCTTTGGCGTTGGGGGAGAAGGCTATGTTCGTGTCAGCCTGATTGCTGAGTGCGATCGCCTTTTAGCAGCAATGCATCGCATCACGGAGGCAGGCATTCGGTATGAACAGCCCGCAGAATCCCTCGTTTCTTGAAACACTCGCAGCGGTTTTTTGATTTGACTTAATCCTTCTTCTGAGGGCTTGTAATTTAAGCCAGGAAATCCTGGATAGGCAAGGAGCCAGAGTTTAGGAGTCAGAATTTAGGAGTCAGAATTTAGGAGTCAGAA
>CAYXJG010000447.1:0-4137 GCA_964465285.1 uncultured bacterium
TTTCTATAGCAACCAAAGGGTTGGTTAGGACAAAACCATTTTAGGGAACCCGCGCAGAGCGCGGGTTCCCTAAAATGGTTTTGGTTTCACGAACTCTTTCGTTGCTATACACTCGACAGAGTACCAAATATGAAAGACTTGTGTGGATTCTGTTTTGTAAAGGCGGCGCTGTGCATCATGCTCTAATGCTGAACTAATTTTAGGAGACTCGAATCAATGGCAAGAATGCGCTGGGCGGCATCTGAGTCAGGGTCGATGAGTTCAAAGTCTGCATATTCAAAACCAGGGGCGACAGAGCAGCCGACTAAGACTTGATCTGTTAAAGGAACTGCTGCCTGCCAATAGCCCGCAGGAATGATGTGGCAGAAATTCATTGTCTGGGTCGATAGTTCAACAGCATCAATCGTGGGCGATCGCCCGTCCCATTGATACAGTGTGAGTCCCTCGCCCTGATACAGATTCCACACCTCATCACTGGCTACCCGATGAAAGCGGCTTACTTCATCACTATTCAGCGAGAAGTAGATATGCGTTACCGCCGCTTTTGCGGTGTGGTTGGCAGTGGTGACCACGGTAGCAGACCGATAGACTTCAAGAAATCGGCCTCCTTCAGGATGATCAATCAGGTCTTCATAGCGCATGGACGGTGGCATTGAGTAGATAAGCACAATCAATTATAAGATCTGTAAAACTCTTTGCCCCGCGCCGCTCCACCAAAATTTGGTTCAAATTATTTAATTCTCGTTCCTTAAAAATAATGCTCTTGTTGGGATAAGAGTTGTTGGGATAAGAGTACCGCTACCTGTAATTCGCTATGGTAAAAGGGGAATTCTGAGTCTGTAGCGGCGTAGGTAGGTCTGTTGATGCGTGATTTTTTTAAGTATGTGTTTGCCAGCATAGTCGGGCTGGTGTTGTTTACGGGGTTAGGAGTCGGTGCGCTAGTCTTCTTCATTGTGTCACTGGTCGCCCTTACCGCCCAAGAACCCGAGCCCAGGGTTGAAAAAGATTCGGTGCTGGTCTTTGATTTGTCGATCGAGATTACGGATTCTCAGCCTGTGTCAACGGCAGGAGAAGTGATCAACGAAGCACTATCTGGCAACTCAGTACCACCGGCGATCGCCCTTCGCACCGTCCTTGATGCGCTAGAAGTAGCCGCAGAGGATGACCGCATCATTGGGTTGTATCTGACCAATAGTGTCACATCGTCGGGCTTAGGGTCTGGATTTGCAGCTCTCAGTGAAGTGCGCGATGCCTTGCTTGACTTCAAAGCATCGGGGAAGCCCATCATCGCCTACGAAATGACATGGGATGAGCGGGACTACTACCTCACCTCCACTGCCGATACGATGATTTTGAACCCCAACGGGATCCTGGAATTTAACGGACTCAAGTCTGAGGCTCTGTTTTTCGGTGAAGCCCTGGATCGCTTCGGTATCGGCGTGTCTGCCATTCGTGCAGGCCAATACAAATCGGCGGTAGAACCGTTTTTGAGCAATGAGCGGAGCCCCCAGGAGCGAGAGCAGACCCTCCAACTGCTGGGTGATATCTGGGGAGAGTTTTTGGACGCGACTGCCGCCGCCCGCGACCTCACGCAAACGGATCTCCAGCAGATTGCCGATAGCCGGGGGTTGATTTTGCCTGACGAAGCCAGGGCTGCAGGACTAGTCGATGAGGTCGCGTATTTTGACACGGTGCTGGGCACCTTGCGAGAACTCACTAACGAAGCTGAAAAGGAAAATATAGAATCTTTCCGGCAGATGTCCTTACCCGCCTATGCCGATGAAGTTCTTGACAGGTCTACACCGTCATTTGGCAGAGGTGAACACATTGCTGTTGTCTATGCTGAAGGGAACATTGTCGCCGGAGATGGCGGCATTGGGCAGATTGGGGGAGATCGCTTTGCTCGCATCATCCGGGAGCTACGAACGGATGAGGATGTGAAGGCCATTGTGCTGCGGGTGAATAGTCCAGGGGGAAGTGCATCCGCTTCAGACATCATTGCCCACGAGCTTGACCTTGCCAGTGAAGAAAAGCCTGTGGTGGTGTCAATGGGAAGCCTTGCGGCATCGGGTGGCTACTTAATCTCAACCTACGCAGATCACATTTTCGCCCTACCTAATACTATTACTGGCTCCATTGGTGTGTTCGGGTTGTTTCCAAACTTTCAGGAATTGGCCAACAGTAACGGCATTACCTGGGATGTGGTTAAAACTGGACAGTATGCCGACATCGGCAGCATCTCTCGTCCACCCACAGATGAAGAACTGGCGATCGCCCAGCGGTTTGTCGATAAGGTCTATGACGACTTTCTCACAAGTGTGGCATCCTCCCGCCCTCTCTCTCGCCCTGAGCTAGAAGCCGTGGCCCAGGGCCGAGTCTGGTCAGGAAAACAGGCCATGAATTTGGGATTGGTAGATATTATGGGTGGCCTTGAGGCGGCGATCGCCTTTGCGGCTGACCAAGCAGAGCTAGAGGACTGGGATGTGGTGGAGTATCCCCGCATCAGAACGCTTGAAGAACAGTTGCTTGATCAAGTCCTGAGTGATTACGAAAGCTACCGTACCCAATCCCCAGCTCCCCTCGACGACTATCTCCATCGCCTGCGATTCGAGTTTGAGACCGTGCGATCGCTCAATGACCCTCGAGGTGCCTATAGCCGAATGCCTCTTAACTACTGGATTGATTAAGTTGGGTTGGGCTTATAACTCCCCACGACTCCCCAACTTCCCACTGCCTCAGCCTATCCGCTGAAGCTCGCTGTTGCTCTAGCACAAACGCCTTACTCTGTCTCCCGAGGGCCGACAACCATCTGCAACCGAAATCCTTCGCCTCCCGCCTCGTGGTATCGGTCTGCCCACTCGCGGATTACATCATCCAGTTCTTCAAGGGCTTGATCAACCTTTTCTAGAGGGATGTCTAATTCTTCTAAAATGCGGACTGTTTGTGGATCGCGCTCTGCCCAATCCCGCATCATGCGGAAGTAGCGGGCAGTATCTTCCACCATGATGTAGGTGCGTTCCTCATCATCCGCCGGAGAGTAGGATGAACGGGTCAGGGCGTAGTACGGCATTCCCCAAGGACAATCGACCCGTGTCACCGTTCCAGAGTATAGGAGCCGCCGTCTAATGTGCTCTGCCAAGGCTTCGCTCAGAGGCATCTGCCGTTCCGGAGGCAAATCTTCTTGGGAACGAGCATGGAGAAATTCAATCAGCTCCATAAACTGAAACGAATTCACCACTTGGGCATCAGGCAAGTTGGAGGGTAGCTTCTCCTCAACCTGCTTCTTTTCCTGGGGAGTCAGGCTAGTGCCAGGAACGCGCGATCGCCCAGGTTGCCAGGGAAAATGCTCCATCCATACATAGGGGAGCTGAATCAGGTAGCGCGGTTCCTGAGTCCCGAGCATTTTCAGCAGCTTGCCCTCGGTAAGCGCTTGGCGAATTTCTTCAACGATGACCTTGACGCGCTTAGGCTCAATGTGGTGAAGGTGTCCAGTCATGCGCAGGTTTTGCCCCTGCTCAAGGTACGTTGTATAAATGGCACACTTAGCGGCTGTAGCGGCTGCGTCCAGAAATGCACCGTGGCGATGTCCGCTTGTTCGCATTGCACTAAAGGCAAGATAGAGCATGATCTGATCCATTGCGCTAGGGCTGAGGCGTTTGATGAGATCGAGATCGCTTTTCATGACGGCAATACTAAACTAATGTGACGTGAGTGGGAACAATCGATGCTGAGAATAAACCCTAGCCCAGGCAAACATATCATCTAACTTAGGGCATGCATACGGTTTAGTAAATAGACTTCATCGAGCGTGCAGGAGTTTCCTGCAGTCATTGACAAAACGTTGAATGACTCGGATTCCCCTTCACAGAACGAAGCTTAAGAACGAAGATTGAACAGAATTCCGATCCAGGAATTTAATCCCTGCCGCTTATCATTACCTTAATCTTAGTCTTTGGGAGTTGCAATGGCTGCGCTAGATGGAAGTTGAGTCAGGCCTAGCACATTTTCATGGGGGCGGGGAGTGTCCCCCTCCACTCGCCCACCCAGCTAACCAAAGGCTATCAATTTGCAACAGATGTATCAGATAAGTAGCTCAGCATAAGTAACCCTAAAACCTAAAAACCGGGGGAGCGCCCC
>CAYXJG010000448.1:0-2755 GCA_964465285.1 uncultured bacterium
GCCTCCCGCACTATCGGACGCCCCGAAGAAGCCACCGTGGTCAAGTTCCACATCACCACCCCGAAGATTACTTAGGAACGAAGATTAAATAAAACCCCTTTTTATTAGGGCGGCGCGGCGATGCCGCGCCGCCCTAATAAAAATTTGGTTCACGTTATTTAATTCTCGGTCCTTACCTGGTCTTTCCCGATTTTGACACCGACCCACATCCTGCCCTGCGAACGAGGTCGCGTTTGATTCCTGAAGATATTCATAAAGGTGGGGGCGAGCTCAGCCCGCCCCCACCTTCAGAAATCAAATAGGATCGCTATATATATCTTTAGAAGGAGGATATATAGCTGGTTAGCAAGAGATCGTAAGCAGCTTATGCAATACCTGTAAGAGGACAAATGATCTGACGTATTGCCAATCAATTTGAAGGTACAGACACATAAACAGTACAGACATATAAAATGTCGCTCTACGCCTAACTAGAAAAAAGGCGGCACCCAGATTCGAACTGGGGAATGAGGGTTTTGCAGACCCTTGCCTTACCACTTGGCGATGCCGCCATCCCAAGGCTCATTACTATATCAGATTTTAACGCCTCTCAGGATGCTCTAGTCGCTTTTCGTCGCGGCGGCGATCGCCCGTGCTTCCTTTACCATCGAGATGAGGGTTTGATGGGCGTCCTCAGAATCTTCCAACTCATGATCGAAGGCAATCTCAACGGGGATGGTGCTGCTTTCCGTTTGCACAAGCAGATTCATATTGTCAGGCTCGACTTTTAGCATTTGCGCCGCAACAGCATCATCAACGCCACCATAAAACTTTGCGTAGAGCAGGATAGCGTCAGCATGGTCATCATTCATGTGAGCGCAGATGCGATCGCTCACAGCGGGAGTAATAGGGTCAGCCATAGGTACCAAAAAATGGATGTTTAGATGATTTTCAAATGCAACGTTGAGATTCTATCGTACTCTGAAAATTATGGGTGCAGAAAATGCTGCGCTAATCTGATGAGATTGATCGCAATAAACGACAGCAGAAAAAGGCTAAGCAGAATATTCAGAACATTGCGAAAGATTTGCATGGTCACTATCTAGATGTCATGAACTATCGTGTAATTTCAGCAATTCTCATTTTGGAAAACTTCACGCCCTGTAGGCGCTCACTTGTATCGGTTTAGGGGGCAAAAAGGTCGCCCCAGACGACCTTTTTGCCCCCTAAACTTCCATAATGAGAATCGCTAGTGTGATTTAGCACAGTCATCACTGTAGCAGTGGCGCAGGCTTGTCTCCGCTTTCGTCATTGCTTTGTAATATAGCGGCGAGGGCGTTAAGGACGGTTGCTGTATGGCGGCGTAGCGCGCTGCCATACAACATAACTGCATTTAATGCGCCTGCACAGCGCTATGCTTACACGACTTGGCAAGTTTCACGCAAAAATAGGGGTTTGCGTTGTGAATTTGAGAGCTTTGCCAAGTCGTGTTATTTAGCTACCGCTCCTAAAGTACCTCAACACAACTAAAAAACCAACTACAAAACCCTGCGTTGCTGGCGCAGCAGGCAGCGCAGGGCTTATGGGTTTTATATTTAATCGTGACTACCTCCTTAGGGATCTGCGGTTAAAAAAGATACCGGAAGAAAAGAGCAGCGGGCGCAGCCTGCTGCTCTTTTCCGGGTACTTTATTTTCTTGCAAGTCCCTTAGAACAAGAAGTTGATGATAAACCCGGGTGGCTGCATATACAGCCCGATTTCAAACAGATCCCGTGCTCCCGTAAACCCCTGGCCTATGAATAATAACGTTGCAAACATATTTAGAAAAGCATGGGCACGCCGCCACCGCTTTTGCTTGTCTTGGTAAATATCAGGCACCACCGCTAGTGAAAGCACCATCAGCAGCGCAGCCGAGATACCGTAGTAGTAATGAGAGGTATACCACTCATAGCCGCGCCGGAAAATCTCTGGTTGACATCCGATGATGACCAATCCCATTCCCGTTAGAGTAGCAAAGGTAGCACGCCACACTCTGGTTTTTGCTTGATATAGAAGGGCTAGAGATGCTCCCGTTAGTACAAACATGACTGCAACGAAAATGACGCGACGGGGTTCGCTAGCCCAGGTGTTGTTCTCGGCCATCTTCGTAATGACAGGATGGAGCATCCCAATCAACGTGAGCACCACAACGGACGTGGTCAGCCATCGGCCTAAACGTAAATGTTCCGCTCCAACTGTGGGCGAAATCTTGCTTTTAACTTTGTTTTCGGCCTGAAGGCGGCGATCGCGCGTCTGCATCGACAAATAGACCACCATGCCAATGAGAGGAAAAACAAAAGCAACGGCCAGTGCGGGATGAATGAGTCCTGTAAATTCTTTAATACCCATGAGTACGTCTTTAGAGTTGGAGAATATAACGTTAATCAGAACCTATCTGAGTCTGAAATCCTACTGAGGATTTAGACAGCACTCTGCTGTGGTTGAATAAGCTGGCATTGCTCGCCCACCCACTAAACCCAATCGGCATACAAAATCAACACACGATCTAAGCAAGTGGCAAATCATGTGGCAAAAGCAGGATGCTTTCGGGAGGTAGAACACAAAACGTTAGTTGGGGTTTCAGTGAGGCACTCCAGCCTTGTCCATACAATAACGCTACAGCATCGGGCTCTTCTGATCTGAATAGAAGATGATTTTTTGCTGAAATAAGAAATTTATCAACACGACTTGGCAAGTTTCACACAAAGATAGGGGCTTGACGCGCGCTCCGCGCGCG
>CAYXJG010000448.1:2765-4132 GCA_964465285.1 uncultured bacterium
GTCAAGCCCCTATCTTTGTGTTGTGAATTTGAGAACTTTGCCAAGTCGTGTATCAAAGCAACGTTGTTTAGTCGGTGTGGTGTGCGACGCGCACCATGTCAACTAAGCAGTTAGCGCAGCGTCACAATAGCGTCACAATTAAGCATCAGTGGTGGAGAACCCCGCCCTATCCATTAGATCACTTTAGATCACTTCAAATGCCGTTACTACGGCTCAAGCCGTACTGTATTCAGCTTTACGGCCATTCAACTGGAATTAAAAATTTACAAAATCTCCTAAGATTTACCGATGACCGGGCCAAGAAAGTTAAGGGTAACTACTGAGACACTCCAAAATTTGGAGGGGTATGCTTAACTAAACTTATCAACAAAGCCCGGAATTACTATGCTGAAAGCATTTAAGGATTTAGCAGATAAAACAGAAGGCCGATATGCGACAGATGCAGAGTTGCAGTTTATTAATGATTATGTGGCCTCCTATCCATTGAGATTGAGCACTTATTACAAGATGCAGCAGGTCGAGCGAGATTTCGTCGAAAACGTCTATCAAAAGCTCACGGCAATTGATCCAGCACTGCTTCAAACAGGGGATAAAAACTTGACGTCTAAATGGAAGGGAGACACTATGCGAGTTCTCCGTCATTCGGCGATCGCCCTCCTGTTAGACGATGCTGAAATTCATCAAGAACGCTTTTTATACTGGTTTCAAACCATCATGAGGGCTTTCGGGGCGCAGCGAAGTTGTGATGCTACCTATGCGATCATGCAGGATGTTGCCAAAAAGGAGCTATCGGATAGTGAAGCGTCCCTACTATGTCCCATTCTGGAACTCAACCGCGTCGCATTAGGGACGCCATCCTAGATGATGACTCAGAACAAAGATGCCAGTCGTTATCACAAACAATTAGGGATGAAGCCAACCGTGTAAGGTTCACCCAGCGTTCGCGACCAGCCGCTGACCAGATAGCCGACGGTGCCCGAAATTGAGATCGCAAAGCCAATGGCAGCGGCGGTACCAATGGCTCTCTTGATGGCAATATTCTGGTAGCCCAGATAGGCAACCGTCAGAAAACCACTGCCGACTGCCGCCAGTGCGGTGACGGCACCAATGCCAGTCCCCACACTGATGAATTCCAAGCGGGTTGCCGGTTTTGTGCTGGGTTTTGGGGCTTGTCATTTAAGCCGGGAAATCCCAGATGGGCAAGGAGCCAGAATCTAGGAGTCAGAATTCAGGAGGGAGCTGGCTTCTGGCTCCTGTCTCCTGGATTCTATCCTTGGGAAAACTTCCCGCCTTGAGGAATACGCCGGTTTTGGTTGCCAGGCCAGAACCATTTGCGCTGCCACCAACGCCATAAAGAGAGCGAAAAA
>CAYXJG010000449.1:0-4131 GCA_964465285.1 uncultured bacterium
CACCTGTGTCCAAATTGGGGCATGGTTGGGCATGTAATGGCGATATAGCCTGACTATCACCTCGTTAACCTCTGGGGGCAACCCGCCAGCATGGTAAGAATTGACGTGGACAACGTGCTCCCAACCCGCCCCGGCAGTTGCCAGGGTTCGCTCTACGTTCCGAAACGCCTGGGCAATCTCGTCTGCGAGCGACTCGGGAATTTGCAGATTGTCATCCCAACCACCTTGACCTGATGTCTCCACACGATCGCCAATTTTTAGCGCTTGCGAGTAATGCAAGTTATTCAGCATGTATTCCCCATAGCCGGGGGTGACAAAAAACTTGGGCTTATTCATGGTATTCCTTTTTTGTGGTCATTAATTCTTTTGATCCAGGTGCTGAACGTTCAGCCTATGCCAGCCAACCACCAGGATCGGAACCGTGGACAGGCTGAATTCACAATTTTTCACCAGTCAGAAATGCGACAGATTACTGACTATTTTTGCTGAAGAAAGTCCAGCAATATGGGATTGACTTGATCAGCGTGAGTCCAGTTGATGGCGTGCGGCCCGCCAGGGATAATCTCAAGCCGACTGTTTTTAATCAGTTTTGGAAGTCTGGCGGCGGTGGATTCAAGCGGCAAAATGCGATCGGCATCGCCATGAATGATTAGGGTAGGTATATCAATCCGGGGCAGATCATCGCGGAAATCGGTGAACCAGGAAGGGACACAATCCAAGGTTCCTTTAGCAGAAGCCCCGGCTGCTACATTCCAGCAGGCTTGAATGGCATAGTTGCTGATGCGTTCGCCCAGCAGCACATCCACATTAAAAAAATCTCTGAAAAATTCAGAAAAGTAAGCGGGGCGGTCTTTAATGATCGCTTGCATAATGCCATCGAAAACGCTCTGGTCAACGCCTTCGGGATTATCAGCGGTCTTCAGCAGGAAGGGCGGTAGTGGAGCCATCAGCACAGCTTTTTGAACCCGCTTTGAGCCATAGCTGCCAAGATAGCGCGTGACTTCGCCGGTTCCCATAGAGAAGCCGACCAGCACAGCATCATGCAAGTCAAGTTTGGTCATCAACGTGTTCAAATCGGCTGCAAAGGTATCATAGTCATAGCCCAGCGAGGGTTGACTAGACGCACCAAATCCTCGACGATCGTAGGTAATTACTCGATATCCTGCATTCAGTAAAACTAAGACCTGCTTCTCCCAGGAATGTCCGTTCAATGGAAATCCATGAATCAGCACAATCGGTTGACCTGTCCCTAGATCTTCATAGTAAAGATCAATGGTTGCAGAATTTTCTTGACCAACAGTAACGTAAGGCATGAGAGGTTTCTCCGTTGTAAATTGATGATGTGTTTTTGTCTGTTGCATCACAATTGTTATGCAGCGATCAATCACCGTCTTAACAATGCTGTGTAAAGAGATTTCAAGATGGGGTAAGCATTCACCCTGCTATTTTCATGATTTGAGTGTAATGGCTCCTAATGCTCGGTTTCTTTCAGATTCTTAGAGTGTTCTGTCAGATTCTTGTGTAATCACCTTCAAGACCCAGCGTGGAACCGATCGCGTTGTCGAGGAAGGTGCGGATCAACGCTGCCACCTCTTCCGCATGGGTTTCCAGCGCGAAATGTCCGGCATCGAGCAGATGAATCTCTGCATCCGGGAGATCGCGTTGATAAGCAGCAGCACCAGCGGGCAGAAATGCCGGATCATGACGACCCCAGACGGCGAGAAACGGCGGACGGTGCTCACGAAAGTAGGCCTGGAAAGCTGGATAGAGCGCGACGTTGCTGCGGTAATCGAGGATCAGATCGAGCTGGATCTCCTCCGCACCTTCTCGCCCCATGTATGCGATGTCGAGTTCATAGCCGTCGGGTGACAAAAGGGTTGGATCGGCTCCGGTCCCATACTGCCAATTCCGGATTGTGTCCGGCGCGAGCGAGGGTCGGCAGGCTTCCCGATTTGCTTCGCTCGGTTCGCGCCAATAGGTCTCCCACGAGCCCCATTCATCACTAAAACCTTCAAGATAGGCATTGCCGTTCTGTGAGATGATTGCGAATATCCGTTCAGGATGGCGCATCGCCAAACGCAGACCCACTGGCGCACCGTAGTCGAAAATGTAAAGTACGTATTGATCGAGAGACAAAGCCTCGGTAAAGCCCTCAATCACATCGGTAAGGCGATCGAAGGTATAGTCGAATGCCCCACGTGGCGGTGCCTTGGTCTGTCCGAAACCAGGCAGATCTGGCACAACGAGCCGAAAGCGATCGGCGAGGAGAGGGATCAGGTCGCGAAACATGTGGCTAGCGGTTGGAAAGCCATGCAACAGCAGCATCACTGGCGCGTCATTTGACCCCGCCTCGCGGTAGAACACTTCGACATCGCCGACCTGTCGAAACCCGTAGCGTATTTTCATCGTACAATTCTCTCTTTTTTTGATTTTCTTTCGACTAAACTTCGACGCTCAGATTTGGAATCTTGGATACCTTTCGAATACCCTACGATCGCTCCTCCTAAACCACAAAAACCACCTGTTACTAGTGCGAGTTTGCCTACAAGTGTTGTCATCTCGCACTGCCGAACAACTACTGCGCTACCAATCCACCACCACAAACACTGCATCATTAGATCGCTCTGTAGACTTGATGTGTAATTAACACGCATGACTTTCCCTACTCTCTTGGTCTATGAAACTAGATCAGCCACGATGCTTGTTCTGATGAAGATTGAATTACCTTAATTTAGACAAAATCTTCCATAATCAGAGAGTGATTTATGCCGCCAGCAGCAACGCTACCCTGAAAAACAGCAGCGGTGATCACTTGCATGGGTGAAGTGATATCACCTGCCGCATAAATGCCTTTGACGCTAGTTTCGTTAAAAACATTGGTCGTCTTGATTAAATTGAATTCATTCAACTCACAGCCTAACTTTTCAGCTAGGCTTGAACGGAGTGTTTGCTTCAGTCGGATCAGTATTCCGCGACGCGCAATTTTCTCGTTTGTCTCAAATACGATGTTCTCTAATTGTCCGTTATCGCCTTCGAGTCGGATGATTTTCTCTTCGCGAACAATGATTTTGTGGTTTTCCAAGAGTGTTTTTTGATCAGCGGTTAGATCGGCTTTGCCGTTAGTGCAGAGGACTAAATCAGCACTCCAATTTTTCAGTAATGCCACCATTTCGATGCCCGTTTCGCTATTTCCAATAATGGCAAGCGGCTCGTCGCGTACTTCCCAGGCATGGCAATAGGGACAATGAAATACGCTTTTGCCCCAGAAATTACCAAAGTTTTCGAGAGCTGGAAACTCATCCATTACTCCGAAAGCCAGCAAAACTTTTTGCGTTTTTTTAATCGTGCCATCCTCAAACACAACTTCAAATTGATTGCCGGATGGGTTGATTTCCTTGACCCCGATCGCTTGAAATTCAACGCTTTTATAAGGCTTGAGTTGGTCGCGACCGATACTCAAAAGTTCATGCGGACTGATGCCATCGCGGGTAAAAAAACTGTGCGACTCGTGTGCAAGAGCGTTACGCGGATTCCCTTTGTCGCAGACTAACACGCGACGGCGACTTCTGCCTAAAAGCAGTGCCGCACTGAGTCCAGCGGAACCGCCACCGACAATGACGCACTCATAAATCTCTTTGTATTGGTTCATTATTTTTGTCTGTTCTCCAACTTTGGACATAATCATCAACCCCTAAGTTCTCTTTGTCTTATTTCACTTGAGTGTAGTCAGTTCCAGCACTCAACTTCTTTCAGATCCTTAGGGTAAATTGTCAGATTCTTAAGGTGTTAGCGAACCTGTTTTGGTGTTACTCCGGTGAGCCGCTTAAACTGTTGCGTCAGATGGCTTTGACTGGAGAAGCCGACTTGTAGAGCGATGTCGGCGATCGCCAAATCTGTTCCCTTCAACATAACTTCTGCCCGTTCCACTCGCTGTTTGATCACATACTGATGCGGCGAAATCCCCATTACTTTCTTAAACAAGCTTGCAAAGTAAGTTGGGCTGATATTAACGACGCTTGCCAGTTCAGCCAAGGATAAATCTCGATTTAAATGAGCGTGGATATAATCGATTGCCTGCTGCAACTGGGTATGAGTTAAGCGGTTGTTTGGTGATGCAATCGGTTTCGCCAG
>CAYXJG010000450.1:0-4126 GCA_964465285.1 uncultured bacterium
TGACAGCATCTCCGACTTGACCTGCGCCCTGTGTGACCTGATTACATCCATGAACTTAAACCACCCACGCAGACTGAAACGCATCCTCCGGCTTCGTAGCCTGAGCTATTCCGCTATTCCTGTTGGCGCTGGTCTCGTCATTTTGGCGATCGCCCTCGGGTCGGCCCTGTTTTTCAGTCTTCCTCAACACACAGTAGCCCAGCCAGTCGCGCAAACTGCTCAGCAAGTATCGTTCAGGATTTCTCGCCTGGAAACTGAGGTGCGATCGCTTCGATCTCAAATCAACCAACTGGAAACCCAATTAGGGCGACTCGGTCGCGATTCTACATCACGTACCTCGACCCCTGCTCCTTCAGAGACCATCGAACCATCCCCTACAGAATCCAGCCTGATGTTTGATCAACTAGCCACTCTAGTCATTGAAACGCGCCAGGATGTGTTTGCGCTGCAAGAGCAGGTTGAAGCAATTGAGGAACAGATCGCCTCACATCAAAGCCGTTCACAAGAAGCACAAGAGACCTAGGAAAGTCCCTTGGCAACCGACCCAAAACCATCCCATAAGCACCATCCTGTAAGCACTATCTCAAAAAAGACCGTATCCTCAAGATGACGCAGATCCAATGCACATCAGACCTTAAAATCTAGGGTTGCTCAAGATTTCGTATTCTGCTTCATGGTTCATGTAAAACTGACGCGCACGACAACCTATCTCTATCTCCTCTTATGGCATCTTCACCCCGGCTGTTGATTATTGGACTGGACTGTATGGAGCCCTCCCTGGTGTTTGACCGGTGGCGGCATGACTTACCCAACCTGTCTCGGTTGATGGCGGAAGGCAGCTATGGGCGCATGGAGAGCAGCATTCCCGCGATTACGGTGCCTGCTTGGAGCTGCATGATGAGTGGACGCGACCCAGGAGAACTGGGCATCTACGGGTTTCGTAATCGACGTAGTAGAGACTACGACAGCATGGCGATTTCTGATGGCCGTGCTGTCAAGGTTCCTCGGCTATGGGACATTCTAGGAGATGCAGGGTGGACGGTTGCGGCTCTCAGCGTTCCAGGCACCTCTCCGCCCTATCCCGTCAACGGCTCGATGGTATCCTGCTTCCTCACTCCCAGCCCAGAGGTGCCGTTCACTCATCCCCCTGCGTTAGCAGATCAGATTCGGAAGTGGATGCCCGATTTCATGCTGGATGTGCCCCACTTTCGCTCGGAAGACAAGGCACGCATTCTCAGGAATATTCATACTCTCTGCGACCAGCGCTTCACCCTCGCCGAAAAGCTGATCCAGGGCGATCGTCCTGACTTTCTGATGCTAGTTGACATGGGGGTTGACCGCATTCACCACTCTTTCTGGAAGCCGATGGATCCCGCCCATCCGTTTTATGAACCTGGATCGCCCTTTGCCAACGCTATCCATGACTACTACTGCCATGTGGATCAGCGGATCGGTGAACTGCTCAGCTATTGTGACGACGACACGGCGGTACTGGTGGTGTCCGATCACGGGGCGCGGCCCCTCATGGGCGGTATCTGCATTAACGAATGGTTGATCGCAAACGGCTACTTGACTATCAACACCAGACCCGACAAGCCAACCCCCCTAGACAAGCTCGATGTAGACTGGAGCAAAACCCAGGTATGGGGCGCGGGTGGCTACTACGCCAGAATTTTCCTGAATGTGCAGGGACGAGAACCGGAGGGAACTGTGCCCCTGTCGGACTACAATGCAATGCGATCGCGCCTTGCCCAGCAACTGGAAGCCCTTACCGACCCCGATGGCAATCCCCTGAACGTCAAGGCTCATAAACCCCAAGAGATTTACCAGCGGGTGCGGGGCGCAGCACCGGATTTGATTGTGTACTTTGATGACCTGGCATGGCGCTCTGTAGGAAGTGTGGGCATCGGCTCTTTTTACACCCGCGAAAATGATACTGGCCCTGATGATGCCAACCATGCTCCCTTTGGATTGATGATTTTCTATGACCCGAAGCGGCCTACGGGCGGACAAATTCTAGAAGGCGCAAAACTGTATGACATTGTGCCCACGCTGCTGAGCCGCTATGGCGTTGAGGCTCCAAAAGGATTACGAGGAAAAGTGTTGCCGATTTGAGATGGGCCGTGAATATCTGCTTAAACTCAAGCCAGCGGGTAGTTGCGCCGTCCACTAGTTCGCAAAATCTGTCCTATTACGACTTGGCAAGTTTCCCAAATTCACAGCGCAAAAATAGGGACTTGGGAATCTTGCCAAGTCGTGCAATTCTTGTTCCTTAGCTAGTACAATATATGCTTGGAGAACGTTGGGTAATGTTACATTATTTAGCAAGCTTTTTTCGATAAGCTTCCTTCGACATAGGTTAACGTAAGTTAGATTTAGCCTTGTCGCGAATCTTTACCAAGCAATGTATCGAAGCTATATCTTGCTTAAGCTTAAGATTGGAGTCTCCTCTAACAGGAAAGCTCTGACTCTGTCGTTGGACTTAGCTAAACATATGTTGGCGTTGGGTCTTGTCACCTCAGGCCGATGTAGTCGCGATTATATACTGATTGCTCTCAAGTGATTGCTTTTCAAGCTATTTGCCCTATGTCTCCTTAGTCAACTCTCCAGGATAAACAATGTCTTCAGAATCTGACCGTTCGTTTACCGTCAACCCTCCTGAATCTGCACCTGAATCAGCTGTCGCATCTGATACCTCTGATACCTCTGAATCAGCTATTACACCTTCCGATAATCGACAGCCCATGCAGATTTATCGGCCTGAACCCTCTCCGCTGCCAGGTAACCGCCCCATCGCGGATAATACTGCCAATGACACCGATGAGTTGCTGGGCTACTTGGACTAGGTAGCCTGTTAAGGCAACATGGCCTCATCAATGGGACACACAGCGCGTACTGCACAAATTAGGAGATTAGCAACGATCGCCTGACGAACTGCTTGTGCAGTGCCCCGATGAAAAGTTGGGGTGGCCTTCTAAGGGGGTAGCCTAGTGCAGCGTCAAAATTAAAACTTAGGATAAGTCCCAGAGGGATTTACTCTAATTCCAAGAAGTGCTCCAAGAAATGACAGGGCACTGGTTTTAAAAATTGACAAGATGCTAGTTGTCTCTGCTCACACAGCGTACCCTACACCTCTCCTGGTAAGGTGACATTGACACTGTTAATCTCTAGTGGGTATGTCAGCCTGATGACCTATTCGACTGAACAGCTTATCCAAATTTTGGATCAGGAGCTTCGTGCCACATGGAAAGGGGAGCGCATCTTGCTGTCTTCCCCCGACCGTTTGAGCAATCCAGTCGTTGCTAAAGCCTTGGGTGCCGAGAAGCTGAGCAAGGTTTTTGCCTACCAAGATTTTCAAAAGCAGGTGCAACAGTATCAGCTAGAGCATAGTGTTTCGGGGATTGTATGGAGTGACTGTACATTCAATGGATACGATGTCCGATATCCAGAACTGCATCATCAGTTGGTTCCTGTTCCCGGAGACAAAGAAATTCTCATGGGAGCGAAGCCAAACATTATGGATTTCTGGTGGTTGGCAGCCCGGGGCATGGTTTTCTGGTCATCCGGGCATACGCCCCATCAGATTGATCGATTTCTCGTAGAGCAGATGGTTCGAGAAGCTGAATGGCTTGAGGTTACGGCTGGACAGGGAGAACTATATCTCAGCTTGTGTTGGGGAGATCCAAAGGAGTGCCACTATCAATGGGCGTGGCCTGACTCTCGCTGTGAGCGGGTTATTGCGTGTGAACGTAAACCGTTGTTGAGTAACTTATAGATAATGTCGGAACGTGCAATATTTTTATTCTATTCTTTCTATAGGAACCCTATTTGACTCCTGAAAATATTCCTAAAGGTGAAGGCGGGCTGCGCACGTCCCCACCTTTAGAAATTCACTTAGAAATTCAATAGGATCGCTATATAACAATCTCAAATGATTTGTGAGAAGAGGGGCATGGTAGCGCTGCGCCATTCTGCCTTAGGCTTGGTCAGACTGCTTAATCGGCATTCCAAAGATCAAGGATTACACGACGTGGCAAGTTTCACACAAAGATAGGGGTTTGGCGCGCGCTCCGCGCGCCAAACCCCTATCTTTGTGTTGTGAATTTGAGAACTTTGCTAAGTCGTG
>CAYXJG010000451.1:0-4064 GCA_964465285.1 uncultured bacterium
ACTCAGAGGTCTTCTAGGTATTCTCATTAATGCTAAACAACAGGGACTTATCCCAGTTCTTAAACCAATGCTCGATCGGTTGATCAATCAAGCTGGCTTTCGAGTCAGTCAAATGCTCTACGATCGGACGCTACAAGAAGTGGGAGAGTAAAGCTCAGGCATTCTGTAAGCGCCAGCAACCCAACAAATCGTTGCAGCGGCGGAATTGAGATTGTCGGTTGAGACACCAAATTTACTCACCGCCGCTGAGCTTGATCGTTAGACTGCTTCATCCATCGTGACATACCGGAAGCATGGAGGCTTAGTCCTTAAAGCTCAGTCAACCCTTGAGTTGGGGCCAGCAGTGCAGCTTGGTAAATTGAGAATTGCTTACACTTGAGGAGCGGCTTGGATATCAGTTGCGTGCCACTTTCTTTTCGATGAAAATTACATAACTAAGAATTTTGATAAATGAAGGCATTCCAGGAATACACAATGCAGTTATAAGATAAGAGGAGAGTACGATGAAGTCTAATAAATTATTTTTTATAAAAAACAGCAGTAGACTTATTGCAATCGCAGGAATTTCTTTTTTAGCTTATTTCTTAATAAAGTATTTTAGTGCTGAACATGAACTAAACAATCTCAACAATAGTCATAATTCAATTTCTTTGAAGGCTAGAGAATCAGAACTTGCCGCTTCTAGGGAAATAGAGAAAATTAATCAAGCTCGAATTGACCGACATAATCACTGTAATAATAGCACTCAAGAGAGAATAGAGCGGCTATAGGTTGGTGACAACAGCTTGGAAGAGTGGTGTTCTCAGGCTGATACTGAGGCTGACAGAATCATTGAGGGGATAATTTACAAACATCAGGAAATCGCAAAGCCGCTGACACAAGAGCTAGACTTATTAGAGAGTGAAATTCGCGTGTATTCTTCATTAAAGAAAAATTACATAGCAGCAATTATCGCATCCACGTCTGCATTGGCTATAGGGTTAGTTCTAATATTAGGAAGGAGTTTGATTATGTCCATAATTCAGAGTGGAAATTTTGGTGTTGGTGTAAACTCTGGGAAAATATATGCTCGTAAACTGGCTGGAAATATAAATGAGGCTCAGAAACAAAGCTTAGCTGAAGCAGCTAGAGAGATACAGAAGCTTTTAGAGCATCTATCACAAGATTATCCGACTACGACAACTCCTGAAAAGATGTCTGTAGTTACTGAAGCAGTTGCTCAAATTGAGAGAAATCCAACTCTTAAATCAAAAGTGATTAGCGCCCTCAAACAAGGAGGAGCTGAAGCTCTGAGGGTAGCTGTTAATCATCCACTTATAAATATTTTGTTGGCAACCATTGAAGGATGGCAGGCTGATTAACCCGCGAACAGGCCATTTCCTTGAGATGAATTCTTTAGTTGCGATTTCTCATTGTCGTAACGTCCGCCTCGCAGCACTGACAAAAAGCGCAATTGTTGTGTATACGATAATCCTTAACGCAATTAGCCAGGTTAAAATGAGAAAGCAAGCACGGCTATAATCACACACTCATGACAGTTCGACACCCTCGCTACAGCAAAGAGGAATTTGCCCAACGTGGCAATGAGATTTATGAATCTCAGGTACGTTCTCAGGTCGAGGTAGGCAATTATGGCAAGATAGTCGCGATCGACATCGAAACTGGCGCTTTTGAAGTGGCTGATACGGCTATGGCTGCTGTAGATCGTCTCTATGAGCGATACCCTGATGCTCAACCTTGGGTGATCCGGATTGGACATCGTGCGGTCTTCCGCATGGGTGGCCGAAGTCTGAGGCAGCCCGTATGATGTTTGGCCGGGTCAGTAATATATGATGTTTGGTCGGGTCAGTAATAATTGTGAAGCAATTATTAAAGTCGCAGTAGGCTGTATCGGTTCACCCAAAGTCACTGTTGATGCAGTCATTGATACAGGATTCACCAGCTTTCTGTCTTTACCACTTTTCATCATCACAGATCTTGGCTTGCCTTGGCACTACCGCAATATTGGTACATTAGGCAATGGGAGCGAGGCTGTTTTTGAAATATACAAGGCGGCTGTAATTTGGGACGGAAAAGACCAAATCGTTGATGTAGCAGCTTCTGACGCAGATCCGTTAGTGGGCATGGGCTTGCTGTATGGCTTTAAACTTCAGATTGAGACGATTGAGGGTGGTACCGTCAAAATTGAAGCTTTGAGTTAAGTCAGATTTGTTGGTGAAACGCAGTCTAATCGGGTCGAGGAGAGTGTTTAACTCTCCCCTCCCACACCACCCTGCATGCGGGTCCGCACAGGGCGGTTCAACATTGTGGAGCAAACATCAACCTGGGGCTACGCCGTATACCCTTGGGCTTTCATCCAAAGATCTCGGATCGATAGCAATCCCTGTTTCGCTAACCATTCATTGGTCATTCCCGTATGCGTTGCAAGCGTCTTTGACAAGCGCCAGTAACCTTTACGGCTAATACCTGTCAGAATAGCTTGTCGCTTATCGGTCCCTAATGCCAACAGGTGTTGGATGCGGGTGCGCGGTCGCCGCCACTGTTTCCAGTAGCACATGCGGATCCGTCGCCTCAGCCATTTGTCCAACTCCGGTATCGGACCATATAACTGGGAAATTCCAAAGTATCCCATCCAGCCACGCAAGTACTGGTTGATGCGCGCCAAGCGATACGCCATTGAGACGCCCCACCGCCGGGAGGTTAACCCCCGCAGTCGGTGCTTGAAGTCCTCAAAGGACTTCTCTGACCAATACACCCGAATTCCCTTGAAGCGAAACCCAAGGTACTCCAGGGCATGGACGTTGACCACCTGGCTTTTCTGCCGATTCACCCGCAACCGTAAGGTCTGGGTGAGATATCGGCTGATGTTGGCCATGACTCGCCTGCCCGCTCGCATGGTTTTGACGAAGATCACTACGTCATCCATGTAACGGACAAATCGGTGGCCCCGCGCCTCCAGTTCCTTGTCTAAGTCGTCCAACAGCACGTTCGCCAGTAGCGGTGAAAGCGGAGAGCCTTGCGGTGTCCCCCATTCACTCGCCTGCATGATGCCGTCTACCATCACTCCTGCCCGCAGGTATCGACCGATGAGCTTCAGGAGCACTTTATCGTGCACCTTTCGCCCCACACGCGCCATCAGAACATCGTGTTGCACTGTATCGAAGAATTTCTCCACATCCAGGTCAACCGCTATTCGATAGCCCGCTTTCAGGTACGCTTTGACCTGCTTAATTGCTCCATGAGCAGAGCGTTTTGGACGACTGCCGTAGCTTGACTCCGAAAAGCCGGGGTCGAAGATGGGCGTTAGCACCTGGAGTATTGCCTGTTGGATCACCCGGTCTACGACGCAAGGCACTCCTAACAAGCGCTCACCTTTGCCTCCTGGCTTGGGGATGACCACCCGGCGCACCGGAAGCGGTTGGTAAGTTCCCTCCAGTAGAGATTGACGAATGGTGGGCCAGTGCTGCCGCGCGTAGTCGGGAAACGCCTCCAGGCTCATCCCGTCACTGCCGGGTGCGCCTCTATTGGACTTGACCCGGTGCCACGCTTGCCACATATTGGTGCGTTCCACCACTCGTTCCATCAGGTTCATGTCTAAGGCTGGCGTTATGGCACAACGCGCATCCGCATCTCCCCCATCCAGGTTCAACGACACGTCTGAGTTGGTCATGGCTCCTCCTTATCAACGTTGTTTGGCCCTTCGCTCCAATTGGAACTCCTATGGCCGCTGCTGACTTCTGCCCCCTCACCGCCACCGTTACCGCTGGCGGCGCTGCTACCAAACATCCGTAGGGTTCTGTGGGTTATCCATCCCTTTCGAGTTGGCCCGCAGTCAGACTTCCATAGAGTTTGAAGCCGCTTAGATGGGCAGATCTCCCCGGATAAGAACGTGAACTGTCCCTGCACAACCGCATCATTTACCGTGTTCCCTGAACCAAAGGCTTCGTTATGTTGTGCTAACTCGCCACAGGAATCTCGGCCTTCTATGATGTTTCTGTTCGTCGGCTCGCAGGTTTGCCCCTGGCTTCCTTCAGGCATTCCCTCACGGGTTTGCCCTTGCCTTA
>CAYXJG010000452.1:0-4049 GCA_964465285.1 uncultured bacterium
TTGATACCCATGTGCTGAATCGGGGTGGGTTTGGGGTGCGGAGTCCGTTGGATGGGTAGCAGCCGCTGTGGGGGATGCGGGGGGGTTGCCTGAGTGGGTGGTGAGAATGGGTTGTTTATCGGAGGGTCGATCGCCCCTCCAGCCAGAAAACACCTAAGATTACAGGAAATGCTGCTATCCACTTGGGGGAATCACCATGCCCAGTCCAGCTATCACTGCTGATGCTATCACGCCCAACGAGCACCTGACGGTTGAAAATATTCCGCCAATTTCGGTGGCGCTGGCGGAGCGGGTGCGGCGGTACACGGAGTTTCGCGCGGCGGGGTTGGCGAGTTGGCATCCGACGCGGCGGCAGATGCTGATTTCGACGCGGTTTGCGGAGACGGCGCAGGTGCACTGGGTAAAGCAGCCGTTGGGGGCGCGCTATCAGCTGACGTTTTATCCGGAGCGGGTGGGCGGTGCCACCTTTCAACCGACGGCGGGAAACTACTTCGTCTTCAGCAAGGACATTGGGGGCAACGAGTTTCGGCAAAACTTTCGCTATGACCTGGCGTCTGGGGAGGTGACGCTGCTGACGGATGGCACCTCGCGCAACAGTCGGGGCATCTGGTCGCAGGCGGGGACGCAGATGGTCTACACCTCGACCCGACGCACTGGGGCCGACACGGATTTATATTTGATTGATCCGGCGCGTCCGGAGAGCGATCGCCGCTTTGCCGAAGTTGAAGGGGGCGGTTGGTTTCCGTTGGACTGGTCGCCGGATGACGCGCAGATTCTGGTGATGCAGTCCATCTCCATCACCGAAAGCTATCTCTGGCTGTTTGATGTTGCCTCTGGGGAGCGGACGCTGCTGACCCCGGCGACGGGCGTGGAGACGGTGGCCTATGGCAATGCTGGCTTTAGCGGCGATGGGACGGGGCTGTATGTGGTGTGCGATCGCCAATCTGAGTTTCAGCGCCTGTTCTACCTGGATTTGGCAAGCCGTGATTATACCCTGCTGACTGAAGATATTAACTGGGACATCGAAGGGCTGGAGCTGTCGCCGGATGGGAACTTGCTCGCCTTCACTGCTAACGAAAACGGCATGAGTGTCCTGCATCTGCTGGACACTCAGACTAACGCGCGTCGTCCCCTGCCCGATTTGCCCATCGGGCTGATTTTCGGGCTGGAGTGGCACCGCAACAATCAAGACCTGGGTTTCACGCTTAATTCTGCCCGCGCCAGTAGCGATGTCTATTCCCTTAACGTGACCACTGGAACATTGGAGCGCTGGACGGAAAGCGAAACGGGCGGCATCACCACGGCGACCTTTTCGGAGCCAGAATTGGTGGAATGGCGCAGCTTCGACGATCGCCCCATCACGGGCTTCCTCTACCGTCCGCCTGTTCGCTTCGAGGGCAAGCGTCCCGTCATCATCAACATCCACGGCGGTCCCGAAGGACAGTTCCGTCCGGCGTTCCTGGGGCGCAACAACTTTTACCTGAACGAGTTGGGCGTGGCGGTGCTGTTTCCCAATGTGCGCGGTTCCTCCGGCTATGGCAAAACTTTCTTGAAGCTGGACAACGGCTATTTGCGGGAAGATTCGGTCAAAGACATTGGCACATTGCTGGACTGGATTGCGACCCAGCCGGATCTGGATAGCGATCGCATCCTGGTCACGGGCGGCAGCTATGGCGGCTACATGTCCCTGGCGGTGGCAACGATGTATGGCGATCGCATCCGCGCTTCTATCGACATTGTGGGCATTTCCAACGTTGTCACCTTTCTGGAAAACACCGAAAGCTACCGCCGCGACCTGCGCCGGGTGGAGTATGGCGACGAGCGCGACCCGGAGATGCGCGAATTTTTGCAGAAAATCTCCCCAATCAACAACGCCGCCTCCATCCAGAAGCCGCTGTTCGTGGTGCATGGTGCCAATGATCCCCGCGTTCCCCTGGGGGAAGCGGAGCAAATCATCGCCACGGTGCGGAATAACCAGATTCCCGTCTGGTCGCTGATTGCCGACAACGAAGGACATGGCTTTACTAAAAAGCCGAATGTGGATTTTCTGTTTTACGCCACCGTGCAGTTTGTCGAGACCTTTTTACTGGAATAAACCCACGTTGCTGGCATCAACCTGCGCGGTTACTGCACCGCCACGGGGGTATGCTGGGGCATCGCCCTTTTTCTTACTCAAAAACTTAGGCCAGTCTCAAAAAACGGTGCCATCGCTTTTAATCTGGATAGGAGGAATGCCGCTAGGACGGCGATCGCCCGCAATGCGTCGGCCTGCACTCCAGGTACCGCCCTGAAGCACGCATGCTAAGGGGAGTTGCTTTGCATCTATACCGAGGTTTTGGCGAATGCGCTGAGCGACTAAGTCTAAGAGCACGACAGTTAATGCCCGCCACTCTACAATAATGCTGGAACCAGGAGCATGGGCCTCCCCAGTAACTTCAGGGTGCTTTGGCCTTAGGACGTCCATATCGATAAATAATCCACCATTGCGATATTCCGGCAGTCCCGTCAAGCCGTCCAAGTCAGTGATGGACAGTCCCGCTTCTGCCAGGGGTTCAAGCAGCGAATAGGTCAACCACTGAGAGAGTTTATGAAAAGGCACTAGACTGCTGCTGAGTGAGGTTTGGGGCAATGCCGGGTGCTGCCACACATCCCCCAAATTGATGCCGTGCAAGGTGATCCGCCCAGGCCAGATGAAGCTGAATCCGTCTAAGACAGCCTGGAGAATTGTCGCTGCTGACGTGGATGACGTTCTGTTCTGCTTTGCCAGGTAGTCCACAAGATGTCCTGCCCGGGGACAGACCTCCCCAAACAAATGGGGAGACTGACTCAATGCGTTCCCCAACTGATGTAGAAGATGGAGCCGTCCTTCTAGTCCTACCAGCGGGTTTTCCTCCGTCACCTGAAACCCTGCTTTCAGCGCGTCCAAATGAAAGGCTTGCAGCCCCTTTGCATCGGCCTGAAGCGGCTGATGTGGATCGCTGGAGAAAGCGCCACTGCAAAAGATATGAAAACTGGCGATCGCCAATCCCTCCGATCGACTGAGCACGGCTCCAGTCTCTGGTTCAACATAGCGCCAATCTTTACCTGCCCCTGCATCCAGCAGCACGCTCACCGTTGCCAGGTCTATCTTAATGCGGGCCGTTTCAAGAGCATCATAGGGCTGGACTGCCTGGTGAAACCGCGCCATGCGATCAGCCCCCTCCACCTCAAAATGCCGCCAGCGACTATGAAAAGGGATCTTGAAATCAGGGTAGGTATCGCGCGTTACCTGGATTACGTAATCAGCCACGGCATCCAGTTGATTCAGGTCGCAGTCAAAATGCTCAAGCTGGTGATGACAGGCTCGCTCAAAAATCTGGTGACACCGCTCTCGAATCGCCTGGGGCGATCGCAAATAACCAATATCCTCAAGTGCCGCGTCGGGAAGGACATGGGTGGAATCGAATAATGATAAGTACCTTGGCATAGTTAAAAACCAACTACAAAGCCCTGCGCTGCCCGCGCAGCGCAGGGCTTATGGGTTTTATATTTAATTGTGACTCCCTACTGAGTGGAGAGAAACTCACAGGGGTCTATCAGTGTTGGCAGAGCAACACTGGCACTCTAGCCCAGCGTGACCCTGTTGTAGACCGACACGCACATCGCAGGAACAAAAACTGCAAGCGCAATAAGAAGAATTGATTGAATATCCATACCATGCACCAAAAACAATGGTTGTCACAACGCTATTTCCGCTTTGTCCCTACTATTTTGTGGGAGGGGGTAACTATCAAACATCGGGGATGCACCGACCCCCTAGAAGGGCGATCGCCAAATTTGCAAATTTTTTTAAGTGTATATGCTCAAGGTGGGTAAGAATGCTCATGCTTAACAAAAGGTTAAACAGGCTGGAGCACTGATTCATTCAGCTCTGAGCGCAAACAGCAATTGTTAAGCGAATCGTAACTACTCAGCCTGCTCTTACCCTAAATCCCTCTCCCAAGCTGGGCTACTAAGTACACATAAGTTATCTGGCCTAGCTAATGCTGGGCTTGATCCTCCCTAACCCT
>CAYXJG010000453.1:0-142 GCA_964465285.1 uncultured bacterium
GCGCAGCCCGCTGCTCTTTTCTTCCGGTATCTTTTTTAGCCGCAGATCCCTTAGACTTTATGGGCTTACGCAACACCAGGACATCGCGCCTACGTTTTGCCTTCCGATCGCCCATTGCTACAGACAGCGATGACGCTCACCT
>CAYXJG010000453.1:242-4032 GCA_964465285.1 uncultured bacterium
ATTCCTATTCCTATTCCTATTCCTATTCCTATTCCTATTCCTATTCCTATTCCTATTCCTAAAACCAACCTAAATCCGACCAGCGGCAGAGAGCAGCCGCCCTTGCGTGGTCGTTAGCCACACGAGCTACAACCAGGCGCGTAATGGAATGGTGGTGGTTATGCCGATCATCCTCTTAATCGAATGTTAACGGCGAAACGCGACAATCTACTGGAGGATACTTAAGGAACCGAACGTTAAGAAAGCTTGACGTGGCGAAAATCCCTTTTGTTTTGTGATGGGATAAGGTCACAGACACGTCACTCAAGTTGGATGGTGAGGATATGAGCATAGCAACGGTGAGAGCAGGGTTCGGGATGATGATGGGGGCGATCGCCATAACCCTTCCCCTTTGGTTAACCCCTAGTCATTCAACCGTGTGGGCCCAAAGCGCCTGTGGTGATGATTCTCTTGAGGCAAGCTATGACACAGATGCGGGCCGGATCGACATCTGTGATTCCGATGAATTGGTAACGATTGACGATTCGAGTCTCTACACCCTGGAGTTTATCAATGACGAGGAAGTTGCTGTGCGTGCCGACTGCAACCGGGCAACTGGAACCTATACCCAAATGGGCAACGAACTCGCTATTACCCTGGGGCCGACGACGTTAGCCGCTTGTCCCCCCGGATCCTTCTCAGACCGCTATCTTGAGACCCTTCAAGGAGCCACTGGTTATTTTATGCAGGATGGGGATCTCTACATTGACCTAAAAGCGGATACGGGTACGATGATGTTCTCCTCAGGAGATTGGGCGCTGAGCCGTGCCGACTCGCTCCTTGACCTCTTTATCCGTTCACCCAACCAAGCACCTACAACTTCCTGGAGACTGATTCATGACGCTGACTGAAGAACATCAAGCCCCGACTGACCTGAAAACGAACCTGAAGAATCCTGATTACTACATCAACCGCGAACTGAGCTGGCTGCAATTTAACGATCGTGTGCTGCATGAAGCCTTGGACTCGCGGACGCCCTTGCTGGAGCGGCTGAAGTTTTTGGCGATTTTCAGTTCAAACCTGGATGAATTTTTCATGGTGCGGGTGTCGGGCTTGCTGGAACAAACCGATGTAACGATGGCATCGGTGCCCGCAGATGGCCTGACGCCCCAGGAGCAACTGGCTAAAATTCGAGAGCACCTATTGCCCGTGGTACAGAAGCAGCACCAATTCTTCCAGACAGAAATGCGATCGCTTATGGAGGAGGAAGGCATTCACCTTCTGACCTACGACCAGCTCACTGCTGATCAAAAAAAATTTCTAAGCGACGAGTTTGAAACCCGCATCTATCCGATCCTCACTCCCCTGGGCGTTGACCCTGCCCACCCCTTTCCCCGCATGTCAAACCTGAGTCTGAGCCTGGCGGTTGAAACAGAAAATCCTGAAACCAGGGATCAGCATTTCTCCCGTGTCAAAGTGCCCAATAACCTTTCCCGGTTTATTCCCTTTCCTGATGACTTAAAAACCGTAAACGGCAAGAAAGCAGTTTGGGCAGGGGTTGCCTTAGAGGATGTGATTGCCAATAACCTGGATATTCTCTTCCCTGGTATGACCATCTGCAACTATTTCCTTTTCCGCATCACGCGGGATGCAGACTTCCCGGTGAAAGAGGAGGAATCCAGCGATTTACTTCTAGCTATTCAGCAGGAGATTAGCAAGCGCCGCCTAGAGGGATTTGTGGTTCGCCTGGAAGTGCAGGCGGGTGCCCGCCAAGAATTTTGCGATCGCCTCGCTACAGAACTCAACATCACCGACGACCAGATCTACCCTGTTGATGGGCTATTAAACCTGAAAGACTTATTCTTCTTCCTTTCGATATCTCGCTCTGACCTAAAGGACAAGCCCTGGACACCGGTTATTCCCAAACGGCTCCAGCCGATCCATGTGAGTGCCGGAGAAGAGGTTCCTGACAGTGCTACGGTAAAAGCCGACATCTTTTCTGTCATTCGCCAGGGGGATCTGCTGGTGCATCATCCCTACGAGGCATTCGACGCCACGGTGGAATCCTTCATCACCCAGGCGGCTCGCGACGAGCAGGTTCAGGCGATTAAAATGACCCTGTATCGTACCTCAGGAGATTCCCCCATCGTCAGTGCCCTCATGGATGCGGCAGCGAACGGGAAGCAGGTGGCGGTCTTGGTGGAGCTGAAAGCTCGGTTTGACGAAGCCAACAACATTGAGTGGGCGCGACGACTGGAAGATTCCGGCATCCACGTGGTTTACGGCGTATTGGGACTGAAAACCCACACCAAAATTCTGCTGGTGGTCCGCGACGAAGAGAAGCATCTGCGCCGCTACGTCCACATTGGCACGGGCAACTATAACTCTAAAACCGCTAAGCTTTACACCGATCTGGGCTTGATGAGCTGCCGCGAGGATCTGGGAGCCGATTTGTCTGCCTTGTTCAACTACCTGACTGCGTTTTCTCGGCAGAAAGCCTATCGCAAACTGCTGGTTGCTCCGCTTACCCTGCGCGATCGCATGGCGTCCCTTATCCGCCGCGAAATTGAGCATAGTCAAAATGGTCGTCCTGGCAAGATTGTGGCAAAAATGAATTCCCTGGTCTGCCCCAAGATGATCCAGCTTCTCTACGAAGCGTCTCAGGCGGGAGTCGAGATTAACCTCATCATTCGCGGCATTTGCTGTCTGCGTCCAAGAGTCCCTGGAGTGAGCGACAACATTCGCGTCATCAGCATCATCGGACGATTTCTAGAGCATTCCCGCATCTTTTTCTTTGAGAACGATGGCGACGAAGAGGTGTATATTGGCAGTGCCGACTGGATGCCCCGCAACCTCGATCGTCGGGTGGAAGCGGTCACCCCGGTCGAAGATCCTGCTCTAGTGCAGGAGCTAAAGGAGATGCTGGATATCTTTTGGACGGATAATCGTCAAGCCTGGGATATGCAACCGGACGGAACCTACGTGCAGCGACACCCAAGCGATGATGAATCCCTCCGCAGTGCCCACGACATTTTCATGCAACAGGCTTTAGATCGTTCGTAGGACAGACTAATGACAACGCTGGTAGTCGCTACTGGGAATCCGGGGAAGCTGAGGGAAATGCAGGCATATCTCACGGGTCTTGACCTGGAGCTTATGCTAAAACCTGTTGACCTGGACATTGAGGAAACTGGAACGACCTTTTTGGAAAATGCGCGGTTGAAAGCATCTCAGGTAGCGATAGCGATGAATCAATGGGCGATCGCCGATGACTCTGGGTTGATGGTGAATGCCCTGGACGGTGCCCCCGGCATCTACTCTGCCCGCTACGCCCCCACACCAAAGCAGTGCATTGAGCGGGTTTTGGCAGAACTGGGAGATGCGGGCGATCGCCGCGCCCAGTTTGTATGTGCAGTGGCGATCGCCCGCCCCAACGGCTCCGTTGTTCTGGAAACCAAAGGTATCTGTCAGGGAGAAATTCTTCACCATCCCCGTGGAGGCGGGGGCTTCGGCTACGACCCCATCTTCTACGTTCCCGGCCCAGCCATGACCTTTGCTGAGATGGATGACGCCACCAAAAATAAAATTAGCCATCGAGGACAGGCATTCCACACCCTGCTTCCTAAACTGCAAGGAATGTTACCACTCCGATAGACCCTCGGGCTGTGCAAGCGCAGCCTACACCCTTCAACATTGTTCCCGTTCCCGTTACTGTTTTAGAACCGCCTAAATACAAATCACCTGAATACGCCACTCTTCTCTTACACACGACTTGGCAAGTTTCACACAAAGATAGGGGTTTGGCGCGCGC
>CAYXJG010000454.1:0-4022 GCA_964465285.1 uncultured bacterium
GCGCGCGCCAAACCCCTATCTTTGTGTTGTGAATTTGAGAATTTTGCCACGTCGTGTAGATAATTGGAACCAGCCTACGGAAAGCGGCGCAGCATCGCTGCGCCGCTCTCCCAAAGTTGGATTTTATTGAATTTTTGATTCCTAGTCTTCAGTCCTCGTGGTCTTCAAAAGGGTCTGCCAACTCTATGGAGGGTGGGCCAAAGGAAATGTAGATGGCATAGGCCGTCACCGCAATCACGGCAGCGCCAATCGAAATGATAAAAACTGTTGCAGTATCCATGACGTTCATTAACCTGTGTTACACATGAGTGCTATTCTTCTATAGTATTACGGATCGTTAATAGTTTAGAATTCATGTAGGTTACTCATGGCACAACGGACGCGATTGGGAGAGCTTCTTCGGCCTCTAAACGCTGAATACGGTAAGGTTGCACCCGGTTGGGGAACCACCCCATTAATGGCTGTTTTTATGCTGCTGTTTTTTGTGTTTCTCCTCATTATTTTGCAGATCTATAATTCGTCTCTCATTCTTAATGACCTTAAAGTTGACTGGTCAAGCTTGTCGAATTTCCAGTAGACGCTTCTATTGCTGTTGTTTGATAGGAAACCGCAGTCCTGGCTACACCAGGGCTGCTTTTTTGGGTTTAGCCAGTAGATCTTCTGAATGCTTCATTGCTCAGCAAGACAATGGTGCCTGTGTTCTACATGTCTCGGGGGTAGCCCCAATCCAACCGTGATGTGTGGCACTATAAATTGGACGTCGAGTCGCCTGGTTTACTTTGAGTTCATGGTTTACATAGCAGTGTGCAATTGATTCAGCACACCCAAATGTATTGAGTGGCGGCGCAGAGCGCCGCCACTCAACAAACTGTACTTAATGCGCTTGCACAGCGCTATAGCTATCCTTTCCTGATCCCGTTGGGTACCTCATATTCAGTACCTTATAGAACTTCAGACCAGGGCTCTAGACAGTGCTAAACGGCGCTGGGAACCATTCTGATTGCGCATCGCCTATGTAGGAGGACATGTCCCATGAATATCTTTGGCATCGGTTTGCCAGAAATGGCATTAATATTTATTGTGGCTCTGCTCATTTTTGGCCCTAAGAAGCTGCCAGAAATTGGCAAAAGCTTGGGCAAGGCCATTAAGAGTTTTCAAGATGCGTCGAGTGAATTTCAAAACGAATTCAAACAAGAGGCCGAAAAAATTGAGAAGGCTGTGAAGGAGCCTATGAGTGCCGTTATTGAACCGCAAAAGGCGATCGCTCCGTCATCTAATGCCTCCAACGATTCTTCTGAATCTGGCAGCAATGGCGCGGAAGCGGAACGGGCAGACGGGCCATCTGAAGCGGATGAGGCATCCGAGGCGCACGCATCTTTGGATGCAGTATCATCCGAGCCGGATGCTGAAATGCTAGAGAATCCAGAGGAGCAGTCCGTGAGTTAAGGGGTCTCTCAGCAACTTGATATGACACTATCGAATGAGCCGCCCAGTTTGGTAATGCCAGAACTCATTGTAGGCTTGGGCAATCCGGGGAGTAAATATCGCAGGACCCGCCACAATGTTGGTTTTGACGCTGTAGATGTAATGGCTGGTGCTTGGCGGGTTTCCCTCTCGGAAAACAAGCGATTCAATGGAGAATTCGGGGAAGGACTATCTCCATCGGGACAAAAAGTACGCCTGCTCAAGCCCCTGACGTATATGAATCGGTCAGGGCAGTCGATTCGTGCAGTGCTGGACTGGTACAAAGTTCCAGTTTCTAAGGTCGTGGTGATTTACGATGATATGGATCTGCCGACAGGTCGCATTCGTCTTCGGTTGTCGGGATCGGCAGGCGGTCACAATGGGATGAAATCGGCGATCGCCCATTTAGGTACCCAGAATTTTCCGCGCATCCGCATTGGGGTTGGTAGACCTCAGCAAGAATCTGGAGACCCGGTCGTGTCTCACGTGCTGGGAAAGTTTTCGCCCAAGGAAACAAAAATGGTTGAAGAGGTTCTGTACTGGGTACTCAGTGCCATAGAAGTGAGCTTAAAAGATGGATTTTCAAAGGCCATGAGCCTTTACAACGGACGTGATGCTAATATGACTTGATTAAATGATGTTATGGAATAAGAATTAAATAACTTGAACCAAATTCTGTTGGAGTGGCGCAGCATCGCCGTGCTGCTCCAACAAAGTTGAATCACGACTTGGCAAAGTTCTCAAATTCACAACGCAAAAATCGGGGGTTGGGGCGCGCTCAGCGCGCCCCAACCCCCGATTTTTGTGTGAAACTTGCCAAGTTGTGTGGGAAACGAAGTAGGCAATCTTCACTTGGCGAACTACTAGACGAAGGCTAGGTCTTCTGACAGCAGGGACAGTAGTAGTAGCGTCGTCCTCCCGATGCATCTTTGATAATGGGCGTGCTGCACTGATAGCAGGGTTGGGAGTCGCGGTTGAAGACATAAAAGCGGTACGCAGAACGGGGCTTTCCCTGCTCTTTCAAGGCCGCAACCCGATGCAAATCATTGGTAATGCCGCCCGTTTCATAAGATTGGCGAGGAAGGGCGATCGCCCTATCCGCCAATTTCTTGATCTGTGCCTCAGAGCAGTCCACAGGACGCAGGGTAGGGTGAACCCCTGAGGCGAATAGGATTTCGCTGCGTAGATAGTTGCCTAGTCCAGATAAAAAAGACTGATCAAGCAATAATGTTGTCAAGCGGCGACGATGAAAGGTTTGACTCGTCAATCGCTGTATCACCGTTTCTACCGTCGTTTCAGAATTAAGTACATCGGGGCCAATACGGCTGAGAAACGGGTGGGTTTCTAACTCGTCATTATGCAGCACCTCAATATCAGAGGCGCTGTAGAGGAGGGCTGCCTTTTTCTCCGTATGGATAGCAAGTCGGAGTTGGCGATTGGTATCAGGATATGCCCCGGCCTTGCGCACCATCCAAAGGCCATAGAGCTGATTATGGCTATAGATATTGAGATGATTATCAAACCGAGTTAGTAGTGCCTTGCCACGGGGCTCTACTGCAATCACCGTCTGCTGCTTAAGCGTCTCCTCAAACCGCTTGAGGTGGTCGAATGCAAAGAAGACATCAGTAATGGAACGATGGGCGATCGCATTCGCAATCGCATCGGCAGAACGCTTAATCTCAGGCCCTTCAGGCATGTTGTTAACGGCATGGGTTCACATCTCTTGGACATACCTTAGCGCACTCTTCATCAGGGTGCGATGAGGCGTGTGTGTTCACCAACATTGCATTTAGGAATACGCGCAAAATTACTGGGATTTTCACGAGAGAGAATTCATAGAACCTTTACCCAAACCTACAAGCAGGCTTTAACGTGATCGTCCTGAAAAATTGGACATGGCCTCGAAAAATGAAGCAGTACCATCCATGCCACTGATGGCCAAAATATACCGGGGGAACTGCTCATGAGTCACAATATTGCTGAAATTAGTGCAAAGTTGGTCAAAGTGATTAGAACTCGAGATGCGTCACGGGTTCGGCATATTGCTGATGTATTAGAACGCCAAAGAAATGCCGCACTCGCCATGGACGTGTTTGCGCAAATTAATCACCTCTTAGCGGATAGTGACCAAGATTTACAGCAGTGGTTTCAGGACATTTACTTTGAAGGGTGCTCACCCGAGGTCAAAGCTCTATGGCTGGAATGTTTGGCGCTAAATTCTGGGCTGCCGGGTAAGCGGAAGGTCGTCTAAATGCTGCTGGGTAGGGGTGGTGTAATTCCTGCACTGCCCAGGTTATGCTGATTTTGGGTTTTCGATTTTGGATTGGCGAACCTATATTCGGGATAGGTTACAGGCCAGCTATCTGTAGTTCTACTTTCAAGAATTGGTGTTATCTGTCAGCAATTCTCATTTTGGAAAACTTCGCGCCCTATAGGCGCTCACTTGTATCGGTTTAGGAGGCAAAAAGGTCGCCTGAGGCGACCTTTTTGCCTCCTAAATTTCCATAAGGGACTTGCAAGAAAATAAAGTACCCGGAAAAGAGCAGCGGGCGCAGCCC
>CAYXJG010000455.1:0-3989 GCA_964465285.1 uncultured bacterium
TAATCCTTTTTCCTCAGGAGAGACAAGTGGACGATTATCAGCTTTTGATAGACCTTCATAAAGGTGGAAACCGGCAAGGGCCGGGCGGTGATGCGGAGACAGAAAAAGCGCTTGAGCTAGCTATGGTAGATCGGTCGGCGTCCCTAAAGATTGCTGATATCGGCTGTGGTACAGGGGCTTCCACCCTATTGCTTGCTCGTCTATTAAACGCTCGGATTACGGCAGTCGATTTCCTTCAGGAATTTCTCGACGTGCTTGACCATAAGGCTAAAGATATGGGAATTTCTGAAAAAATAGCCCCCCTTGCCTGCTCCATGGACAATCTACCCTTTGGGGAGCAGGAATATGATGTGATTTGGTCTGAGGGGGCAATATACAACATCGGCTTTGAAAAGGGTGTCAAAGACTGGAGGCGTTTTCTGAACGTGGGTGGACGACTCATTGTTTCAGAAATAACCTGGACGACTGGCTCTCGTCCGTTGGAACTGCAAACCTATTGGGATCGTGAATACCCCGAGATCGATGTGGCATCTTCAAAGATAGGCATACTAGAAGCGAGCGGCTATGCTCCAATGGGTTACTTTGTTTTGCCAGAACATTGTTGGTTGGACAACTATTATTTGCCAATGCAGAATAGATTTCAGAGGTTTCTTAACCAACATGGCAACCGTAAAGAAGCGCGCACCATAGTGGCGTGTGAAGAGCAGGAAATCGAGCTGTATAAGCGATATAAAAATTACTACAGCTATGGTGTGTACATTGCAAGGAAGCTAGGATAGCGTAAGCTACGGCAACTGCCTATCCTTCACCAGTGCATGGGCGAATTTTCTTATTCACTGACCAGAGGTGTTGGTAACAATCAGGAGAGAAGCCTGTGCGGCGATCGCCCCCTAACACTGAATTCACATGATTTGATTCT
This sequence comes from uncultured bacterium, assembly GCA_964465285.1. Lineage (GTDB taxonomy): Bacteria > Cyanobacteriota > Cyanobacteriia > CAKZMO01 > CAKZMO01 > JBCCWF01. The sequence continues at coordinate 920 of CAYXJG010000455.1, forward strand.
CCGCCTTCACCTACTCTACAGATGCATAGAAGATGCACGGATCTCCTTCTTCCACTTTTCTTTCTCAAGCGGAACTCTGCCCCATGAGGTCACGGCGATCGCCCATGCAGTTCTTCAGTCTCTCAATATCGACACCACGAATCCCAACGCTCCCCACCCCGGTCAGCCCAAGCTTGGCATCCATACCCACAATGATGCGGGCACGGCGATCGCCAGATTCCAACTGGCAGATTACAAAGTGCGGATTTTGGACGGTAATGCCGGAACCGCCGCCAAGACTCGCGTCCTGGTGGAGTCCAGCAATGGTCAGCGGCGATGGACAACCGTGGGCGTGTCTACCAATATTCTGGATGCCTCCTATCAAGCAGTGGTAGAAGGCATCGAATACGGGCCCATGCTATAGAAATCCAACAATGCTCGTTCCTGTGCTGGCTATCCCTGACGCCCGAAAGGCGTAGGAATAACAATATAGCCAGTGGTGCGATCGCCCAAAACCCAGTTTTTTTCTAGTCCCCAGTACCACCAGTGGGCAGCGGAATAGGCACAAATGATGCTGTCTAGCTGATCCTCAACAGCTTTTACTTCCCGCCCCTTCTCAGGAATAGAAGGGAGTGAATTGGGGAGCAACGCTAAAGACGGCTCAAGCTCCGGCAATACCTCCATCATGAATGTCCGAAGCTCGTTTAGCCCAGCTCGTTTTTCTTGAAGTATCCCCTTCTTATATTTCAGAATGCGGTCAAGCTGAAAGAGATGGATTGTAGCGGTGTGAGGAAATAACTCAAGCTGGTAGCGACCATCGGGCTTTGCAAGGGAAAGATGGGGGTCATGCAGAAACGCTCTCTGCTCCAGGCTTTGCCCAAACCCTACGGTACGCGATGCAAAGGGACGACCTAGATTTGCCGGGTAGCAGCCTGCATGATACTTGCCGAAATGCTTATGGGCTAAGCGATCTGGAAGACGCATTCCAGTCTCATTAGGGATGATAGTCGGCGCATCAACAGCAACAACGGCGGGGTTACCTGATGGGGCATGGCTATCAATCCAGCCTAGAATGTCGGCGATCGCCCCCCGACAGGTCAGATCCCGAATGCGTAGAGTGGCATCACGCTCGTCATAGTCCAAGCAACACAGCCCTGTTGCTCCGGATGTCCACCCCAGGTCAACCCCGATGAACGTCACCATTTTCCAGTTCCCTACTGCTCTTGGACGAGCCTCAGATAATTCTGGCGGAGTTGAACGTGGCTCTCTGCCATGCGCTCAGTGAGACGCTGCTCAACGTTGCACATTTCTTCCCAGAAGAACGCAGAGCGACGACTTGCCAAAATTTCTTTCCACATCAAATCGAGAATAGGGGCTACCCCAGCAGCTTCACCCACAAGGCGATCGCGCAACTGCCTGTATCGCTCTTCTGCTTCACTGTGGTTCGTGGTGTTTTGCGTCAGCAACAAACACGCCTGCAACTGCTCGATAGCTTGACTGGCAACATGCTTAGAAGACTCGTGCCCAGAAGGTTGATGGTCATTTGGCATAGCTCAAAACACATAGTGATATAAGTAGGTGAGCATCCTACGCCGATACGAGAACCCATCTAACAAAACCTGCTAAGAGCTTTGAACCAAGATCTTCTGAAACCAAAGCCTTTTGCATGCTTCTAAGCACAGCTCTAAATCAGCCTCAGCAGGCGACAGGAATAGAGTACCGTCTAAGGAAGTTAATAAATCGTTACATTTATTAAAACACAATCTTTGGGTCTTGTCAGGGTGGGTATCCAATGGGGGCGATCGCTAGCACCTGTGGATGCCGAATCACTGCTATTGTTGATGGGTGGATGGACAAGGGCGTCACGCTATGGCTATGGCTATCCAAGTTGATAAGTAGCTTGGCACAGTTAAAAACCAGATGTGGAGTCCTGCGCCGTCCGCTGGGCAGGCGGTGCAAGACTCTACGAGTTTTATAATTTGGCTGTGCTCACCTACTTACTTAAGTCATTGTTTCTGCTGGGGGTTATGGGGAAGCAGCGCATTCTATCGGGAATTCAGCCGACTGGAGACCTTCATCTTGGCAACTATCTAGGAGCGCTCCGCAATTGGGTGGAGATGCAAGATGAGTATGAGAGCTTTTTGTTTATGGCTGACTTGCACGCCATTACGGTGCCCCACGACCCATCAACCCTGGCTGAAAACACGGATAAAACTGCAGCTCTCTACATTGCGGCTGGCCTCTCTTCAGAAAAGGACTCCACCATCTTTGTTCAGTCTCATATTTCCGCCCACAGTGAGCTAGGGTGGCTGCTTACCTGCGTTACGCCTCTAAACTGGCTGGAGGACATGGTGCAGTTCAAAGAAAAGGCTGTGCGTCAGGGTGAAAATGTGGGAGCGGGGCTGCTCTGCTATCCGGCGCTCCAGGCGGCAGATATCTTGCTGTACGAACCCGATGTGGTTCCTGTGGGTGAAGACCAGAAGCAGCATTTAGAACTCACGCGAGATATTGTAATACGGGTAAACCACCAGTTTGGGACGGACGATGTTCCTGTGCTGAAAATGCCAAAACCCATGATTCGCACAGAGGGTGCTCGCATCATGAGCTTGACCGATGGAAGTCGCAAGATGTCTAAGTCTGACCCCTCTGAGCAGAGCCGTATTAATCTGCTTGATCCGCCCGAGGTGATTCAGAAAAAAATCAAGCGCTGCAAAACAGATCCCGTCAGGGGTCTAGAGTTTGACAATGCCAATCGCCCGGAATGTAATAATCTGCTGACCCTATACATGCTGTTGTCTAATCAGTCGAAAGAGGCGGTAGCAGATGCGTGCCGAGATATGGGGTGGGGGCAGTTCAAGCCTCTTCTGACAGAAACAACTGTTGAGGCGCTCCGGCCCATCCAGGAAAAATATCAGGAGATTACAAAGGACAAAGGGTATTTACAGTCCGTTCTGCGGGATGGCAAGGAGAAGGCAGAGGCGATCGCCACCCAAACCCTCGATAAAGTCAAAAGAGCAATGGGATACTCAACTGCCCTTTAGAGGATGTTTGAGAAGTCCTCAGTGCTACTTCAGATCCCCCCTTGCCCCCC
>CAYXJG010000456.1:0-3984 GCA_964465285.1 uncultured bacterium
GAGCGCGCCCCAAACTCTTATTTTTTCGTGAAACTTGCCAAGTCGTGTGCCAGGCAAGATTCGCCTGGTGAATCACTACTTTATTTCCAGATAAAATTGACCTGAGGTAGTCAATGTCATCTGCAATAAGAAATCGAGTCGTGCGTTTACTCTTGCTAAAAAGTGGGGAATTCTAGTTCTAGTGCTCTGTAGCAAGTATTTTGCAAACAAAGGCCGCTAACGTGAACTCATGGTATCAGTGTCCTAAGGAACAATGATTAAATACAGCCCAACTTTGCTATGGGGTGAGGTCTTACCGCGCCGCCACAGCACAGTTTGGGTCAGGCTGTTTAATAGTTGATTTTAAGGAGTAAAAAGCGAATCTACTTTTGGGGTGAAGCAATGTACTACCTGAGTTCTGACACTTGTTTAAGTCATCCCATGTCTACACCTCGTCCACGTTGGGAACTGGAGTTTTCCCCTGGGAAAACTCCAGTTCCCAACGTGGTTTGGGCTTATTTCCGGACATGGGTTGCTTATGACCTGCGCGAGTTTCCATGTTCTATGTTCCGCACAGATATTGATGCAGAATTAAGTCCTAATTTTCTCTGGGGACACATTCTGGATACTGCCTGAAAAACGTGTAGATAATTTCGCGTGGCTGCCGATGGTGTCTTGCTACAGAGAATGACAGTCTGGCGTAAGGTCTAGCTTGTTTCATGTATGAACTGCTTTAAATGAAAAGAAAGATTGATTGGGCACAGGTTCAAGAAAAAATTGAGCCTTGGTTACGAGGAAATCGGCGGGTTTGGCTAACTGCGGCTGGTTTTGCAGGCATCGTTGCGTTGATTCGTCTTCTGGGAGTATTGGAAACCCTTGAATTGGCAGCTCTCGACCAGCTAGTGCGGTTTCGGCAGAGTGAGCAGCCTAATGACCGTATTGTGCTGGTCTACATCGATGACAGTGACATCGCTGAGTTGGGCACGTGGCCGATTCCCGATGGCATTATGGCATCGGCTTTAGAAGCGATTAAACAAGAGTCTCCAAGGGCAATTGGATTAGACATTTACCGGGATTTGCCTGTTGGCGAAGGAACAGAAGAGCTTGAGGAAGTTTTTGCGACCACGCCCAATTTGATTGGCATTGAGAAGCGAACAGATAGGTATGCAACAGGGGTGCGTCCCCCGGCGATCCTAGAAGAGCGTAACCAAATTGGGTTTAATGATGTACTGCTTGATGATGATGGCCGAGTCCGTCGAGCACTCTTGTTTACGAGTGATGAAGATGGATTTTATACCAGTTTTGCTTTAAAGCTTGCCCAGATATATCTCGCAGAGGAAGGAATTACACCTCATGGGGCTAATCGAGGAAACCCTCGGCATCTTCAGCTCGGAGATGCGATTTTTCGTCCTTTGGAGCCAAATGATGGAGCCTATGTCGGTATTGACAATGGTGGATACCAAATCATCACAAATTTCCATTCAAATCCAGATCCCTTTAAGTCCATTTCTTTTACAAACGTATTAAATGGTGATATTCCCGAAGGACTAATGCGCGATCGCATTGTTCTAATTGGCTCAAATGCGAAAAGCCTCCAAGATTTTTTTTACACCCCGTTAAGTGAAGCCGCCGCAGGGAATCAGTTGATGCCAGGGGTTAAACTCCATGCCCATTTCATCAATCAGGTCATTGGCGCGGCAATGGATAGGCGAGAGCTTATTCGGGTCTGGCCTGATCCGGCTGAATATGTATGGATTTTGGTTTGGTCAATTTTGGGTGCATCCCTAAGCTGGCGAGTGCGATCGCCCATTCGGGGCGGTATCCTCTTGGTGCTATTCGGTGCCGCCCTGATTGTCATTAGCATCGCTGCCTTCACCGGAGGATGGTGGATTCCGGTAGTGCCGCCCTTGATTGCCTTGGTGGGGTCAGCCGTGGGGATCACCAGCTACCTGGCTCATCTAGAAGGAGAACTTCAGAAATCAAAGGAATTTCTCAATTCGGTGATTAACACCATTCCCGACCCGATTTTTGTCAAAGACAAGAATCATCAGTGGATTGTCTTAAACGAGGCATACAGTCGTTTTATCGGGTATCCAATGGATACCCTGCTGGGGAAAGACGAGCGAACATTTCTGCCTGCACACCAAGCGGATGCATTGCATCAACAGGAGAAGGAGGTGTTTGAGCAGACTGGAGAACAGGAACGCGAGGGGGAATTTACGGGGGCAACCGGCCATAAATACATCATTTCGACGAAGCGATCGCTCCATAAAGACTCTGCTGGCAATCTATTTCTCGTAGGGGTTATTCACGATATTACCCAGCGAAAGCGCATGGAAGAAGAACTCCGCCGCACTGCTGCCGAACTGGTTCAGTCTAACGCGGAACTGAGGCAAACTGGGGCACATCTAAAGCAAATGGCGTATCACGATTCGCTGACGGGGTTGCCAAACCGGAAACTCTTTCAGGAGCGCCTGATTCAGTCGATCGAATGGGCTGAGTACAATAACCAGCTGATTGCCCTACTTTTCCTGGATTTGGATGGATTTAAGGCCATCAACGACTCTGAGGGGCATGTAGTAGGCGATTTAGTCCTCAAGGCGGTAGCCAAGCGGCTCAGCGGGTCCCTCAGAAGCAGTGACACGGTAGCTCGGCTAGGGGGCGATGAGTTTGTCGTCATCTTACCTGCTATTCCCAGCCAGCAAAAGGCAGGCCAGGTTGCACAAAAGCTGCTTGCCACACTCTCCGAATCCTTTGTCATCCAGGGCAAGACCATTGAAATTACAACCAGCATTGGCATCAGCATGTATCCGTTTGATGGTGCTAGCATCGAGACACTTATTGTAGAAGCAGATCAGGCGATGTATCGAGCAAAGGAGAGAGGCAAAGACTGCTTTGTGTTCACATCGAAAACGGACGTGCTCCCAGAGGGCAATGAGCCCATTGAAGAAGAAGAAGAGCCACTCGAAATTTCTGTGAATGAGTAACGAATTCTGTACGGAAATCCCTAGCTGATAGGTCGATAAAACCGAGTCCCCACATAGCTTTAGCTGTCTATGATGAAAGTGTAGGTGGCGAACATGCCTCTCGGCAGAAGTATGGGCCGATGAGCCACCGATATCCTTCTGGTGAACTTGCATTATGTGGAGGTGTTGATATGGCACTTGTACGACGAATGGATCCGTTCCGGGAAATTGATACGCTTCAGCGTCAAATGAATCGGCTGTTCGAGGACTTTGCGGCTCCGTCAGCGATTCGCGAGCAGAATGGATTTAGCTTTGTGCCTGCTGCAGAAATCGAAGAGAGCGATGATTCTCTTGATTTGCGGTTAGAGGTTCCTGGCATGAAGCCAGAAGATTTATCAATTGAGGTCACTGCTGAGTCCGTTGCTATTAGTGGTGAGCGTCGCTCGGAACACAAGACTGAAGAAGACGGCAGAACTCGCAGCGAGTTTCGGTATGGCCGATTCGAGCGGACGATTCCTCTGCCATCTCGGGTTCAAAACACAGATGCGAAAGCTGAATATAAGGACGGCATTCTTCATCTAACGTTGCCCAAGGCAGAAGAAGAGAAGAGCAAAGTTGTTCGAGTCAGCGTTGGTTAATGTCTATCATGCAGACAATGGACTGCTGTCATCCCAGCGGTATTGCTGGAGGGATTGGGCAGTTCTCTCTTGTCCTAATTGGTAGATGATAATTGGTAGCTGATCTGGGCGATCGCCCAGATGAAGGAACCCCCTTTGTTTGGCGATCGCCTTTTTACGTCAGTCTAACCCTTGGGGATCTGGTATATACGACTTGGCAAAGTTCTCAAATTCACAACACAAAGATAGGGGTTTGGCGCGCTTCGCGCGCCCCAAACCCCTATCTTTGCCTGAAATTTGCCAAGTCGTGTGGTATACCCATAAAGATATACTGTTTAATTATTCTTAAAGGGTATGCAGCAATCCTAAATGAAATGTGAGAGGTGGGGCGGGCGCAGCCCGCCCCACCTCTCACATTTCAT
>CAYXJG010000457.1:0-3976 GCA_964465285.1 uncultured bacterium
CGCGAAGCGCGCCCCAAACCCCTATCTTTGCGTTGTGAATTTGAGAACTTTGCCAAGTCGTACGCCTAACCTGGAGGTGACATTCCAGCCATTGTCATGGAGTTCATTTCTGACACCGCTATCGCCGCGCTGCCCCAACAAAGTTGGATTTTATTTAATCCTCTTTTCTTATCGTGAGCCAAACGTTATCGTCATCCAAGGGTTTCAATTGATTACAAAACGAGAAGACACGATATACTGCCTTCAACGGTGTGAATGGAGAAGGACGAATGCGATCGCTACTGGTTTATCCCCAATTTCCGAAAACCTTTTGGTCCTATGAAAAAATCCTCGAACTGGTAAACCGTAAGGTGTTACTGCCTCCTCTCGGGCTCATCACCGTCGCGGCTATTCTTCCCCAGCACTGGGACTTTAGGCTGGTGGATTGCAACATTCGTCCTGTTACCGATGAGGAATGGGAGTGGGCAGATATCGTCATCATGTCTGCCATGATTGTCCAGAAGGACGACATGATTGGCATCATCCGAGAGGCAAAAGCACGGGGCAAACGGGTTGCAGTAGGCGGCCCTTACCCCACCTCCATGCCCCAGAACATGCGTGCTGCTGGGGTGGATTACCTCGTTCTTGATGAGGGTGAAATTACCCTGCCCCTGTTCGTTGAAGCCCTGGAACGGGGAGATCGGAGTGGAGAGTTTACCGCCAATGGCGAAAAGCCAGCGGTCACAGACACCCCTATCCCTCGCTACGATTTACTAGAAATGGATGCCTATGACTCTATGTCCATTCAGTTTTCCCGTGGGTGTCCCTTCCAGTGTGAGTTTTGCGACATCATCGTGCTGTATGGGCGCAAACCCCGCACTAAAACCCCCGCTCAGCTCATTGCGGAACTGCAGTACCTCTACGATTTGGGCTGGCGCGGCGGCGTCTTCATGGTGGACGATAACTTCATCGGCAATAAGCGCAATGTGAAGCTGCTGCTGCGGGAGTTGAAGGCGTGGCAGACAGAGCATGGCTATCCCTTCCGGTTTGATACTGAGGCATCCCTTGACCTAGCGGAAGACGATGAGCTGATTGACCTGATGCTGGAGTGTAACTTCGCGGCGGTGTTCATGGGCATTGAAACTCCTGATGAAGACAGCCTCCAGTTAACCAAAAAGTATCAGAACACGCGATCGCCCCTCCTCGAATCCATCGACAAAGTGACCCGGTCAGGACTACGAGTGATTGCCGGGTTCATCATCGGCTTTGATGGCGAGAAAGACGGAGCGGGACAACGGATTGTCGAGTTTGCTGAAATTACAGGCATTCCTACCACCACCTTCGCCATGCTGCAAGCCCTCCCCCATACAGCTCTCTGGCACCGCCTCGAAAAAGAAGGCCGCCTGCGCGAAAAAGACGGCAACATTAACCAGACTACCCTAATGAACTTTGTGCCAACCCGCCCTGTAGAAGACATTGCGCGGGAGTACATTGACGCCTTCCGCCAGCTCTACGAGCCAGAACAGTACCTCGACCGGGTGTACCGCTATTTCCTCAAGTTGGGTGCTCCCCGAGTACGACCTGCCTTCAAATTTCCAGAGTGGGTCGTGGTGCGGGCGCTTCTCCTGGTGTGCTGGCGGCAGGGCTTCAAGCGCAAGACGCGGTGGAAATTCTGGCATCATCTGCTGGCCATGCTGATTAAAAATCCCGCCGTGGTGGAACAATATATTGTCCTCTGTGCCCACAACGAACATTTCCTGGAGTATCGAGACATTGTGCGGGATCAAATCGAGAGTCAACTGGCTGAATTCATGGAGATGGGGGGCGATCGCACGCCTGAACTGGTCTCGTAAGGGACTTGTAAGAAAATAAAGTACCGGAAGAAAAGAGCAGCGGGTTGCGTCCGCTCTCTTTTCTTCCGGTATCTTTTTTAGCCGCAGATCCCTAAGGGAGTGGTTAAAAGAATTCTGACTTAAAGAGGAGGTAATAGCTCAGTCGGGTGCAGCCCAGTTTTGCAAGCAATACAAAGGTTTTTCAAAACGCAGAGGAAACGAGTGCATTCAGCCCTCTGAATGAGCTTCCCGCTCCGCCCGCAGATCAATTGCAGGCGGTCACGAAAATCCATTTCAATGGGTTCCCGACTTGGCAAAGTTCTCAAATTCACAAGGCAAAGATAGAGGATTGGGGCGCGCGGAGCGCGCGCCAAACCCCTATCTTTGTGTGAAACTTGCCAAGTCGTGTGTTGCACCTGGATTATCCTGAAATATTCTAAAATTTACGGGTTTCATGGAATCTGAGCTGAGCTAAACTAAATAATCTCGGAAAGCCGTATAAGTACCTATGCAGAATTAATTACAAACAAGTTTCCTAGGGGCACACCCCGACGGGGTGTGCCCCTAGGAAAATGTGTAAATAATTTTGCTCAACTACTTAACAGATCGTTGCAGCGGCGGAATGAAGCTGGTTGATAGGATGCTACAGTCATTTGCTGCCGCTGAACCCAATCGTTTTCTTAAAACATATTGACAAAGTATGATGACCCCATCGTTTAAGCATTATCTTTCAAACTTAGGAACAGCCCTGGTGATTGGTAGTACCAGTGCAGTGCTACCCTCTGCTTTGGCGTTTCCCTCAGATGCATCAACGATTGCGGTGTCTCAGAATACAGTCGCTCCGAATGCGATCGCCCTGAACACGATCGCTCAAAATACTGACCAGCGGTTGAATGAGCTCCTTGAAACGGGACAAGAACTCGTTGAACAGGGAAACTATGAGCAAGCCCTCGCTACATACCGTGAGGCTGCACGGCTAGAAACGGATAACGCCAGAATTTTTTCAGGTATGGGATATCTGTATGCCCGGCAGGGTGATTTTGCGAGTGCTGTCGAAGCCTATGAACGGGCGATCGCCCTTGAAGATAGTAATCCCAATTTTCATTACGCCCTGGGCTTTAGCTATGCTCAGCTTGGCAACAATGAGGCGGCAGCCCGCGAATATCGCCGAGTAACAGAGCTTGACCTGAATAACATTGATGCGTTTTTGGGGTTGGGCATTGTGCTTGCTCAAATGGATGACTTTGAGGGTGCCCTGGCAGCGTATCAAACCGTTGCCGATCGCCAACCGGGTAACGTAGAGGTTTACGAATTCATCGGGGCCATGTACATCCAGCAGGAGCGATACCAGGATGCCATCGAAACACTGCGGCAGGCTGCTGAAGTGGCTCCCCGTCGGAGTACGATCTATTTCAATATTGGCGTCGCAGAGGTCAACCTGGGAAATATTGACACTGGATTGGAAATGTTTCGTCAGGCTGCTGACCTTGACCCGCTGATGGCAGATGCCCATTTGCAAATTGGGGATATCCGCAGGGCGCAGGGCGACATTGACCGGGCGATCGCCTCTTATCAAAGTGCTGCTGCTGCTCAACCTGACCATGCTGAGGCTCACGCCCTGTTGGGTGATGCATGGTTTCAGAAAGAAGATTACATCCGGGCGATCGTAGCCTATCGGCAGGTAGTAAATCTAACCCCTAACAATCCAGAAGCGCACATGCGAATGGCTCAGGCATTACAAAATCGGAATCGACGGGAGGAGGCGATCGCCTCCTATCAGGAAGCGTTGGAACTTTTCCAGCAGCAAGGCAATAGTGAAGGGATCGCCCGCGTCGAAGCAGCCCTAGATTCCCTTTAAGGAATAAGAATTAAGCTGTAGCAACTCTATTTGATTTCTAAAGGTGGGGGCGGGCACAGCCTGCTCCCACCTTTAGAAATATTTTCAGGAATCAAATAAGATTCCTGTGTGCTCAACACGACTGGGCAAGTTTCGCGCAGAAATATGGATTTGGGGCGCGCAGAGCGCGCCCCAAATCCATATTTCTGCGTTGTGAATTTGAGAACGTTGCCAAGTCATGTGCTCAATCAGTTTTGGGTAGAGCAGCACGACCCAGAGTGTACCGCAGTGCGCCCCGGCCCATGCCCTACACCGGCGTGATGCTGGC
>CAYXJG010000458.1:0-3972 GCA_964465285.1 uncultured bacterium
GGCTGCGCCCGCTGCTCTTTTCTTCCGGTCTCTTTTTTAGCTGCAGATCCCTTACTGTATGGGACGGGACTTCATGGGGCATTCTGCCCGACGTGAGAGGCTTTATACGACGTTGATCAAGTGAACTGCTGGCTCAGGGTGACGGGATTGTGAACGGTGATTTTCTTCTTATAGATGGAGATCATGCCATCCTGACGCAAGTCTCCCAATAGTCGCGTGACGGTAACTCGGGTAGAGCCAATGGCTTCGGCGATCGCCTGGTGGGATAGCTTTAAATCAATGGTGATGCCGTCGGAACTGGGCATCCCAAAATCTCGGCATAGAATCAGCAGGAAACTCACCAACCGAGATCCCATATCCCGATGGGCCAGAGTTTCAATCATCATCTCGGTCTGCAAAATACGGGAAGATAGCCCTCGCAGCATAATCATCGATAGTTCAGGCTTTTCCTTCAGTGCCTTTTCGACTTGCTCAATGGGCACCGACAGTAATTCGACAGGGGTGAAGGCAACGGCGTGATAGAAGCGGTCGGATTTATGGCCTGTAATCAGAGATAGCACCCCAAACACGCTATTTTCTCGAAGGAGTGCTACTGTTATTTCCTCGCCTGCTTCATAGACCCTAGACAATTTGACCGCACCTTTCAGCAGGAAATACACTCGCTCAGCCGGATCACCGGGGAAAAAGATAGTTTTACTGCGCTCAAATGTTTCGACTACGGGAGGGAATACCCCGCCACTAATTTGCCGAAAGACGTCCGCTAATGGCTGTTCTTCAATCACAAGCATATCCCTACATCCTATTTGAGAAGCGATTAACCCTCACGGGGAGGAGATTCTGAGTGCTGATGTTTTACCAGCACATGCTATCCATCGGATAACAATAAACAGGGGTAGCGAGGCTACTTCCCTTCATTGGCTTGAGCCATGCTTAATGTTCACGTCAAATTCAAGACGTTACAGGTATTTACGTAAGCTTTAGATCACTAAACTTAACTGGGCAATATTTTTTTGTATACGACTATACTTTATTGGAATGAGGCCCATGACCCACAGCCTTTCTTTATACACGACTTGGCAAGTTTCACGAAGAAACAGGGGTTTGGGGCGCGCAGAGCGCGCCCCAAACCCCTGTTTCTTCGTTGTGAATTTGAGAACTTTGCCAAGTCGTGTTTATAGATACCTCTATGGATTGCACTCGCCAATTTCTTATTAACGTCAATTCGGGATCAGCTCAAAACTGCATTCTGTTGTCTGCGACGCGGAGGACAAAATGCGATTTTCGGAGGCGAACGCACTGCGTCCGCCCCCGAAAATCGCTTAATCCAAACTCAGGTTTATGAATACTCCCTGTTTTGAAGAAACTGGTCGGCAATGGTCTGTAGGGTTGATGCAGGGATTTTATGAAAAAACTGTTGACGAAATTGTTCTTCTTCAACCGCATGGAGAAAGACCTGAATTAGCTCTAGGGCATTGGAGTTGTTGAGGGTTTTTGCCCCATTTTCCAGGGAATGGTCTAATGGGTCAGGACGCATTATTCGCATCTCTTTCCCTGATACTTTCATCTGAAATCCAAGGGGTTGAAGTGCATTGAACCCAAGTTGGAGCGATCGCCCTCCAATCCCCAAGGTCCTCTGCACGGTTTCCGTTGGTATTGAATGTCCAGTGCGGTGTAGATATTTGGCGATGCCCACCAGGGTCTTCCAGATTTCCTCAGGCGTTTGGTCGGTAGGCGGAGGAAAGGCGATCGCCAGGGGCGCATGGGTCATTTGTGCCTGGGCAAGACGGTCGTAAAACTGCTGCCAGGTTGCCGGGCGGTCATCCACGGTAAGGGGGGCAGGTTGGGGAGATGGGAGCGATACATCATTCTCTGGGTTTTCAGTGCGCCAATCCAGCAGTTGCAGGGACGGAGCCGCACCAGCGCGAGTCCCGTGCTGACGTTCCTGGTAGGGCGACGCTACCTGCGTAGGACGCACGGCAATCAGCCGGACTTCATACTGGGCACTGGTTTTGCTTGGAGGGGCGCTATTGTAGTCCAGTTCCACCACCACATCGCAGCGCCCGGCGGGCAATTCGTCTTTGTAGTGCCCCCACCAGTTCCCTGGGAAGCCTTCCTGAACCGAATCATCCCACAGGGTAAAGGTGGTTTTGATGTAGTTCAGCTTACGGTTCTGTAAGTCTTGAATCTTTTTGTGCCAAACGCGGTCAAACCAGCAGTTTTGAACCAGTAACCGGGGGATGGGGTTGCCCATGCCGCAGGGCTCCAGCAGGTTCAGTTCCCGGAATAAGGATTTGCCTAAGTCTGCAACCTGCACAGGGATGTCAACCTGGAGCGTTGGGGTTTGGGCGAGCGCCGACCCATAGCGGGCACGAAATTCTTGGTTAATGGCATCTGCGAAGAGCGGTACATCTTCTGCTCTGAGGCTCAGACCTGCCGCATAGGGATGGCCGCCAAAGCTCCTCAACACATGGGACTGGCTACTGACCAGATCATAGAGATCGATGCGGTTCACTGACCGAGCAGACCCCCAGGCGATCGCCCCTTCTCTGCTGGCATCCGAGGATACATCTTCCCCCTCTACAGTTAACAGAATCGTAGGCCGATTGTAATCCCGAGCAATCTGACCTGCCACCAGACCCAACACCCCCACAGGCCACTGGGCATCTACCAGCACAATGACGCCGGTCGTTGACAAATCTAGTTCTGCCAGTCGTAGGGTGACCTGATTCACCACATCTCTCTGGAGCGCCTTACGCCGCAGGTTGGCCATTTCCGTATCTTGTGCCAGCTTGCAGCACCGGGCAGCGTCGGTACTGGTGAGCAAATCCACACAGAAGTGGGCGTCCCCATGAATGCGGCTGATGGCGTTGATGCGGGGGCCGATGCCAAAGGAAATATCGGTAGGGCGATCGCCCGTGCGACGGCAAAGGTTCAGCAGGGCCGCAATACCAGGACGGGTCGGCGTTTTCACCTGAGTCTGTAATCGCTGGATGCCCACCTGCGCCAGATAACGGCAGTCCCCCTTCAGTTCTACCAGGTCAGCAATCAGGCCAATGGCGACCAGGTCTAGTAGATGCTCCAGAGGCAACTCCGGCACAGCGGGCAGGGCATCATATAGGGCTTCCACAAGCTTGTAGGCGACAGCAACCCCAGAGAGATGCGCCAGGGGATGATCAGGGGAGAGCGATCGCGGATTGATAATAGCGGTGACATTGGGGCGATTGGGGGGCAGGGTGTGATGGTCGGTGACAATGACATCCATGTCGAGATGGTGAGCATGGTCAAGTTCTGCCAGGTTGGTGCTACCCGTGTCGCAGGTGACGATGAGCGTTACGCCCTGTTTCGCCAGGGCATCTATGCCGGAGCGAGATAGCCCGTGGGATTCCTTTAATCGATTGGGAATGACATAGGAGAGGCGATCGTCCCAGGGGAAAAACTGCCCCAGCCCGTCCCACAGCACTGAGGTGGCAGTCACTCCATCGGCATCAAAGTCGCCCCAGATGGCAACGGTTTCCTGCTGGGAATAGGCAGTGGTCAGACGGGCGATCGCCCATTCCATCTCCTCTCCAAAGGCAAAGGGAGAGGTCGGCTCATATGCCTTCGGATCAACAAAGGGAGCCAGCGTCTCCACCGTTTGAATACCCCGTTGCCAGAGTAATTTCGCCGCAAATTCCCCCGATGACTCCGGTGTAAATTGGCGAACGGCCTGGATGAATTCATCGGGAATTACAAGGTTAGGCGGCGCAAGCCAGAGAGGTTCAGGTGTGTGCATGAAGATGATGAGCCGGACTCCTATCAAAGATTAGCGTAGGCTCAAAAAGACTAGCGTACGCTCAGAATCGTGGGGGTGTCAGTGTAGAACAGTCTAGTACTCGACAGCGTAAATAGCCCCACTGTTTTTAATACACGACCTGGCAAAGTTCTCAAATTCACAACGCAAAAATAGAGGTTTGGGGCGCGCGGAGCGCGCCC
>CAYXJG010000459.1:0-3960 GCA_964465285.1 uncultured bacterium
GGTCTGGGCAATAAGGTTTCTGGCCGCACTGAGCAAGAGTTCTACGAAGGTCTGGGCAACAAACTGAATGACAAGTTTGAAGACGAGTTCTACAACGGCTTGGGTAATCAGTAGGCACTTAACGAGTGGAATATCAGTCCAGCATCGTGTCACCATTAAACGTCAGGGTAAATCCCTCAGGGATCTGTCCTGACGTTTAATGGTGACAAGGCACTAGCATTCAGGACACAACTTGGCAAAGTTCTCAAATTCACAACAAAAAAATAGGGGTTTGGGGCGCGCGAAGCGCGCCCCAAACCCCTATTTTTTCGTGAAACTTGCCAAGTCGCGTTCAGGAGTCGAATTTTTGAGCAGTCACGGATACTTAGGAACGAAGATGAAGCAAAATTAGTCCAAGCTATTTATAGCGCTGTGCAAGCGCATTAAGTACAGTGTGTTGAGTGGCGGCGCAGAGCGCTCCCACTCAACACATTTGGGTGTGCTGAACCAGTTGCATACCGCTATAATTCTCGTTCCTTGGACATCAAAAAAGACGCAAGCACTGCTTGCGCCTTTTTGCGTTAAAAAGCTAATACCGAATAATGTCAATGTCAACTGCAACGATGGAGTTAACTACAGCGATGGAAGTGCTGTCCCCCTGGCAGAAACGGGGTGCTACTCAGTATCCTTTGGTTTCTTCGAGCGATCGCGCCGGGTAGACATTACGCTAGAAGCGGTATCTTCGAGTTCCATGCGCTGCTCCATGCGGCGGAGGAAGTATCCGGTCATCATCGCAGAGGCCAACAAGCCAGCTAAATTCTCACGGTCGGTAGTGACTTGCACATTAAAGGCTTCTGACGGAAGAACTCCAACCAGGCCTTGAACGTTTTGAGAGATGATTTGCTTGATTTCAGGGCTTACCGACTTTGCTACCATTGCTAGCACCTCTGGCGGCTGGTGCTGCATATATTGTAGAAGCTGATTAACCTGATTCTCGTCATCAGAACCGTCAAAGAAACTGGTGTTATTTGGAGGAAAAACCATAGGCTTTGTGTTTTTGATCTATGCTCCATTGTTACATTTATATCCGCTTATGGGGTAAGCATACCCTGGGTGAAAATCCCGAACCTTAATGTTTTCTGCTCAAAAACAAATCCTTCTTCTCACCACCGCTACGCAGGTTTGCCAAAGGGTTGAGGCAAATCTTCAACCTGAAAATATTGATAAAACTTATCGGTTACTTGCAACCAATAAGAACGTCCAGTGGATTGTCGCCGCTTGCGAACCAATCCCAGACTTACCAGGTCTTGCACATGCTGATATGCGCCAGAACCTCGTAGTTCAATCAGTTGAGTTTGCGCTAAAGGGCCTTTGAGGGCGATCGCTGCCAGTGTCCGCAGGGTTCCCACACCCAAATCTAGCGGAATTAGCGTTTCGACCAAACCGCGATACTCTTCTTTGAGTTGTAGGCAGTACCCGTCAGATGACTCAACAATTTCGAGGGCACTGCTGCGGTGGGCGTAATCAGAGAGGAGATCAATAATCCCCTCTTCAGCCGCTTTGCGATCGCAGCCCGCGTATTCGGCAATCTTGCCGATTTTGAGGGGCTGTCCTTTCAAATAAAGGATGGCCTCTATTTGTTGTGAAAGGGACATAGGCAGCGACAGGGGAAGATGACGATTTGCCGATGATAGCGTAGTGAGTCATGACAGTACAAATGTTTGCTATGCCTACACTGACTTACTACCATACTCCATCTCGCCCAATTCTAGCGAAGGGGTCAAAAACTCAGGTTTGATGGTGCGAAAGGTGAGGCTATAGCGTGCTGCGGTAACAGGTTCAACACCGTGGAGAATTTTGGTGTTGATACGCACTACGTCCCCATCTCTTAACGGTGTAGTGATGCGCTCTTTTTCAGGGTACTCGACGAAGATGGCCTCACCGATGTTGACCATGACTGCCCATCGCTCGAAACAGGTGTGGTCTCGGTGTGGATGGATGCACACCCCCGGCAGATACTTACACAGCAGGGCGGAGTGCCAACCGGAGAGGATGCGATCGCCCAGTGCGTTTACTCGCTCATCATCAATGGCGCGATAGAGGTTGGGCTGCCTTGACAAGGTGACGCCTAAGCCATAGTAGGCTTCCAACCGTCCTCGGGCATAGCGGCTTTGAATCAACCCACTTACAGGTTGCTGGCGTACCCAGCGGTGCAACTCAGGTAGCGTAGACTGAACGTTGCCAAGAATCTCCATCATCCACAATCCACAATCCACAATCCACAATCCAAAATCCACAATCCAAAATCCAATTACGCCTCCGTCGAAGACTCCTCATCTGGAAAATACGCCTGCTTTACCACAGGACTACAGCTAAATCGCGCTCCGGGACACAGTTGGCGGAGGGCATCGAGGGTTTTTGGGATGCCGAACCGCTGAATTCCAGGCACGACATAGTTTTTTCGAGGAGGATGGGTCTGTAGCACCATGTATTCGTAGGCATAGCCCCGAACCTGTTTCACGTCGAAGAAGATATTAGCGATCGCCTCAGGTTGGTGTTTTAGCAGCAGATACACTTGGGCATTGCGAGGGTCCAGGCGGGTGAGGGCGATCGCCGCCACGCCGACTGCCGTTAGAAACAATCCTAGGGCAAACCACTGGATGGTTTCTCGACCTGCGGTGGGCGTTGTCTGAGAGGATGAGGGGAGCACGATAGCGGCAGCAACGAGGACTCCTGCAATTCCCAGCAGGGCGGCGATCGCCAGCACAGCCCGCTGCCGCCGCCGGAGCCCATAGAGCACGGGAGCAAATGTATCGGCGTGGGAAATCGCCTTAGAATTTGGGGGTGGATCAGATGAGGGCGAGGTCATGGCGAAGCGGGGTGAACGTTCTAAAACAGCCAGGTTCCCAACACAACCACTGTTGCCGTCAGCGTGATGTTGTCAATGTCGGGAACGGGGAATGCCTCGACAATCGTTGCGGCCAGGGCGATCGCTCCTATAGAAAGTATGGAAGATTCCAGTGACCCAGGCAATTGAAAATACCCCCATTGGCTGAACAGTGCCAGGTATCCCCCCCCAAACACCCCGCTACCGAAGAACATGGCAGCGGAACCTACCCAGCTTTTTTGGGGGCTGAAGGGTAGCTTGACCGTTCCCCATCGCCTGCCCACAACATCCGCCAGGCCATCGCCCCCGCACATCACCATCAGTGCCAAAATGCCGACTGGAGAGTCGCGCCAAAATGTCACCGTACAAGCCACAAATGCTGTTCCGTAGTATAGCGGGCCGCGCAGCAGTTCACCGGGCACACCATTGCGGGTGCTGGATTTTACCAAATCTGGATTCTCGATCCATCCCAGTCCTGTCGCAAGAAATCCCAGGCTTAATAGAAACGGTACGGACGCTGCCAGGTATCGAGCTGCGTTCCCATCGCTGAACAGAGGCCAGCACAGCACAAAGATCGGGCCAGTGCCAATGTGGATGATTTTCCGGCTCAGGGTCGAGGGTATCCAACCCTGAGCAGCCATCTGGTTCACTGCTGTAAGCCAGAGGAGGGCGATCGCCAAGGTCAGGGGAGTGGCGATCGCATCCCGCAGAAGAGTGGGTGAGTCAAGCAGCAGGTCATGCATCCCAGAAACGGTAGTCTTTGCGCAGTTTTGTGAAAGCCAGTGTGGTAACATTGTACTGTCTTTACATACTGTGAGTTCGACAAACGCTTAGAACTTTAAACGCTTAGAACTTTAAACGCTTAGAACTTTGCTTCACACCTGCCCTGCGAGTAATGCCAATTTTCGATTTTGGATTTTCGATTTTGGATTGGCAAATCCGTAGTTTACATAGGTTACAGGTTAGCTATCTGTAGAGGGCTTATGGGTTTATATTTAATTATGACCACCTCCTTATTTGATTTCTAAAGGTGGAGGCGGGCGCAGCCCGCCCCACCTCTCACATTTCATTTCACAAATCACTTAGGAACGCTA
>CAYXJG010000460.1:0-3947 GCA_964465285.1 uncultured bacterium
AATACTCTGCTTCAAATACTCTGCTTCAAACGACCTGAAACGCTATGAAGCAGGTGAGAAATCTGAGATAAGGCTAAGAAACAGAAACCGCAACAAAAAATAGCCCCGCCACAAGCAAAACGGCTAAAACGCCGAGAATTAGATAGGTTCGCTTGTCAGCACCACTTGGAGGTTCTGCACGATACATGCGAGGCTCGTTAGCAAAATTATTAAGGCGACCACCTTCTTCAGTTGTATAGGGCATAAGCTATTCCTTCATTGCTTAAATAATTTCAGCTATTGTAGCAACGATGTTACGGTGTTATGCCGATTTAACTTGAACTTAATATTTCACACGACTTGGCAAAGTTCTCAAATTCACAAGGAAAAATAGGGGTTGGCGGCGCGCTCCGCACGCGATTATGACGGTTGGGAGCGCACCATTCGCAACTAGCGCCGAGAATTAGGCATTTTGCTGGATCCAGCTCCAATAGGGCGCGAAGTTTTCTAAAATGAGAATTGCTGCCAAGCATCTGGCCGTTTGACAGAGATATCAAGAGTTTAATAAAGATTAATTTTTAACAAGATTTGTAGGTTTTTTCGCCTGTATTCCATCGTTTATCTTCCATCTTCGATTCACAAAACCACAATATTCTCGCCAGAGCAGCCTTCATTAGTGCGAAGATAAAAGTCCAAGACTGGTTTTCAAATCGAGGGTCGTTGCCGGACTCTCTCCCAACAATCCATCACAGAACTAGCAGCAGCAACAAAGATACAAGGATTCAAGACCTGTGGTTACTCAAGTCTCCAAGCCAACCGAGAGCATTCTTGCTCAAAACTCTTACGAACAGGATACGCTGGCGATCGCCCGCCAACTCCTCAGCGCCACCCAGGAGAAAAGGAACTTCCTTGCCCAGATGCGCGATCAGATGCGCTGGGACGACAGGCTGCTGGACTGGACCATGAGCAACCCAGGACTGCGGGTACAGATGTTCCGCTTCATCGACTGCCTCCCCTCTCTCACAAGCAAGACAGAAATTGCCCGCCATTTCCAGGAATACCTCAGCGACCCTAGTGTGGAGTTGCCCAGCGGACTGAAGGGACTGCTCAACTTTGCCAGTCCCGACTCTATGCCCGCCCATGTTGCCGCCACCACCGTGTCCACTGCGGTGGAAACCCTGGCGCGAAAATATATTGCGGGAGAAAACCTGAAGCAAGCGCTGAAAACCATCGAGCAGCTTCGCAAGCAAAAGATGGCGTTCACCGTGGACTTGCTGGGAGAAGCGGTCATCACCGAGAAGGAAGCCCAGTCTTACCTGACCCGCTACCTGGATTTGATGGAGCAGTTGACCGATGCCTCCAAGACCTGGTCAACGGTGCCCCAAATCGACGAAGCGGAAGGTGTCCCCCTCTCCAAAGTGCAGGTGTCTGTGAAGCTCACGGCTTTCTATTCCCAGTTCGACCCGCTGGATGCAGCGGGCAGCGAAGCAAAGGTGAGCGAGCACATCCGCACCCTGCTCCGTCGCGCCAATGACCTGGGGGCAATGGTTCACTTTGACATGGAGCAGTATCGCTATAAAGACCTGACCATCGCCATCCTCCAGAGCATTCTGATGGAAGAGGAATTTTGCACCCGGTCAGACATCGGGGTGACGCTCCAGGCATACCTGCGGGACAGCGAACAGGACTTGCGGCTCTGGGTGGACTGGGCGAGACAGCGGGGCACCCCCATCACCATTCGCCTGGTGAAGGGAGCCTACTGGGATCAGGAGACGATTATTTCTCGCCAGCATCACTGGCTCCAGCCTGTCTACAGCCACAAGACCTCCACCGATGCCAATTTTGAGCGGATGACCCAGATTTTGCTGGAGAACCATGACTATCTCTACGCGGCGATCGGGAGCCATAATGTGCGTTCTCAGGCGAAGGCGATCGCCATTGCCAAGGCGCTCAACATTCCCCCCCGCCGCATTGAACTGCAAGTGCTCTACGGCATGGCAGACAAGCTGGCAAAAGCTTTGGTAGATCAGGGCTTCCGGGTGCGGGTTTACTGTCCCTATGGGAAACTGATTCCAGGCATGTCTTACCTGATTCGCCGCCTGCTGGAAAACACTGCCAACAGCTCCTTCCTGAAGCAAAGCCTGGACGACACGCCCCCCGAAACTCTGCTGGCTCCCCCGACCCTGCTGGACGATGCTGCCACCGCCGAACCCCCTCCAGTTTCCCCAGCCTCCCACACGCGCATCCAGAACGCCTCGGACACGGACTTTTCAGAGGCAGAGAAGCGGGAGGAATTCTTCGCTGCGGTAAAAACCGTGCGTCAGCAGTTGGGCAAAACCTATCTCCCCCTGATCAACGGCAAGCGGGTCAATACCCAGGATCAGGTGGATTCTGTGAATCCGACAAACCCCAGTGAGGCGATTGGCACTATCGGCCGCCTCTCTGTAGACCAGGCTGAGGAAGCAATGCAAGCGGCAAAAGCAGCCTTCCAGTCCTGGAAGAAAACCCCCGCCTCAGAACGCGCTGCCATCATCCGCAAAGCCGCCGATTTACTAGAGGAACGCCGCGCCGAACTCTGCGCATGGATGATGCTGGAGGGGGGCAAGACCCTGCACCAGTCTGACCCCGAAGTGTCAGAGGCAGCGGACTTTTGCCGCTACTACGCCGCCGAAATGGAGCGGTTGGACACAGGCTACCGCTATGACGTGGCGGGCGAAACCGATCACTACCGCTACCAGCCTCGGGGCGTGGTGGTCGTCATTTCCCCCTGGAACTTCCCCCTGGCAATTCCCACGGGCATGACCGTTGCGGCTCTGGTGACGGGCAACTGCGCCCTGCTGAAGCCCGCTGAAAATACATCCGTGATTGCTGCGAAGATTGCCGAGATTCTGGTAGAAGCAGGCGTGCCCGATGGCGTGTTCCAGTATGTTCCCAGTCGCGGTTCCACCGTGGGCGAACATCTGGTGCAGCACCCCGATACCCACATGATTGTATTCACGGGTTCCCAAGAAGTGGGCTGTCGCATCTATGCGGAAGCGGCAGTGCTGAAGCCGGGGCAGAAGCACATGAAGCGGGTGATCGCGGAGATGGGCGGCAAGAACGCCATCATCGTGGACGAAAGCGCCGATCTGGATCAAGCGGTGCAGGGCGTGGTCTATTCCGCCTTTGGCTATAGCGGGCAGAAATGTTCCGCATGCTCCCGCGTGGTGGCGATGGAGCCGATTTATGACATCTTTGTAGAGCGGTTAGTAGAAGCGACACAGTCCCTCAACGTCGGCAGTCCCGAAGATCCCAGCACAAAAGTCGGCCCGGTGATTGATGCCACGGCTCAGGCTCGCATCAGGGAGTACATCGAGAAAGGGAAAGAACAATCGACCCTGGCCTTGTCCATGGACGTGCCAGACACGGGCTACTTTGTTGGCCCCACCATCTTTACGGACGTGCAGCCCGACCATGTGATAGCCCAGGAGGAAATTTTTGGGCCCGTACTGGCGGTGATGAAGGCAAGCACCTTTGACCAGGCATTGGCGATCGCCAACGGCACCCAATTCGCCCTCACCGGGGGACTCTACTCCCGCACTCCCTCACACATTGAGCGGGCATCCGAGGAGTTTGAGGTGGGTAATCTCTACATCAACCGCAGCATCACCGGGGCGATCGTCGCACGGCAGCCCTTCGGTGGCTTTAAGCTGTCTGGGGTAGGAACCAAAGCGGGTGGGCCTGATTATCTGCTGCAATTCCTGGAACCCCGCCATATCAGCGAAAATGTCCAGCGCCAGGGCTTCGCTCCTATTGAAGGCATGGATTGAGGAACGAGAACTAAATTTTGAACCAAATTTAGTAGAGCGGCACAGCATCACCGCGCTGCTCCATTCATCACCGCGCTGCTCCACTCATTACCGCGCTGCTCCATTCATCACCGCGCTGCTCTACTAGAGCTAGATTTTAAAGTCAATTATAGACAGGTT
>CAYXJG010000461.1:0-3944 GCA_964465285.1 uncultured bacterium
GGAATCTAGGGCTAAATAAAGATACCGGAAGAGAGGGGCGGTGCAGGAATTTCACTGCCTTTTGTTCGGTTTTGGTTTCGGACGTGTAGTGACCGCAGGATTATTTGCCAAGTTCCCAATTTTGCATTTGATGGAGTCGGCCATCCCGAATTTGCACAACGGGGTGATTAGAAAGTTTGACCAAATGCTCATCATGGGTCGTTACGATAACGGTAATTCCAATATTGTTGAGCTTCTTGAGAATCTTAATAACCTGCCAGGAGTTATGGGCGTCAAGGTTGCCTGTCGGTTCATCGGCAAGCAAAATTGGCGGCGTTCCCACAATTGCCCGAGCAATGCTGACTCGCTGCTGCTCTCCTCCTGACAATTCACCAGGAAAGCGATCTGCCTTGTCATGTAAGCCAACCATTTTCAATGTCGGCAATAGCCTACGGTGAATTTCTTTGCGCGTAAAGCCCTGTGCCCACAGCACAAAGGCGACATTCTCAGACACTGTTCGTCGGGGAATCAATTTGTAGTCTTGAAACACCACTCCAATCTGGCGTCGTAGCATGGATATTTGATTGTTGCGTAGGCGTGACAGGTTGAAGTGATTCACCATGATGGTGCCCTGACTGCATTGTTCTTCGCCATAGAGCAGCTTGAGGAGCGTTGACTTCCCGGCTCCAGACGGCCCCGTAACAAACCAAAAGTCACCTTTTCGAATTTGCCAGTTGACTGTGTCAAGGGCTTTAGTCTTATTGGGATAGAGCTTAGTCACATTTTGTAGGCTAATCATCACCGGAGCAGGTAAAGACCGGGACTGAGCATTTCCCAATGAAGACGTGGAGGATAAAGAATAGGCAGAGGATGAAACGGATGGCGATCGCCCTTGGCCAGGAGTCGGCTCCCTATCGGGTGCATCTGAAGCACCAGTGTCTAACAGGGGCTTTGTGGCAGTTCGAGACGATTCAAAGGAAGGATTTAGGGGGTGTCTAGAAGGAGCAGTTCGGGGCATAGCTTAACCGCTTAAACACATACGAAGAGGATGGGCAAACACAGGAACAATAGGAAACCGAACCATTTCAAAGTCCCTCTCCCTGCTTGGCTACTGTGTACACATAAGTCCTGAAACCCTTGCTGCTCAGGCTTTTCCCTCATCCCCCAACCCCTTCTCCCAGGAAGGGAGAAGGGGAGCCGGAAAGTTTTGTCTGGCCTCCCCCTCGCCCATTTTTGGGAGAGGGGGACTGTTGGCGCAGCCTGCCCAGGGGGCTTGGGGGTGAGGGTCGAGATGTGTGTACTTAGTAGCCCTGCTTGGGGAGGGATTTAGGGTGAGGGCCAGTCCAGGTTTTGAAGCAGACTGAGTAGTTACGGAACGAGGATTAAATAATTTAAACCAAATTTTAGCTGAGCAGCACCGCCGCGCCGCGCCACTGAAATGAGATTTTGTTTAACCCTTGATCCTAAGATGCTATCGAGAACTAT
Organism: uncultured bacterium; assembly: GCA_964465285.1. Taxonomy (GTDB): domain Bacteria; phylum Cyanobacteriota; class Cyanobacteriia; order CAKZMO01; family CAKZMO01; genus JBCCWF01. The sequence goes on from CAYXJG010000461.1 coordinate 1,465, forward strand.
AGGCGCGATCGCCCCACCTTGTCCAATACTGTAGACAAAATCAGCAATTCTCAGTACACGACTTGGCAAGTTTCACGCAAAGATAGGGGGTTGGGGTGCGCTAAGCGCACCCCAACCCCCTATCTTTGCGTTGTGAATTTGAGAACTTTGCCAAGTCGTATCAGTATGGAATTCAATGGGGCAAAAAGGTCTCCTGAGGAGACCTTTTTGCCCCTTAAACATAGATAAATAAGCGCCTGTAAGGCGCGAAGTTTCTCAAAATGAGAATTGCTGAGACGAAATACTGTAGACGAAATGTCATGAAATGCTTGGCGGATGATAAGCTCAGCAGTCTAGAACCTATCTGCAAGCATCGCACTAGGCTATGCACGCCGACGGCTGCGCCTCGAACGAGTGGACAGGCTGTATTCCAACGACGCACCAATGCATAACAAAACACCACTAAAAATCCAGAAAATCTCTGGCAATCCTCCTGTGGCATAGTTCTCAATATTGTCAATAGCGTAGTAGTACCACATATCAGCAATGTAAAGAGACAATCCTGCTGCCGCAATGAAGCGCCATGACATTGAGAACCGTCCTCCCCAAAATGCCAGCAGCAATGTCGTTGCCATGACCACCAGGAAGGTATCCCCAACAAGGTACATAATCCAGACAAGGTCTGCATAGGGAGCTAACAGTTCATTGATGTTTAACATCCACCTAGGGGCATTGTCTGATGTGTCGGCAATGCCCTGGGGCTGCTCTTCCACAGGCTGCTCCTCTGAGGGGGAAAGAGGAGCGGGAGACTCGCCTGTTGCCTCCGTTGCTGCCTCAGGATTCTCAACGGCAGGAGGCGGTGATGCTGGGGCCTCTGCTGGCTCCGCTGGCACAGGGGCAGGGTCGGCAGGAGGCGCAGTCTCAGGGGCTGGTGTCGTCGCTTGCGCAATCCATCCTGGTGCGTTGGCGGCCCCCCCTCCTGCCAGCAGAACAGGCTGTGCGGAGTTCCGCTGTAGGGCGATCGCCTCGTCGGAACTATCCGTGAGCTGGGCTGCCGCATCGTCGCTGCCTGCATATCCACTAACGAAGTATGCAATCACAACCCCTACGATGGCGATACTAGCAATGACAGCCCACTGGGCAGCCGATAGGTTTAGCTGTTTTGATAGCACAGTCATCAACATGCCTGTGCCCAAGAACAAATAGGAGAGTAGATAGAGAAAATCAGCTGGAGATACGTCTGGGGCGAAGCCAAAGGTTGTCTCCCACCATCCTAAGAGAATATTTGCCGCGAAGTAGCACAACATGCCCAATCCAAATAAAAGCCAGACTGTTCGTCCGCTGACGATTTTGGAACTCTGCCAATTCCTGAAACACAGCACCATCGCAGCGAAGAATGCCGTATTCTCCAAAATGTATGTAATTCCCTTGTACCAAGTTGGACGGGGCACGATAGGGCTACCCAGCAAAAAAACGAAGAGTGCCAGAAGCCCCCAGAAAATGGATGCAAGGATAACGTTCTGAACGGACAGGATGGATTCTAATTGGTTTGTTTTTTGGCTCACAGCTCTATCCTCTACGCAGATTCTTCTACAGGTTGTGGTCTAAATAATGCTTTAAGTCATTAAACACCCATGTTCATCAAGGTTAACCTTATTGCCAAGCTGACCCAGTTGGGGATTGTTTCAACCAAGAAATAAAGCTTTGGCGATCGCTATCGGGCATGTCTTGGAGAGCATCCATAACGCGTTCAGTAAAGTTTGCATTCCCAAAATGTTCTTTCCCGAGACGATAGAGCTCCTGGAGTAGTGTATTGAGGTGATGCTCTTCCCAAGGAGGCACTTGCAAGGATGCTAAGGGATCGACGGTTAACAGTTCACTAACTGCTTTTGGCGTATCGGCCTTTGGAAATCGCCATTGTTGAAACATGGTTGCAATCTCCTTCTCAAACAAATTAAGCTGACGACTGCCTAGCAGGTCTTCAATGTCGATATAGACGGCCTGTAGAAGCAGGAGACACGCCACGATATAGGACGTTTCGACAACAGCAGCATCATTTTGTGAGTCTGGTGCGTCAGCAGTGAGCTGATCAAGGCGGACTTTGCCCCAGACACTGTAGCGTTCAGGTTCTTCCAGAAGAACACAGGCTTTACCTCGATTGTCAGTTAAATCACGCCAAAACGCCCTAGCGTCATCTTCTTGAGCTTGCCCGAAGACGCTGATGAGCCGGAATGTTTGTCCTTGGTATTGTAGAATCGGGATTTTCTGATCTCGTTTGGGATGCTGGATAGCAGATATTTCAACATCCTGACGTTTTAGGATAAACATAATAGTGCCAATCGAATGCACGGAGGGATCACTTGACCTGATGCAGCAAACTGGGCAGTGTTTGTTTCAGGTCTTTTGCCATATTATTGACAGTCTAAATGCATTTTATGGAAGATATTGATCCTGACCGTAAATGTCTTAAAAATCAAGAATCTTAGGCTCAAGCGCATGAT
>CAYXJG010000462.1:0-3937 GCA_964465285.1 uncultured bacterium
GACTTGGCAAAGTTCTCAAATTCACAACGCAAAAACAGGGGTTTGGCGCGCGCTCCGCGCGCGCCAAACCCCTGTTTTTGCGTGAAACCTGCCAAGTCGTGAATTGTAGCCTGTGGTAGTATAGCTCGCGGCTCGTTCAGCCAATTTCTGCTCACGTCTAGGTGGAATTTGAGTGCTGATTTGCGTGGAACAAATGGTATGTGGTTTACGTGGGGCTAGGCGTTTCTGTGACAAACTGCACGTCTTCGTAGAGCAGATCGAGGGAGTCTTGCCAGTTTACGCTGGCGAGATCCAGGGCTTCTCCAGGGATGTAGGTTTGCAAGTCCCAATGGCGATCGCCCATCCGCCGATAGCGATCAACACTAATCTTCTCAGCGTCAATCAGCACATATTCCTGCAAGGTGGGAATTTGGCGATAGTGAGTAAACTTATCACCCCGGTCAAAAGCTTCAGTACTGGGAGACAGCACTTCTACAATCAAACAGGGATAGCGAATCAGCTTAATTGCGGTTTGATCCCGTGGGTCGCAACTCACCATCACATCTGGATAGTGGTAAGGGCCACTCTCAGACACTTGAACCTTGACATCAGCCATAACAACCAAACAGCCTTTACTGCGGAGATGGGCTTTAAGGGCAGATGCAAGGTTCAGCGCAATCTGATTATGAGGAATCGTGCCGCCCGTCATAGCATAGACTTCACCATCTACGTAGGCGTACTTCATATCCTGATTAGCTTCCCACTCCAGATATTCCTGGGGTGTCATGTAATAGGATTGGGGCTTAGCAATCATGGTTCCGTCCTCCAAACGCTATTCTATAGCACGCAACAGGTGTTTAGCGTTGAAACGGCCACTTCTGTTTCCCAGGCTCTGCCTGGGAAACGAGAAGGGAGGCTCTGCCTCCGGTATTCGGGAGGCAGAGCCTCCAGCGGGCTTTCCCATCGTCTCGCTGGGAAACAGTCAACAACAGTCAAAGGAACGCTAGCCACGGATGGAGGAATTGACCCTAATGTTTTACTGTGACGCTGCACAAGGCTGAGACCTGACTACTGAAATCCCCGTCCCCGCTGGGAAAGCAACAAAATATCGATCGCCCCATCCACGCTGCCAACGGCAAGATGCTGTCCGGTGGGGTGCCATGCGAGGCAGGAGATGCCGGGCGATACTCCAGAGGCGTCCCGCGATCGCCCCTTGAGCTTCTGCCCCAGCTTCTTGGATTGATGCCACAAAAAGACCTGACCATCCGTTGCGCCCGATGCCAGGATCTGTTGAGTGGGGTGGTGGGCGATCGCCTGCACGGTTCTTCCCCCATGACCCTGGAGCACGGAGCTGCGCCAGGTTTTTCCGGTGGCGTCTTGCTCCCAAACGGTGATGCCATTCGCGCAAACTGCGATTAATTTTGGAGCAGGGGACACTGTTGACGGCATCCAGGCGACTCGGCGTACCTTACCTGGAAATCCCTGCATCAGCCAGGGGGGGGGACTCTGCCAGCGCAACACCGATAAGGTGCGATCCAGGTTGCCGGATGCCAGATAATTTCCATCGGGTGACCAAGCGAGACTAATGCTGGCACCCGGTACCTTCAAGCGATATTGATTTTGTTCCCAGGTGGTGCTATCCCAGGCATGGACGCCGCCATGGCCGCTCACAGCTAGCTGATTCCCTGAAGGATGCCATGCCAACCCCAACACTGACGATGCCTCAAAGGAGAAGTCTGCCAGTTGTTGCTTGGCGGGAATGTCCCACACCTGGACGCGGTGCCCCATGGAAAAGGCAAGGTAATCGCGGGATGGATGCCAGGCGATTTGATCAATCCAATCGTTGCCGTCTCCGAGGGTCAGAGGATCTGCAACGGATGACGATGCCGATACGCCCCAGACTGACAGATCCCAGACCGATACAGTTCCCCGTTGTCCGGCGGCAGCCAACAGGTTCGTGGACGATAGGGACAGGCCGCTCATGGCAGCATTGGGTGCTGCTGTCTGGAGGGCGATCGCCCTCAGTGCAGGAGATGAGCCAGTCCAATCCCACACAGCGACCTCTCCTGCGGAGGAGATTGCCGCGATCAGGGTGCCATCCACTGACCAAGAGAGGGCTGTGATGTAATCATCTAGGCAAAGGTGGTGCGATCGCTCAAACTCAATCCGTGGGGAACGGCTCACGCGAGACATGCTCGAAACCTTGCTTTCAGCTTCTCTTCGTCCAGATTGCGGCCAATAAACACCAGCTCATTTTTGCGCTCGGCATCGGATTTCCAGGGGCGATCAGGACGACCATCAAAAATCATATGGACCCCCTGGAAGACAAAGCGCTGATCTTCTCCAGCAATGTTCAAAATGCCCTTCATCCGGAAAATGTCCGGCCCCTGGGTTTCCAGCAGGTTGCTCATCCAGGTGTTGAGCTTTGCCATGTCTACGGCTCCCGGTTCCACAATCGCCATGGAATAGACGGATTCATCATGTTCGTGGGCATCTTCCCCCAGAAACTCCGGGTCGATTTCCAGGGCACGGTTCAGGTCAAAAGCATTGACGCCCAGAATGGAATCCATCTCGACCGCAGCATCGCGAGTGCGGTAGATTTTCACCAGGGCATTCATATCGCGGATTTTCCGTTCCAATTCCGCCAGGTCATCTTCGCTCACCAGGTCGGTTTTGTTTAGCAAAATCACATCGGCAAAGGCAATCTGTTCCTGGGCTTCGTCGCTGTCCCAGTGCTGTTGAATGTGGTGCGAGTCCACCACCGTGACTACCGCATCCAGGCTTAACTGCGCCTGCATGTCTTCGTCCACAAAGAAGGTCTGAATGACGGGAGCCGGATCAGCAAGCCCAGTGGTTTCAATCACAAGATGGTCGAAGCGATCGCGCCGTTGCAGCAGGTTGCCAATGATGCGAATCAGGTCGCCCCGCACGGTGCAGCAGATGCAGCCGTTGTTCATCTCGAAAATTTCTTCATCGGCATCAATCACCAGTTGATTGTCGATGCCCACTTCACCAAATTCATTCACGATCACCGCGACTTTTTTGCCGTGTTCATGGGTCAGGATGCGGTTCAGGAGGGTTGTCTTTCCTGCACCGAGGTATCCAGTCAGCACCGTCACTGGAACCGAATCAATTGCTGTTGTCACCATGTCAATCGTTATCCTCGTATCCGTATCCTCGTATCCGTATCCTCGTATCCGTATCCTCGTATCCGTAGCTTTGTATCCGTAGCTTCGTATCTGTTGAGCGGATGCCCTACCTTAATTTTTGGACAAGTTTCCTGATTATGAGGATTTAAGGGAACCGGAAAAAGTTTACAGCGAACACATTTAGGGTTTAACGACATGGATGACATCTTCACCAGATGAAACACTCACCGCTCTCCACCGCATCAGTAACCCGCACCCGTCGAAGCTGTGTTATCTGGGAGCACAACCTGGCAAAGTTCTCAAATTCACAAGGAAAAAATAGGGGTTTGGGGCGCGCTCCGCACGCCCCAAACCCCTATTTTGCGTGAAACTTGCCAAGTCGTGATCCAGAACCACCGTGATTGGGATGGTGAGATCGAGTTGGGCAAGTTCTACGAGGAGGTCACACACCGTTTCGGCATTAATATCACTCTGGTTGGTGACCGTGATGACTTCTTTACTCACGGCATTGAGTGCTCCCAACACATTGAATCGTTTGCGCCCCGATGGAGAGGGAATGAACACACGGGTGAAACACCAGATGAATCCTAAATAAGCCCGATGCACAAAATGAGCAGCATCGACAAAAAAACAGCGCGTTTTCCGGCCTTTGCCTCTGCCAGCAAAGGGGTAAGGTGCTCGTCTCGGAAGGCTTCTTGCTCTTTAATTTTCTCAGGACTCGAACCTTTGCCAGAGATACATCCAACTTTGCAACAACGCATTCCGATGCGCTTGAGAAATGCTCGAATTTGAGTGGGACTGCGCTCAAT
>CAYXJG010000463.1:0-3927 GCA_964465285.1 uncultured bacterium
AGCAGCGTCGATTTACCTGCGCCGTTGCGCCCGATGATGCCGATGCGATCGCCCTGCTTCACCTCAAATGACACATCCTTCAGCGCCCAAAACGCTTCGGATTTTGGATTTTGGATTTTGGATTTTGGATTGAAGCGGTTGATCAGTCCCTTTGTGCCATTGGCAACGACATCTCGCAGGGCGGTGTAGCGTTCCTTTTGCTGTTGATGGCCGATGATGTAGCGCTTCCCTAGATTTTCAACTCGAATAATCGTATCTGACATATGCTTTGTTTAAAACAACCGCAAAATGAGGTCACAGTCATGACCTATACCGTTCTCAACCTCAACACCGTTAACCTGACCGACGAGCAGTTTTACCGACTCTGCCTCGCCAACCCCGATCGCCAGCTCGAACGCACCGCCAAAGGAGAGTTAATCATCATGCCACCCGTCGGAGGAAGGAGTGGAAACCGAGAAGCAGGGTTGATTGCTCGCGTTTGGGCTTGGAATGAAATAACCCAGCTTGGCGACGTCTTCAGCTCCTCCACCATCTTTCGTCTCCCCAACGGTGGTCAACGTTCTCCCGATGTCGCCTGGGTCAAAAAAGATCGATGGGAAGCTCTCGCATCCGAAGACCAAGAAAAATTCCCGCCCCTCTGCCCCGACTTTGTCATTGAACTCCGTTCCCGCACCGACTTCCTCCCCGTTCTCCAGGAAAAAATGAACGAATATCTCAGCAGTGGTCTGCAACTCGGGTGGCTTATCGATCCTCAACAACAGCGCGTTGAAATTTACCGACCGAACCAATCCATAGAAGTCGCATCTTTCCCTACTCGCCTATCGGGTGAACCCGTTTTGCCAAATTTCAGCCTCGACCTACCCTTCTAAATCACATCTGCAAACGTTCGTTCCATCCTCCGGAAATAAAGCACGCCCGTCACAAAAATTACCGCCACCAGCGACAGCGACAGCGCAAATCCTGGCCAAAACAGCCGCGACTCTCCCCCCAAAATCGCCCACCGAAACCCGTCAATCACTCCTACCATTGGGTTCAGTGAATAGAGCAGCCGCCACTGATCAGGCACCACGCTGCTGCTAAAACCCACAGGCGAGATATATAGCCCAAACTGCACAATAAACGGCACAATGTAGCGAAAATCTCGATATTGTACATTTAACGCTGCCAGCCATAGTCCTGCTCCCATTGCTACGGCAAAGGCGATCGCAATAAACACCGGAAGCGTCAAAATTCGCCAACTGGGAACAAAGTCATACCAGGCCATTAACCCCAGCAAAATAATTCCCGAAATCATAAAGTCTACAAAGCTAACAATAACCGCACTTGCAGGGACAACTAACCGAGGAAAATAGACCTTCGAAATCAAATTTGCATTTGAAATCAAACTATTACTACATTCTGACAGCGCATTCGCAAAAAACTGCCAGGGCAACATCGCCGCAAACACCAGAATCGGATACGGTGCTCCATCCGATGGTAAGTTTGCAATTTTGCCAAATACAATCGTAAACACGATCATCGTCAAAAAAGGCCGAATCAGTGCCCAAGCAACACCAATCACCGTTTGCTTATAGCGGACTAAGATATCTCGCCATGCCAAAAAGTAAAATAGCTCTCGATATCGCCATAAATCTTTCCAATACTGCTTTTCTGTCCGTCCTGCCTCAATAATGAGTTCAGGCGGTGCCTCTATTACTCGTCGTTTGCTTATCGCCATAACGCTATTGATATCTCACCCATACGGCACAGCATCCGTTCGTTTTTTTGCATTAATCTCTCTTTCGCCCCCTAATCAGCCCTTTCCGCACAAAATAGCCAACCATACGAAATCACAAAAAAGAGTGAGCACTGCTCACTCCTTAATCCTTAATCAAGAGGTTTGATGATGACCATGCTCCATCAGCCCATGACCCAAAAACTAGATTCAGAGCCGTAGAGTTCCAACCAGAAAACGTACACCCCTCAGCTTAAACAATAAACCTATACACGACTTGGCAAGTTTCACGAAGAAATAGGGGTTTGGGGCGCGCGGAGCGCGCCCCAAACCCCTATTTTTCATTGTGAATTTGAGAACTTTGCCAAGTCGTGCCTATAGACATTCCTAACCCCATCAAAACCGTGAAGATTCAGGGCGTTGGCTTACCTGGGCGCAGCTCGTATCGCCCCTTCAATACCCACCTTTCACACTAACTTGCCATCAAGCTCCTCATATTTGAAAAACTGACGATCAACTGACATCAAATCGCAATCATGGGCGACAAGGAAGTTCCCCCATTGGGCATCCCCATCCTATAGCGCTATGCAAGCGCATTAAGTACAGTGTGTTGAGTGGCGGCGCAGAGCGCCGCCACTCAACACATTTGGGTGTGCTTAACCAATTTGCACACCGCTCTATCTCCTGAAGAAAATCGCCTTTCGACGAGAAGTTGAATTCACGACAACAACTAACTCAGAGTATGAATAAAACTTCTCAGGATTATCTGGAACCAGTCCGATAGCTCGTTCCTCCAGCAATGCAAACACGCGTTCAATGGCTTGTTGCTGAGCCAAAATATCTGCTTTTAGGACAGCTAGCTCATTCCCCTGCATCGCAGACCCCGTTGACGAATCCGTTCAGCAAAATGACACTTCGATAAATCCACCAAATCCACCTCTCGGCCCACGGCTTCCGATAAACTTGCCATTGCATCAAAAAAATATTCTGGCTGAATACCCTCTATTGCCACATCCACATCCGATTTTTCCGTAAATCGATAGGGACGTGTGACCGAACCAAACACATAGAAATCATTAATACCATATCGCGCGCCCTCCTGAATTAGCCAACTCTTGACCCGATTGAGCATCGCTAACCGCTGTACTTCATTCGTTTCTCTACGGTGCGCTAAAGCGTGATCCAAACGGTGGGTATCAAAATCAGGAGAATCCATATGCCCATTCCTGAAGTTCAGCATTACTTGTGTATGCAAGCAAATATATCTAATTCTTAATATTTGCAATTTGTGGAGTGATAGACAGGAGAGTAACATCAGAACCCTCAAGTGCTCTTTCAAACCAGGTTATTCGATCAACCGACAGCTCGATGCGCCCATGACTGTCTAGCCAAGCAACCTCAAAACAACGAATAGCAGACACTGCCACAGTATCACTCGACTCAATCGGTTCCTTTCGCACTGATCCAAGCTTTGCAACGTCTTCGTTAATCCACCACAGCCAGATGTGAGTATCCAAAACAATCATTGAGGCAGATTCCAATCACTTTCCGGAATCGTATCAATGATGTCGCCCAAAACTGTCATCTTTCCTGCAATATCAGGGTGAGGAGCACGTCGCTTAGTCGCTGGGGCATTCACAGTGTCGATCACCAGAAAAATGGCCTCCAACTGCTTGTTTGGTGGCAACTTAGGCACATGCTTTAAGTTCCCCGATGCATCTGTTTCCAGGATTAACCGTTCTGCATCCATTGCTAAGTTCCCCATCAACATGGTTTCTCTACGCTTATAGCACAATCCCAGCAAGCACTCGCACAGACACAATACGCCCAACGTGTAGATACATCAACGCCATGTCTTACTCGCAACTTTCTTAGCTCTCATCACGCACACCTAAAGATGTCGCCACTCTATCTCCATGAACACAAAAAAAGAGGGGAGCATCCCACTTTTGCAAATTCATTGCCCCATCCCTCAGCCCCTTTTCCCAAAAAGGATGAAGGGGAGCCGGATTCAAAGTCCCTCTCCCTTCTTGGGCTACTCAGTACACACATCTTGACCCTCACCCCCTTAGTCCCCCTCTCCCAAAAATGGGCGAGGGGGAGACCAGACAAAACTTTCCGGCTCCCCTTTTCCCTTCCTGGGCTACTCAGTACACACAAGTTGTCTGACCTAGCCAATGCTAGGCTTGATCCTCCCTAACCCTCCTATGCCC
>CAYXJG010000464.1:0-3913 GCA_964465285.1 uncultured bacterium
GAGGGGGATCTCGCAGAGTTTTGGATCCGAGCCGAGATGTGTGTACACAGTAGCCTTGCTTGGGAGAATGATTTAGGGCGAGGGCTAGTCAAGGTTTTGAGGCAGATTGAGTAATTATGTGCAGCTCTAGTGAAGCGGCGCGGCGATGTCGCACTGCTCTACTAAAATTTGGATCAAATTATCCAATTCTCCTTCCTAAGATTCTGCGGCTAAATGAGGTTCCTTACTGTTGAGTCATAATCCGATATCCAGCATATTCATCGCCCTCGAATAGAAGAACAAGCCACATCTGCGAGGAAAATGCAAGGGGATAGACTTCTCGTTCGGCATTCACCCCTGACCGAACTTCAACACTGGGCAACGTGCAGTAAGGGGTGGCAAGCATGTCTCGAATTGTGTCTTTTGAGTCACGCTCAGGGATCGTCAGAATTTGAGCTAACTGCTGTTGCGAGAGGGCAACATTTTCTTGAATGTCGTCGTTACACCCTCTAAAAGATTGCGAGCGAGTCACATTTGGCTGACGAGTTTGCACATCCATCATCAATGCCACCAACGTGAACATGAGACCTCCAGCGAGCAGTACATTGAAGGTGGAAAGTTGAGACTTTGGCGGTCGTGGCTTATGGGCTGTCATGGTGTTCTTCTTCTTGTTGAAGGAGCAGTAATGAGCAAGCGACAACAAAAATCCAGGTTAATCCAAAGAAGATGGGAGTCATAGGCGTCCTCCAAGCAATAAACCAATCATGATGAGGAGAAGGCGGCGGCCCAGTAGAAAACTGGATTGAGGATAGACAGCGGTTCGGTAGATGGCGATCGCTGCTGGTGTCACCACAAGGGCAATCGCGGGCGGCCACAGAGCAGGATAGGCAACCAGCAAAGCGTCTAATCCCATGCGCATGAGGATAGAGCCACCAACCCAAATTAAGCTTGCCCCAAAGGATGGAGACGAGGATTTTGTCCTAGGTAGGCGTGTCCGCCGTGTTCTAGCTACGCCATCAACCGGCTCAGTCGTCAGAGTGCGATTGGGGATGGACGAAGGGGGAGTACCCTGCAATAGTGTGTCGGGTTCAGCAGGTTTGGGAGCGAAGAGCCAATGGAAAAGTTTAGGGAAAAGGCTCTGTGGAGCCGATGCCGACTGGGGAAGGTCTGCTGAGCGGCCTTGTAGATGTTGGGCTAAATTTTCAGCCTGATGTGCATGACTCACGTCACCCATGGGCAGCGTTTTGACGACAAACGCGCCATTTTTCTGCTGCTCCAGATGGGGAAGTGCAAGGTCACTGTTGCAAACCAGCGCAGAGTTAAATTGCATATGGGGTATCTCTGCCCCTGCCACTGATGCTAGGGCGATCTGACGGTCAACGGTTTGGGCGATCGCCCCTACGTCCCTAAGGGCATCTCTCAAAGCATGCGAAATTGCATTAACATGCTGGGCTTTTGCACTGAGATGATCAAAGGCATCCGCTAATGGATCGAGGGTATGGGGGACAGACGGTTGATTTTGAAGATAGGTTTGATTTTGTAATCGCGTTTTGTTTTGTCCTTGAGGTGACTTTTGAGGGAGAGGACTCTGCAGTTGGGTGTGGTGTTGGAGTTGCGTCTGAGCAGGAGATGGCGTTTGATTTTTGGGTGGGGCTTGACCAGTGGGGACTCTACGGGTTTGAAAGTATGGGTTGGAAGTGGGGGTTGTAGAACCGGCTTGCCCCCACTCGGGGTCAGACACAATGGTGCTGTACGAAGCTTGGGTATCTAAGCCATATTGCTCTCTGCCTGTTTTCCTCTGCTGACTCTCCTGCCCGGAATGCTCGGTTGGATCGAGTGTTTGGCAATGCTCGTCAAATCTTTGATGCAGGGGATGGGCGGGCCATGAATTTGCCTGATATTGATTGAATACAGAAGTAGGTGCGTGCGGTGAGTAATGCAAAGCCTTGAATGTTTCATCGTTTGGCTCAACAGAACGGGCTTGAGTTAAAAGATTGGACTGGGGCGATGCACCAAGCCTAGTATTTGGCTGACTATTCCGTTCAGCAACAGAGACTCTAGAATGCGGCCGATCTCCATAGCCAAACTCAGGTTTTACTGCTGGAGACGTATCCGGCAATTCTAAATAGGCTGTAGAGTGGCGATCGCCACTCGTCCCGCCACTAGGACTGTAGGCAGAACCTGACGCTACTGATTGCTTGGCTCGTCCAAGCTGCTGAAGACGAGTTTGGATGCGCTGGATTTCAACTTGAGTCGCGTTCATAAGCAATATCTTGAAAGGGGCACACAGCAGGTAGTTGACGAAGGGAGATAGACAGAAGAATCTGTCAAAAATATGGTTCATATGTACTATATCGCATGAATCGTCGTTTGACGCAAAATCTGTATTTTTTAATCAGCGCTTGGTATGGAATGGAGTAATGGAGGTGCATTGCAGCAACATAAGTGATGCAATGGGCGCTGTTCATCCCAGTTAGGAACAAGAACTAAATAACTTGAACCACGACTTGGCAAGGTTCACGAAAAAAAAGGGGTTTGGCGCGCGCTCAGCGCGCGCCAAACCCCTTTTTTTTCCTTGTGAATTTGAGAACTTGACCAAGTCGTGTTGGACCCGATTCTGTCAGAGCGGCGCGGCATCGCCGCGCTGCCTTACCAAAATTGGGCTTGATTAGAGAGTTTCTAATATTGCAAAGTCGAGTTGATTCATGCGGGCATAAAGGCTCTGGGCTGAGATTGGATAGGAGTTGCTTTTATACGCCCGTATTTGTAATAGGCTGCACAGGCTCCCTCTGAGGACACCATGCAGGCTCCAAGGGGATGGTCTGGTGTGCAGGCGGTGCCAAACACCTTGCAATCCCAGGGCTTTTTCACTCCCTTGAGAATATCGCCACAGGCACAGGCACGGTGGTCAGCGACTTGACGGTTAGGTAAGGCAAACTTCTGCTCAGCATCAAAGCGAGCATAGGCGGGGCGCATTTTTAGCCCAGAGTAGGGAATATCGCCTAATCCCCGCCATTCAAAAGCATCTCGCACGTCATAGACACGGGCGATCGCCCCTAACGCCACAGCATTCCCTTCATCTGTCACCAGCCGCGTGTATTGGTTTTCAACGGTACAGCGCCCCTCGTCCAGTTGCTTCAGCACCATCCACACCGACTGCAAAATATCCAGGGGTTCAAAGCCCGACACCACAACGGGTTTTTGGTATTGCTCAGCGATGATGTCGTAGGGCTTTGTGCCAATCACCGTGCTGACGTGGCCGGGGCCGACGAATCCATCCAGTTGCAGGTCAGGGTTGTCGAGCAGGGCTTCCAGGGCTGGAACGACGAGGACGTGGTTGCAAAACAGGCTGAAATTGGGGATGTCTTCCGCCTCTGCCTGGAGGATGGTGAGGGCAGTGCTGGGGGTGGTGGTTTCAAAGCCAATGCCAAAGAACACCACGTCCCGGTTGGGGTTTTCCTTTGCCAGCTTCAAGCAGTCCAGGGGCGAATACACCATCCGAATGTCTGCCCCATGAGCCTTCGCTTGCAGCAAACTCTCCTTCGAGCCGGGCACCCGCATGGCATCGCCAAAGGTGGCAAAGATAACCTGGGGCTGGTGGGCAATGGCGATTGCATCGTCCAATCGTCCCCTGGGCATAATGCATACCGGGCATCCAGGACCATGCACCAGTTCAATCGTCGGTGGCAACAGGTCTTCCAACCCATATTTAAAGATGGAATGGGTGTGTCCTCCACAAACCTCCATAATCTTGATGGGACGATCCTGGGGGTGGTCAGGGCACTGATAGAGGCGATCGCCCAGAGTCGTAATCTGGCGCACCAACCCCTCAGCCTTCTGCGGATCACGAAATTCACTCACATACTTCATCAGCCGTTCTCCAAATACATTTCATTCGCCCTCTTCCTCCCCACTCCCCACTCCCCACTCCCCC
>CAYXJG010000465.1:0-3895 GCA_964465285.1 uncultured bacterium
GGGGGCGGGCTGCGCCCGCCCCCACCTTTAGAAATATTTTCAGGAATCAAATAGGATTCCTATACGACTTGGCAAGTTTCCCGAAAAAATAGAGGTTTGGGCGAAACTTGCCAAGTTGTGTGCTTTATTGCTTCATTCGGGTAATGAACTATCAGGCTGGCTGGAGATAGTCAGTAACGGCTTGGGCGATCGCCTCACTGCCACCCGTAGGGAGGGGACGGGGATCCTGAGGTGGCGTCAGCGCCTGTTCTAAGAATTCCCAGTTTCCATCAAAGATTTGGCGGGGCTTTAGAACTTGATGGTGAGCGTGGCGGCGAATGCCGTCTAGCAAAAATGGTGCTTCCGCAAAACCCTCTCGCTCAATAGATGTGATCGGAATTCCCAACCGACAGGCTTCGGCAAAGGTACTGTAGCCTGGTTTTGACACCATCCGACCACAAAGGGGCATCATATCCACGGGGCGATACTGGCGATCGCTAATTTTTCTTAGATTGGGCAAGTCAGGAGCATTCTCGTCAAAGATGATGAATTGCCAGTCCTCAAACCGCTGCAGCGTTTCATAGGGAATCTGCGACAGTCCTAAGCCACCAAATGAGAGCAGCACCGTTTTCTCTGGGGGGGTAGTGATATTCCACGTTTCGCGGACATGGTCAGCAGAGAACTTCGGGTCCCGGCCTGTCAAGCCTACATCCACGATCGTAGGAAAGGCGCTCATCGGTTCATAAAAGGGTAAGCGGAAGAGGCGATCGCACTGGCTAAAACAGTCCCCAATCCAGTCTGCGATTTCTATAAATTCACCTCCCCAGTCTCGATAAATGAGATCCCAGCCAAAGTTACTCATCATCCAGCAGGGAATACCCGCTGCGTGGGCAATCGGTGCAGCCAGGGGAGGAATATCTGCCAGCATCAGGCTGACCCGATTTTGCCGGATGAATTCTACTTCACTAGCGATAATCGAATCCTGGCTGGCTCGAATATTCCTCAGCTTCTCCAACGTCGCTTCCTTATCCATCGTCACGCTATCGCTTTGAATAACGCCGATATCGAATGCACGAGGCCGATGAATGAAGGAATTAGAAATGTAGGATTCCAGTAGCCAACGCGGGGCCGTTGTGACCAGAATAACGATAATATCTGGACGTCGCTTTTGAATCTCCGCGACAACCGTAGCGGTACGGGTCGCATGGCCAAATCCGTGATTGGTGATCGCAACATAGAGAATCGGTTGGGTCATGCGTCTAATCAATAGTTAGGGTGAGGTTTATATCGGGAATATCGTTTAAAGTTATTAAGGAGCTTTTGCTTAATACTACTTTATCCATCCATCAATTTAGGGATCTGCGGCTAAGCAGTCCACGTTAGAGAGAGGCAGACCTTTAACTATGCAAACGTTGCAATTCACCAACGGGGATTCCATGCCAATTTTGGGGCTAGGAACCTGGAAATCTCAGCCAGGCGATGCTTATGCTGCTGTTAAAGAAGCGATTCGCCTGGGCTATCGTCACATTGACTGTGCCCGCGTTTATGGCAACGAAGCGGAAATTGGTAACGCTCTCAGCGAGTCTATTCAATCAGGTCTTGTTAGCCGGAGTGATCTGTGGATTACCTCAAAGCTGTGGAATGACTCCCATGCGCCAGAAGATGTTGAACCTGCTCTGAAGCAGACTCTCTCCGATCTACAACTGGACTATCTGGATCTTTACCTCATTCATTGGCCGGTCGCCCTGAAGAAAGGGGCGGGTCTGCCCAAATCCCCCGATGACCTGATTTCCCTGGATACGTTGCCCATCGCAGCCACCTGGGGCGGTATGGAATCACTGGTCGATAAGAAACTTTGCCGACACATTGGCGTGTCAAACTTCAGCATTCCTAAGCTGAGTTCACTTCTGGAAAGCGCCATGATCAAGCCCGAAATGAACCAGATTGAACTGCATCCCTATCTCCAGCAAAAGGACATGCTGGAACTTTGCAAGGAAAATGATGTGCATCTCACAGCCTACTCACCCTTGGGATCACCCGATCGCCCTGACAGCTTGAAAGCAAGTGATGAGCCTGTGCTACTAGAGGAACCAATCATCGGGGCGATCGCCACGGCTCACAATGCCACCCCCGCCCAAGTCCTCATTAGCTGGGCCATCTACCGGGGCACTGCTGTGATTCCCAAATCCGTAAATCCAACGCGAATCCAACAAAACTTCGCATCAACTGAGGTTTCGCTGACTCCAGAGGACATGGAGAAAATCGCGACCCTCGATCGCCATCGCCGCTATGTCAGCGGCGAGTTTTGGACTGTAAAAGGTGGCTCATATACTCTGGAAAACCTGTGGGATGAATAATTCCATCACCTACTTAGGGATCTGCGGCTAAAAAAGATACCGGAAGAAACGAGCAGCGGGGGCAGCTCGCTGCTTTTTTCCGGGTACTTTATTTTCTTGCAAGTCCCTTAGAGTCAAGCGCGCCCCAAACCCCTATTTTTGCGTTGTGAATTTGAGAACTTTGCCAGGTCATGAGCCATAGACAAGTGAGCGCCTGTAGGGCGCGAAGTTTCCCAAAATGAGAATTGCTGCTATTTTTGCGTGAAACTTGCCAAGTCGTGTAGGATGGCTGCCAGCAGTAAATTCATCCTTATGGTGGATGTCGCAGGGACATCTAGTCGCTAGATTAGTGAGCGCAATTTGGCGGAACAACGGCGCGCCCTATGGATGAGTTTTTGAATCAAACATATATTGGTAATACGGTTCAGGATTACTTAATCGCATTAAGCGTTCTCATCCTCGGTGGCGTTGTCACCCAGGCATTTCGCATCATTATCGTGAACTGGTTCAAGCGCTGGGCACGGCGCACTGCCACGGATCTCGACGATGCCCTGATTAGAATATTCGAGCGATCGCTCGTTCCTGTCGGCTACCTCACCACAGCTTACCTGGCAATCACCTACCTACAGCTCAACACAACTCTAGAGCAGAGTGTGACAAAAGGCATCATCATCCTGGCGACTATCTTCGGGGTTCGCCTAGTGATTTCTCTGGCAGAGTATGCCATTCGGCTTTACTGGATTACTCAGCGAACTAACACCGAAGGACTCGACCAAAGCTTGGGAGCGCTAATTCCAGCCATCCGCGCCATTGTCTGGGGGTTAGGAATTGTATTTCTGCTAGACAATCTAGGGTTTGACATCTCTGCTGTAATTGCAGGTCTTGGAATTGGGGGTGTGGCGGTTGCCCTTGCCTCCCAGGGAATTCTTGAAGACCTATTCAGCTACTTCTCCATCCTGTTTGATCGTCCCTTTGAATTAGGAGACTTTATTATCGTAGGTGAATTCATGGGCACCGTTGAGCAGGTTGGTATCAAGACCACTCGCCTGAGGAGTCTGAGCGGTGAAGAACTGGTGCTGGCAAACACAGATTTGACCGGGTCGCGCATTCGCAACTATAAGCGCATGGCACAGCGACGGGTCGCGTTTACCCTTGGCGTGACCTATGAAACCGGCATGGATCGGTTAGAGCGTATTCCTGAGATAGTTCAGCAGGTCATCGAAGGTGTAGACAACACCGTGTATGGCCGAACACATTTCTTTTCCTACGGAGATTTCAGCCTCAACTTCGAGATTGTTTATTTCGTCAACACGAATGACTACGACATTTACATGGATACCCAGCAGGCCATCAATCTAGGCATCAAGCAGACCTTTGATGAGAACGGTATTGAGTTTGCGTATCCCACTCAGGTCCAGTATCTTGCATCATTGTCAAGTGACGCTCTGACCGTTAGCGGCAATGGCAACGTTAGCGCTAATGCCTCGTAAATCAAAGCGCCGGGCAACGCCCAGCGCCTTTTTTTGGCCTTTTTTTGAACGATAATTCTTAACTGTTGACCCGACTTGGCAAGTTTCACG
>CAYXJG010000466.1:0-3887 GCA_964465285.1 uncultured bacterium
CCTATCCTTGCAACCTATCCTTGCAACTGATCAGGCATTGCCATATCGGGTGGTTAGGCTGACTGCGCCCATCCGACAAAGACCTAGCATCATTGCATTTCCCCGGATACAGTACTACTATGCCACCTTGTTAATCTCTATATCTAACCACACAGTATATAGACAAATGGCAATGATTTTAAGAAGAATCATAGTCATTCAATAATACTTGATTCCAGCAATTCCCATTATGGAAATTTAGGGAGCAAAAAGGTCGCCTAAGGCGACCTTTTTGCTCCCTAAATTTGTGCAAGTGAGCGCCCGACGGGCGCGAAGCTTCCTAAAATGAGAATTGCTGACACGACTTGGCAAGTTTCACGAAAAACTAGGGGGTTGGGGGTGAGGGCGGATTGACGCTGTTTGAGGTGACGCTAAACATAATACGGCGCGCCGCGCCGCCCCTCACCTGTGCTGTACTCAATGTGCTCGCAAAGCGCTATGCGTTAGGAACGAGAATTTAATAAAATCCACTTTTGTTGGGCGGGCTGCGCCCGCCCAACAAAAGTGGGACGCCCCCTTTTTCATTCCTCAGGAGATGTCCTGTTGGCGGCGCAGGGTATTGTGAGTTTGAATTGCGCCAAGCGACTTACGGCAATATCTCCACCCAAGGGCGTAGACGCCGATCCCGATGATTTTTCAGATGTCCGTACAATACGGATATGGGACATGCATGGCGTGGGTTTATTCATGCACGCTTTAGTTTTGTTGCATGACCCCTGAGTTCCGTCAATAGTGTTAGAGGGGAAATTGTCTGTATGCAACCCACCAACCCCAATCAATTTACCGAAAAAGCATGGGAGGCGATCGCCCGCACGCCCGACATCGCAAAACAGCTTCAGCAGCAGCAAATTGAGTCTGAGCACCTGATGCGATCGCTCTTGGAACAAGAGGGGCTTGTCACCAGCGTTCTCAACAAGGCTGAAATTAGTGTGGAGCAGGTGCGAGACTATACTGATCAATTTATTGAAAAGCAGCCGAAAGTCTCTGGAGCCAGTTCGTCTGTGTATCTGGGGCGATCGCTCGACAGCCTACTCGACCGGGCAGAGTCCTATCGCAAGGGCTACGAAGACGACTACATTTCCGTCGAGCACATCCTGTTGGGCTACCTCAAAGACGACCGCTTTGGCAAAGGACTCTTCAAAGAATTCCGGCTCGATGAGGGTAAACTCAAAGAAATCATTCAGCAGATTCGAGGTAATCAGAAGGTGACCGACCAAAACCCCGAAGGCAAGTACGAAGCCCTTGAGAAATATGGGCGCGACCTGACTCAGTTTGCCCGCGAAGGCAAGCTCGACCCGGTGATCGGTCGGGATGATGAGATTCGCCGCACCATCCAAATTCTCTCGCGCCGCACGAAGAACAATCCGGTGCTGATTGGCGAACCCGGTGTGGGGAAAACGGCGATCGCCGAAGGGCTGGCCCAGCGCATCGTTAAAGGGGATGTGCCCGAGTCCTTGCGCGATCGCAAGCTCATCGCCCTTGATATGGGTGCCCTGATTGCAGGTGCGAAATACCGGGGTGAATTTGAAGAACGCCTGAAAGCAGTGCTGAAGGAAGTCACCGACTCCGAAGGCCAAATTATCATGTTCATTGATGAGATTCACACCGTCGTCGGGGCTGGAGCGACCCAGGGCGCGATGGATGCGGGAAACTTGCTCAAGCCTATGCTGGCGCGGGGTGAACTGCGCTGCATTGGTGCCACCACCCTGGACGAATACCGCAAGCACATCGAAAAAGATGCGGCTCTGGAGCGGCGATTCCAGCAGGTTTACATCGATCAGCCCAATGTGGCAGATACAGTCTCTATCCTGCGGGGTCTAAAGGATCGCTATGAAACCCACCACAATGTGAAGATTGCCGATAGTGCCCTGGTGGCAGCGGCGACGTTGTCTACCCGGTATATTAGCGATCGCTTCCTGCCCGACAAAGCCATCGACCTGGTGGACGAAGCGGCTGCCAAACTCAAGATGGAAACCACCTCCAAGCCTGAAGAGCTGGACGAGGTCGATCGCAAGATCCTCCAGCTTGAAATGGAGCGCTTGTCTCTCCAGAAAGAAGTCGATCCCGCCTCCCTCGAACGGCGAGAGCGCCTGGAAAAGGAACTGGCTGACCTGAAAGAGCAGCAGAGTACCTTCAACGCCCAGTGGCAGGCAGAAAAGGAAATCCTTGACCAGCGCAGCACGCTGAAACAGGAAATCGACCACATTGTGAACGTCGAAATTCCAGAAGCGGAGCGCAACTACGACCTCAACCGCGCTGCCGAGCTGCGCTATGGCCAACTCACCGACCTCCAGGGTCAACTTGAGGAGATGGAGTCGAAGCTGGAGGAGGTGCAGAGCAGCGGAAAATCCCTTTTGCGGGAAGAAGTGACGGAAGCCGACATTGCCGAAATTATCTCAAAATGGACGGGCATTCCAGTGAGTAAGTTAGTGGAATCCGAGATGCAGAAGCTCCTACACCTGGAAGATGTCCTCCACGAACGGGTCATCGGTCAGGATGAGGCGGTAACTGCCGTTGCTGACTCTATCCAACGTTCCCGCGCTGGGTTATCTGACCCCAACCGTCCCACCGCTAGCTTTATCTTTCTCGGCCCCACCGGGGTCGGTAAGACCGAGTTGGCAAAAGCCCTTGCATCTTACCTATTCGACACCGAAGAGGCCATGGTTCGCATCGACATGTCCGAGTACATGGAGAAGCACTCCGTATCACGGTTGGTCGGTGCCCCTCCGGGATACGTGGGCTATGATGAAGGCGGACAACTCACCGAAGCCATTCGTCGCCGTCCTTACTCGGTGGTGCTGTTTGACGAAATTGAGAAAGCCCACCCCGACGTGTTCAACATCATGCTGCAAATCCTTGATGATGGGCGCGTCACCGATTCTCAGGGTCACACCGTGGACTTCAAGAACACCATCATCATTATGACCAGCAACATCGGGTCGCAATATATCCTTGACCTAGCTGGGGATGACGAGCGTTATGACGAGATGCGGAGCCGCGTCATGGCTGCCATGCGCGACAGCTTCCGCCCAGAGTTCCTGAACCGAATCGACGAAATCATCATCTTCCACAGCCTCAAGAAAGAGCAACTGCGAGATATTGTCAAGATTCAGGTGCAAACCCTGGCGCGTCGCCTGGACGATAAGAACCTGGCGCTGCGGCTCTCCGATTCTGCCCTCGACTTTCTCGCGGCAGTGGGCTATGACCCTGTGTACGGTGCCCGTCCGCTGAAGCGGGCCATCCAGAAGGAATTGGAAACCCAGATTGCGAAGGCAATCCTGCGGGGCGAGTTTCATGAGGGCGACACAATCTTTGTGGATGTGGAAAATGAGCGCTTGGCGTTTAAGCGTTTGCCTTCCGAGGTGTTGACCACCCAATAATGCCAATCATGCTGATTTTGGATTTTAGATTGGCGATTTTGGATTGGTTGCAATCAGTGAACGGCGTATTCCTCAAGGCGGGAAGTTTTCCCAAGGATAGAATCCAGGAGACAGGCACCAGAAGCCAACTCCCTCCTGAATTCTGACTCCTAGATTCTGGCTCCTTACCCATCCAGGATTTCCCGGCTTAAATTACAAGCCCAGTGAACAAACTGCGGTTTTTGGAGTGGACGCAGTGCGTCTGCTCCAAAAAACTACTTAACGCCGAATCAGGCTATCACGAGTAAGAGTTATACCTCAATCACGATTCTGAGGTTGCCTCGCTTGCGAACCACGCGACAGGCAGTTGCTCCATTGGCCCGCTCAAACTCCAGAGCTATCAGGGTTTTACGACTTGGCAAAGGTCTCAAATCCACAACGCAAGAATAGGGGTTTGGGGCGCGCTCCGCGCGCCCCAAACCCCTATTC
>CAYXJG010000467.1:0-3887 GCA_964465285.1 uncultured bacterium
TTAACAGGTTTATTTCTCATTCCAATTACATACTTGTTTTTCTTATCCCAGGATTCAGTGGACTGGAAAAGATGGCTTGTTGCATCTCTTATGGGCGTTGTATTAATCCTGCCGCTGGCGATCGCCCAACTGATTACCTCTGGCTGTTTTTTGTATCCAGCCCAAAGTTTTTGCCTCGATTTGCCCTGGACCGTTCCAGCCCATTTAATTGATGTTGTAGCAGCCCCCATTGCAGGTGAAGGCTTCTTCGGGTTTCTGAGTGATGGATTGTTCGCTGCCTTAATGAATACCTGGCAATCTTTGAGAGAAGCCTTAATTTACAACACGAAAGTTCGAGTTGGAACCCTCTTACTCGTGATCCTGGTGGGCATCGTGATTTGGCGAGTGCTTATGAGAAAACGCACACCGCCTGGAGAGATGTGGGTTTTAATGACAGCAATTGGAGGGAGCCTATTTATATTTTTAATTAATAAATATGTTGTTTTTCGATTTGGCGGCGGTATTGTACTACTTTTGCCGACTTATCTTATCGCTATTTTCGTTCACAAACTCCTTCTAAATCAGCCTAGATTTTCATCTCCCCATGCCGCCTTACCCCCTGGCATAACACCAAAGATTAATCATCTCAAGACAAATCAATGGCTCCCATTTTACGGGTCTAGGGAGCAATATCGGCATCGATTCCTCAACATAGTTATACTTTGTATGTTTGCTGCTCTGATTTCCATGAATCTCAGCACAATAGCAAACCATATCCTGGTTCCCCCTGCTCTGCCTCAAGTCCAGCTAGTGCGCGATCGCAGCCGTGACATCAGTTACACATATCCTAGTGAGCGGACAATCCGGTGTTGGAACGCAGATTTACCATGTTCTCCTTCTTCATTTTCATCGTCCAATATTCGTCTGCGTGATCCTAAGGTAGGGCTAAAGGGTGGATTCGTAATAATTTCTGAATAATTTCTGACGATAAAAAGTAGCTACCATACTCCCATTTTTTATTCATTTCCACACCATGACACAACTTGGCAAAGTTGTGTTTCTTGCAAGTCCCTGAGTAGGCAAGCACCATCATTGGGTCAACGACTCGTGCTCTGTGTAAAATCCCTCTGAGAAACGAGAATTAAAAGCGAGGATTAGAAAAAATCTAATGTTGTTGGAGTGGCGATGCGGCCCCGCCCCAGCAACATTGGGTTCAAGTTATTCATCCTCATTCCTAAGCTAGGATGAGGGAACCATCTCAGTCAATCGGGATGACAGGATTCGAACCTGCGACATCCTGCTCCCAAAGCAGGCGCGCTACCAAGCTGCGCTACATCCCGTAATGTTGTCAGTCCAGTATAACTCGCTTTGCGGCGTCGCGGAATGGGACACTTATTTTGACACTGTTTATGTTTGTTTGGGAGCGAGCGACTATGGAACCATCGCCTCGACCTGGTAAGATTTTGGCAAAAAGCTGGCCCATTGAGCACCTGCCAGGGCTTAGCCCCGACCATCAGGCACGGCTGAAGGAAGTTGGCATTCAAACAACCCAACACCTTCTCCAGCGCACCCATCATCTGGATAATCACAGGGCGATCGCCGCACAGCTCCGCGTCCACCCCCAGCACCTGACAAAGTGGATTGCCCTGGCGCGACTGGCACAAATTCCATCAGTTGGGTGCACCTACTGCGGCACTCTGCTTCATGCGGGTATTGCGTCACCCGAACAACTCGCTCAAGCCTCCCTCCCCCGGCTTCATCAGCAAATCTTAAAGCTCCATGTTGCCACTATGCAAAGTCAAGAGCACTGTCCATCACTAAGCGACATAGTGCTCTGGCAGCATCAAGCCCAACGCCTCACCCGCCTTTTCTAGTGGCTTCTCGTGCGATGCACCCAAAAGCTCTAGCGAGTTTTCGTCTCAGCACTTAGCGGTTCGCCTGGCAATGGCGCAACCCTACTTTGATGGACTGATGAGTGAGGTAGGACACATCCTGCAGAGCAGGCATCGCTACTCGGGGTACCAAAACATTCCCTTAATACCTTCGGGGTCGGGCATGAAGCCCAGGTTCCGATAAAACTCAACCACATGGGGGTCGGCAAACAACGTAATGTTGCTGATGTCTTCGTTACGAAGCTTCTTGATGATATATTTCATCAATTCTTTTCCCAACCCTTTGCCCTGGCAATCTGGATGGATGACCACGTCCCAAATGGTTGCATTAAATGCGTGATCGGAGGTGGCCCGTGAAAACCCAATGAGTCGGCGACGGTTACCTTTTTGCTCCCACATGGAAACAACCAGGAAGCTGTGTTGAATAGCCTTCTTAACCTTTCGCAATGGCCTCCGAGACCAGCCCACAGCATCACACAATTCCTCCAGGTCATAGAGATCGATTTCTCGATCAGTCGAGAAAAAAATGCGCAATTCTTGCTCGGGTGACTGACGGAGAGGCACGTAGGCGTCAGCAGTGGCTGACTGGGCGGCGATCGCCGTGTCCGATGTCGTAAATAAACTTTTCCAAAAACCCATGCAGGCGTACTTTCGTGCGTGGAATATTATTAGGTGGTGTCTAATATTAGTAGTATATTGCGTATTCTTCTTAGACTCCATAATTTCCAGTAGATTGCAAAAGAGTATTTAGGGGATACGAATTTTAGTTTCGAGGCAAATTATTCGGAATTTCCTTGAACTCTATGAAAGCCTAAGCGAAATCTGGGGTTTCCTAAAGTAGCAAGACTTCAGATGCAGTTCTCAGCAGCCAGACGAGTTTCTTCTCGTGAACATACCCAACATGGCCCCAGGTCTCAAATCATCGACATTAGAATTGCTCAAGCGCTTTAACCGAGCGTTTCCACAGTTTTACGAACAGTTTGTGAGCAGTGAAATTCAGTTGCAAAACCTGCGGTTGGCGTACCAACTCTATCGCAAACGTCAAGCTGTCATTGAGCTCAAGCCTGAAGGCAATAAGAGCGCCCTTCATTTTGCCTATCGAAACCAATCCTTTCTGCTGAGCGATATTTTTGGTGTGCTAGCTGCCTATGGGTTAACCATTCATAGCCTTAGCCTCTACGGACAGATTTACCCGCCCATGCTGGTCTTTATTAAGCTGGTAGTGTCTCGGGGGGGCAAAACCCTGACGGAAAAAACCGCCGACAACGTCTGTCGTGCAGTGCGTGAAGCACTGGCAGGACGGTTTGAAGTGGAAGAAATGCTTGCAGTTGAGTTCAATCTGGATTCAGGGTTAGAGCAGGTAGAGACAGAATTTTATGTTGATCCGGTCTTTCACCTGCCTGCTTTGCTGATCGAGGCCGACAACCAGCCGGGATTGTTCTACAAAGTGATGTATGCCATTTGGCAAGAAGATTTACTGGTTGTAAATGCCAATCTGCTGGTGTGGCGAGGGCGAACCCGGCTGATCCTCTATCTCCTGGGCCCCAATGAAAGTTTGATTCCTGAATACTTAGGGCAAAAAATTGCAGACGGAATGCGCGATCGCCTTCTGGGGGGGCAACGCTATTGATGCAAGTGCTGCATGGTTTCTACAGGAACTAAGTAACCCAGCATATAGCGGTGTGCAAATTGGTTAAGCACACCCAAATGTGTTAAGTGGCGGCGCAGTGCGCCGCCACTTAACACACTGTACTTAATGCGCTTGCATAGCGCTATAAATAATCTCAAAACCTCAAAGCCCAGGGAGCGCACCGGAGGAGCGCTTTCCCGGGTTTTGAGTTGAGTTGTAACTACTCTCAGGCTATAAATGGCCCACCCTGCGGGAAGAGCAAAGCTCTATATCTCCTAGCCCCTGTTTCGCACGCCCTCCGGTCTACTCCCAAACTGGGAGAAGCGGAACAGAACCCATTCAAAGTCCCTCTCCCAGCTTGGGCTACTGTGTACACACATCTCGGC
>CAYXJG010000468.1:0-3881 GCA_964465285.1 uncultured bacterium
CATAATGAGAATTGCTGCTTATTCAGGGGATTGGTTGCGGACAGATTCAGGAACTCCCACAGGGGAAAGCCCAGCGATCGCCCTCAAATTTTGGGTTCTCAGCAGCTCGGTAAAGCTAAGGCTGGGTCTGCCTTCTATCCGGGCAACGGTTTCGATAGCAGCAGCGAGATGACGGGCGGCTTCAACCTCGGAGTAGCCCCGCCGCTGGGCAACCTGGAGTGCCGCTTCGTCTGCATCGAGTTCCACCTGAGTACCCCGGCTTTGTCGCCAAATTTGCGTTCCAGCAAGAGCAGCAAGGCCACCCGCTACTAATACGCCAATAGCATCGGACTGGGCAGCTTCGACGAGCACCCCCACACCCCCTGTGAGGGTCAGTGCCCGATACAGGTCTGGCTTAAACCACCTCACTCCCGTACTCCAGCATACGGTTCGCAAAAACAAGAGATCTCGCTGGGGCCGAGGCATTTGGTTCCACAGGTCAAAGTTAATACAAACCTCACGGTTGCGGTTCCAGGGCACGGGGAGTTCTGCATTGATGACGACGGACTGGATAGGTTGGCTGCCCAGCTTGCAGAGCATCCGTCCAGAGGCAGGCATCAAGTCCAGCAAACGTCCCATTTCAGGGTCAGAATCAACAGGCTCCCCGCGCCGCCAATTATCGGCAGCCCCAGAGCCAAACAGGCGGGAAGCAAGACGGCGAGCATCAGGGCGGCGAGAGGAATGTGCAGAGGATGGAGAACGGCGAGCCATAGACAGTCACCATAGCCAAAACGAAGTCGATTCACCGTATTAAGCTAACCGTATTGAGTGAATTAGGTTTGCCAACGGGTACATCTACAGAGACTATACTCGGCAACGGCACCCTCTGCAAAAGGCTTTTAGGTTATTTAAGGCATCACACAACGAGAATTAAATAATTTGAACCAAATTTTAGTAGAGCGTCGCAGTGATGCCGCGCCACTCCACGCGATGACAATGCACTAGATGTTTCGCTCGCTGAGATCAGAGCTCATGTGGTCGAAGGGCTGATCGACAAAGGATGTATCGGTCATGCCTGCTTCTTCAAGCTGATCTTTGACAATGCTTTTCATAATCTGGATGCCGATGACCGTAGGCCCGATGGGAACGCCGAGAGAATTGTAGGTTTCGCGGAGACCCTGCAAAACCCGCTCATCAAGCACGTCGGTATCTGCTGCTACCAGAGCATAGCTAGCATAGCGGAGGTAGTAATCCATATCGCGCAGGCAAGCTGCATACCGCCGAGTAGTATAAGCATTGCCGCCGGGGCGAATCAGTTCAGGCACTTGCTCAAACAGCGTAGTCGCCGCTTCCCGGACAATGGCGGCTGCATTTCCGTTGATTAACGTTGCTGCTGTGACTCGATTTACCCCTGAATCAAAGTAGGACTTCAGAGTATCAATCGCATCTCTATCAAGATACCGACCTGTGGCATCGTATTTGCTAATCAGGCTTGTCACCGCGTCCCGCATGCAATTAGTCTCCCAACAATAATCTTCATAAGAGTATTTTCTATTGAGCAATCAAGCCTGGCATTCAGAACTTACTCAGCATGAGAAAAAGCCGTGATGACATTTACTCTCGCTTCCATGCCAGGAGCAGAGTGGATCGCTTAAGCATTAAGTGTATCACGGCATGCTGTCGCTATCGGCTGAAAAGCAGAGGTCAGAAGCGGTTCAGTCGTTAAGTTTTGTGTCACGATCTCGGGCGATCGCCCCCTTAATCAACGCCCCAGGCAGCGGGAGAAGGTCCCATTGATCCGGGAGAATATCATCTACACTCTCTCAGATTTGAAATACTCCGTAACATCACTGTTGCTTTGCTCAGGACGTATCAAAACTGCTCGGTTTCGATGTCAGAGAATTGTAACTTACTATACAAATTATCGATATCCCTATCTCTAGGATGATTCAGGTATCTCGGAATCCAGTTCGATAGTTGCCTAACAGTAGCCGCTTGACTAGGTTCAATTGAGAGTCTGCGGTAGGTTGCATGATGTGCCTTTGTTGAAATTGGCCCTGCCTACCGCTATTGCATTGAGATGAAACAGCGTCAGAAGTGAAGGAGTAGTTCATGACAACTGGAGCAGAAATTCTGCAAAAGATAAACGATGAAAATATTCAAATGATTGATTTGAAGTTCATCGATATGCCAGGTATCTGGCAGCACCTCACGGTTCACAAGAGCCAAATCGATGAAGACAGCTTTACCGATGGTGTAGCCTTTGATGGTTCTAGTATTCGTGGGTGGAAAGCCATCAACGAGTCTGACATGGCGATGGTGCCCGATCCTGATACGGCGTGGATCGATCCTTTCATGGCAGAGCCAACCTTAAGCATGATCTGTACCATTAAGGAGCCTCGCACAGGAGAGCTGTATTCTCGCTGTCCTCGGGCGATCGCCTCGAAGGCGGTTGATTACTTGAAGACAACGGGCATCGGTGATAAGGCATTCTTCGGCCCCGAGGCAGAATTCTTCATTTTTGATGATGTCCGGTTTGACCAAAACGAACATTCTTGCTATTACTACGTCGATAGCATCGAAGGCCGCTGGAATACAGGCGCAGAAGAAGAGGGTGGAAATAAAGGGTATAAGCCCCGTTATAAGGAGGGATATTTTCCCGTATCTCCGACTGATACCTCCCAAGACATGAGAACCGAAATGCTTCTGTCTATGGCGGGGTTGGGGGTACCCATTGAGAAACATCACCATGAAGTGGCAACGGGAGGTCAGTGTGAGCTGGGTATCAAATTCGGTGAACTGATTCAGGCTGCTGACTGGCTGATGATCTATAAATACTGCATCAAGAACGTTGCAAAGAAATACGGCAAGACGGTGACGTTCATGCCTAAGCCTTTGTTCAACGATAATGGCTCTGGAATGCATACGCACCAGTCTATCTGGAAGGACGGGCAGCCCATGATGGCGGGCGATAAATATGCTGGCTTGAGCCAGACTGCCCTCTGGTACATCGGCGGTATCCTGACGCATGCTCCTGCTCTGCTGGCATTCACGAACCCCACCACCAACTCCTACAAGCGTTTGGTTCCAGGCTTTGAGGCTCCGGTGAACCTGGCTTACTCCCAGGGCAACCGCTCTGCCTCCGTGCGAATTCCACTATCTGGAGACAGTCCCAAAGCGAAGCGTCTTGAGTTCCGCTGCCCGGATGCTACGTCAAACCCCTACCTGGCATTCTCTGCTATGCTCTGTGCGGGCATCGACGGCATCAAGAACCAAATCGATCCCGGTGATCCGCTGGATGTGGACATCTATGATCTCAGCCCTGAGGAATTGTCTAAGATTCCATCGACTCCAGGTTCCCTGCTGGATGCGCTGAAGGCCTTGGAAGCAGACCATGAGTTTTTGACGACGGGTGGTGTCTTCACCGAAGATTTCATCAACAACTGGATTACCTATAAGCTTGACACTGAGGTGAACCCGATGCGCTTGCGTCCTCACCCCTATGAGCTTGCCCTCTACTATGACTGCTAATTTTATGACTGCTAATTTGGCTTGATCATGAGTGGTTCATCAAAGCAACATTGCCTGATAGGTGTGGTGTGCGACGCGCGCTACATGTACCAGCCGATGGGGAAAAGTTCTCCCGGTGAGCGATTATAGCCCTATGGGCTTAGATTCAAGAGTGTATCCCCTGCGCAGCGGGGGATACACTCTCTTACTATGTTCTAAATTAAGTCAGCAATTCTCATTATAGAAATTTAAGGGGCAAAGACGATTTAATTCTCGCTCCTTAGCAAGACTACATTCTATGTAATCGACCTTAGAAACCGTGAGTTCGACAAATACTCAGGACTTCGCTTTACATCCGCCCCGCGAGTCATACCAATTTTCGATTTTGGATT
>CAYXJG010000469.1:0-3870 GCA_964465285.1 uncultured bacterium
TGCCGAATCCAGCATTCTAAAGACTCTCCACCAAAGTCTTCCAAAAGAAGAACCAGCGTGCGCTGGTAGTCTTGCTGGCTGTATGCCTTAACTACGCCTCCAATGTTGAGAAAACGAGTAATTTCGTACTCCTGCCGATAGCGAGTTAATTCCTGAGGAGAGGGATAATCCTGCTTGAGAACTTTGGCAATCACGGCACAATTATCTTGCTCTCTGATGCCCCGATACACCAAAGACGCTAAGCTCTCATAAATTTTGCTGTGGATAGTAATTCCAGGCAGAGTAATCATTGAATGCTCCCCCGATGAAGGACTTTCATCCGTTTCCCAAAGTATATCGCTTGCTAAACTCCAGGATATAAAGCTCCTTGTGTAGCTCTTGACATCTTGATATGAATGTACTTTCGATCAAAGTCGGAGTCTAACTTAAGTTAGAGCCAGTTTTCTACTTCGCGATCGCATGGTTAATCTATCAATTTGCACTGTAAAAAACTTAACTTGCTATAGGCGACAGCTTGAAGGCGACCACCTATATTGAATTTATACAAACAGTCATGCAAATGGTTCGAGCAAGTCAATTGCCCGATTCCATGCTTGAAGACATAAATGTTCAGCTGCAACTGGATTAACGCCCGCTCAAGCAGCGACGTTGAAAACATTAGGCGCAATTTCATAGTGAAGCGATCGCCCTGTGGGCAAGCGACACGAACGACGTAGCTCTGTACGTAACTCGCAGATCTTGCGTGGTGAAATTGGGTGCTGTCTTGCCGACTTAGTTCGTGGCGCGATCGCTCACATCATCAACCCTTGAGGGTAAACAAACGTTTCACTTAACAGCATCAGCAGAGATGTTTAGCTTTTGATTTCATTCTGCAATTCCCCATTCACCAATCGCCCAAATAGGAGAGTTCAATGTCTAAAAATCAAAAAATTGGTCTAGAAGGACTGCTTCGTCCAGAAGATAGCATCCTGGTACTAATTGACCACCAGCCCTATCAGTTCACCAACCTGAACAGCCACGAACCCACGATGATCATTAACAATGTGATTGGTCTTGCCAAATCGGCAAAGGTGTTCGATGTACCCACAATCCTGACCACAGTCATTGAAGAAAGAGGGGGTTATATCATTAAAGGATTACAGGATGTTTTTCCTGATCAAAAACCGATTAACCGCACCTTCATCAATACCTGGGAAGATCCAAACGTTACCGATGTCGTGAAGAAAAGTGGCCGCAAACAACTCATACTGGCGGCGCTTTGGACCGAGATCTGTCTTGCAATGCCAGCAATCCAGGCGCTGGGTGAGGGGTATGAGGTATTCATTGTGACCGATGCTTCGGGGGGTGTGACTGCTGAAGCTCATGACATGGCGGTTCGCCGGATGGTTCAGGCGGGTGCAGTTCCCATCAACTGGATGGCTGTGCTTTCTGAATGGCAACGTGACTGGGCACGCACCGAAACAGCTGCGGGGGTATCAGAGATTGTTCTTGAGCATGGCGGTGCTAGTGCAATAGCCCTGGCATGGGAACTTCAGCTCCTGGCAACAACCCCTCCAGCGGACGGCAAACCGGTCCAGGTCAGCAATGCCCCCATTGGTCAATTGGTTTAGCGGGCATTGCTGATTAGCGGTATGATTTGGCCCCCTTAGCCCCCCAATGCTGAGGGGAACCGGATAACCTCAAAGTCCCTCAGTATTGGGGGATTTAGGGGGCCGATGCAGCAACCTGCGCTTTTGCAGGTTCCCTTGATTCAGCAACGCCGATTTAGCTTTGTAGGTGAATTGCACCGTGACTAACAGCAGTCTGGTGCCTACAGTTCAGGCGTTGAGTATGCCTACACCCTGATCCATCAAAAAGCTCCGACGATAGCTCATGCGTAAAAGTTGGCTGCACCCACGTTTGGTTTAGTGCTAACCGTCGGTTGCTCATTCGTCTCCGCTACAGTCTTTATTCACAATCTGAGCTTAATCCTATGACCCACATTCTTCATTTAGATGCGAGTCCGCGTGGCGATCGCTCCATCTCCCGCATGCTCTCCAAGGAGTTCATTAACCAGTGGAAAACCACTCATCCCAACGACACCATCACCTACCGGGATATTGGGCATTACCCTGTTCCTTTTGTGAGCGAAGACTGGATCGCGGCGGCATTTACTCCATCCGATCAACATACCCCTGAGTTAGCCGCTGCCATTCAGATTTCCGATGAGTTGATCGATGAGTTTTTATCCGCCGATCACTACGTTTTCAGTATCCCCATGTATAACCTCAGCATTCCTGCCAATTTCAAAGCATATCTTGACCAGATTGTGCGAGCGGGACGTACATTCTCCGTTGATGAAACCGGTTATAAGGGACTGATTCACAACAAGAAAATGACGCTCATTATCGCGCAGGGAGGAACCTACCCCGAAGGTAGCCCGACCCATACCTATGATTTACAAACACCTTATCTAAAACTCATTTTTGGGTTTATTGGGATAACGGATATCGAGTTTGTCTATGCCGATAGCTTGAATCTGGGGGATGAAGCCCGTGAGCTGGCGATCGCAAATGCTCAGTCTGCCCTAAAAGCTGCGATCGCCCATTAGCACTTATCGCCTTCCTTGCCACCAAGTTTTTCTGAGGTCATCTCTCATGCTAGAGCCAGGGGTAGTGGGTACAGAGGCAGAAACTCACCAGGTAACCGCGATCATTTCTCACCTTGTCCGACCTGGGCGTGAGCCAGGGTATGAGGAGTGGCTGCACGGAATTGCGACGGCGGCCCACCAATTTAAGGGGCATTTGGGGGTCAATATAATTCGACCCTGTGATCACGCTCATCCTGAGTATGTGGCAATTGTCAAATTTGATCGTTACGACAACCTCAAAGGCTGGCTGGAATCCAGTGTGCGGCAGGAATGGTTGGCGCGGTTGCAGCCCTTAATTGAAAAGCCTGAAACCATTCAAACCCTGACGGGTCTGGAGACCTGGTTTACGCTTCCCAATAAACTGATGAAGGCTCCACCCCCGCGCTACAAAATGGCGATCGTGACCTGGCTGGGAGTGCTGTTCGCGATACTAATTCTCAATCCTTTGCTAGTCCCACTACTAGTGGGGCTTCCTGCATGGCTCAGCATTGTGTTGGATTCAGGCGTAACAGTCGCCCTGCTGACCTATGTGATCATGCCGCGCCTCACCCAACTCTTTCGCAAATGGCTGTATCCCCTTTAATCAAGCACCTATCTTGCCCATTCACAGGAACCTTCCATGGCTTGTCAACACCTGAATGAACTGACGCTAGAGACTATGATTTTTAAAGCCAATTACCCGGTATTCCGCTGTGAGGAATGCCTGCGGGTTGGAGGGCGCTGGGTTCACTTAAGAATTTGTCAAACCTGCGGCAAAATGCTGTGCTGCGACTCATCTAAAAATCAACATGCTCGCCGCCATTACGAAGAAAGCGGACACACGGTGATTAGTTCAGCCGAGTTGGGAGAACAATGGCTGTGGTGTTTTGCCGATGAACAGCAGAAGAACTACTGATCACGCTCCGCTTCCATTTACGAGGAAACCATCATGTCGAATCAGCCGCTTCCATTTACGAGGAAATCATCATGTCGAATCAGCCGCCCCCAACCTCAACGGATATTTGGCCGAGTTTACCCCTGGACGCCTGGCAAGAGACTTATACCACCTTGCACATGTGGACTCAAATCATCGGCAAAATCCGATTGGCCCAAACGCCGTGGATTAATCATTCCTGGCATACTCCTCTCTATTTAACCGTTCGGGGACTGACCACTGCCACGATTCCCTATGGCAGCCGGATCTTTCAAATCGACTTTGATTTCATTGATCATGAGCTGCTGATTCAAACCAGCGAAGGGGC
>CAYXJG010000470.1:0-3861 GCA_964465285.1 uncultured bacterium
AAAGGAGGGAACCGGATCGGAAGTCCCCCTTTTTAAGAGGGATTGAGGGGGATCTCGCAGAGTTTTGGTATCCGAGCCGAGATGTGTGTACACAGTAGCCCAAGCTGGGAGAGGGACTTTGAATGGGTTCGGTTCCCCTTCTCCCAGTTTGGGAGTAGACCGGAGGGCGTGCGAAACAGGGGCTAGGGGATGTAGAGCTTTGCCCTTCCCGCAGGGTGGGCTATTTATAGCCTGAGTAGTTACTAATTTTGTTTTGTTGGGTGGGCGGGCGCAGCCCGCCCACCCAACAAAAATAGGATGCACCCGTTTGCATGTTCTTTATGGTTTTTCCCGACGCTCATCGTAGCGCTAGGCAACGCTATAGTTAAGCCCTTTGTCTAGCGCTGCTTATTTTCACGACTTGGCAAGTTTCACGCAAAAATAGGGGTTTGGGGCGCGCAGCGCGCGCCCCAAACCCCTATTTTTGCGTTGTGAATTTGAGAACTTTGCCAGGTCGTGTAAGCTAGTAACGCTAAGCTAGGGAAGGCGTAATCGATATTAGAGCAAGCTAGAGTGATATGATGCAACCCATTCATGTGATTGGCGGCGGACTGGCCGGAACTGAAGCGGCCTGGCAGATCGCCCAGGCAGGGGTTTCAGTGGTTCTTCATGAAATGCGCCCGGAACAGATCAGCCCAGCCCATCACACCGAGCACTTGGCAGAACTGGTGTGCAGCAACTCCTTTGGGGCACAGTCGAGCGATCGCGCCTCCGGGTTGCTCCATGAAGAATTGCGTCGGTTGGGTTCCATCATCATCCACAAAGCAGACCAGCATCAGGTGCCTGCCGGGGGTGCCCTGGCGGTAGATCGGGCGGTATTCAGTGCCGAGCTGACAGAAACTCTGGCATCCCATCCCCGGATTGAACTGCGCCGGGGAGAAGTTCATGCTATTCCTAAAGATGGCATTGCTGTGCTGACCACAGGACCCTTGACCAGTGATGCCCTCGCTACCGACTTACAACGCTTCACGGGCATGGCATACATGAGCTTTTTTGATGCCGCCAGCCCCATTGTTGTTGGGGAGTCAATCAACCGGAATGTGGCGTTTCTTGCTTCTCGCTATGATCGGGGAGAAGCAGCGTATCTCAACTGCCCTATGAACCGGGAGCAGTACCTCCAGTTCTGGCAGGCGTTGTGTAACGCGGAGCAGGCAGAGCTGAAGGACTTTGAGCGCGAAACCGCC
Source organism: uncultured bacterium (assembly GCA_964465285.1). GTDB lineage: Bacteria > Cyanobacteriota > Cyanobacteriia > CAKZMO01 > CAKZMO01 > JBCCWF01. The sequence goes on from CAYXJG010000470.1 coordinate 1,224, forward strand.
AAGTTTTTTGAAGCGTGCTTGCCCATCGAGGAAATGGCAAAGCGGGGCGAAGACACTATGCGCTATGGCCCCCTTAAGCCTGTGGGCTTGTTTGATGCTCGGTTGGGGGATTTCAAGGCTGTAGAAAATAAAGATAAGCGTCCTTATGCTGTGGTGCAACTCCGGCAAGAAGATAAGGCGGGACAGTTATGGAACATGGTCGGCTTCCAGACTAACCTACGCTGGGGCGAACAGAAGCGGGTGTTCCGCATGATTCCGGGGCTGGAAGAGGCAGAGTTTGTCCGTATGGGAGTGATGCACCGCAACACGTTTATCAATTCTCCTGATCTGCTTGATCCAACCCTCCAGTTTCGCTCCCGTCCCACCCTATTAGCAGCAGGGCAGTTGGTGGGTACGGAAGGCTACACGGCAGCGTCTGCCGGAGGATGGTTGGCGGGTACCAATGCGGCGCGATTGGCTTTGGGAAAAGATCTAGTGGTGCTGCCAGACACCACGATGATGGGGGCGCTGTTCGCCTTCATTAGTTCTGCAGAACCGAAGCACTTTCAGCCGATGCCTCCCAACTTTGGCATTCTCCCCGCTCTGCCAGAGCGCATCCGCAATAAGCGGGAGCGCTACGGCCAATATCGCGATCGCTCCCTTGCTGATCTCATCACCTGGCGTCAGCAGACTGGAATGCGCTTGTGGACAGAAGATTTGCAACTTGGCGCATAGGGCGACTCTACAGTGCTGGGAGCTATGGGGCCGGCGTGCAGATAGCTTTATGGATTAGGCAGGCGATCGCCCTAACCCTCACATTTCATTTAGGATTGCTACATGACACTTCAGTTAGCTCCACTATATTACCGTCAGGGTCGTGGGTAAACAGGGCTGGGCGTCCCGATGAGCTACCTTGTACCAAGCAGCCGTGAGATTCTAGGCAATCTTTGGTTTGCTGAATATCTGATACGCCGAATGCCACATGGCGGTTACGTCCCAGTTTCTCGGAATTGTGAATGCCTGATGGGGTTGATTCATCCTGGATGAGGTGAAGCTGATAGCCCTCAAGCTGATACCAGGCACCCGGATAATTGAGGTGGCGATCGCACCGTTCCAGTCCCAACACGTCCCCATAGAAGTGAGCCGCCTTTTCAACATCGGATACCAATAGCGCAGTATGGAGCGGTTTCACAATCTGAATCCCCACAGCCCCTCTCCTGATACTCTCGACAGAATAACTACGTCACCAGAATCACCAACTGAGTGATAAGTAAGAAAAAATCGAACCTTCGATCTGAGTAAGATACACCAGGCTAATACCCAGGCTCGCCCAACAAAATACATAAATTCTATCAAACTTCGTTTTTGGTAGTGGGTGGCGTTCTCAGCATGGGGAGCAAGTAGGCAACCACAGCACCAATGGCGAAACCGGAGATATTCCGAACAAGGGGAACCCAGTCGGAGGTGCGAGTCACCACAGGCCCAACCCCGAAGGCGATGAACAGAATGCCCCAGAGCGGCGAAAAAATGAGAGCCCATTGCCAGGCGATCGCCTGATTTTCGTTGCGGGGCTGAGCAGCAAAACCACAGACGACACCACCGACGATAGACGTAATCAAAGTGAGAACCCACTGCTCCTGGGGAAGTCCAGGTACGACGCTACACCCGTTTCGCTTGAGGCAAGTTTGAATCGCACCCAGAGCATCGACAATCGAGCTGCCCTCACCATGCTCACGAACATAGAACTGGTTGCCGTAGCGAGTTTGCAGTTCAATCCAGAAGGTGCGGGGCAGGAGTTGATAGATGGCATCCCCAACGCTGAAATTCAGTAGATTGCCCCCCCGGGGATCGGCAATCAGCATGACGCTGCGATCGTCTAAGTCCCAGAAGCGTTTCACGGCTCTGCCAGGGGTTTCTTCATACTGAGTGAGCACGCGCAGCTTCCAGCCGGTCTCCTGCTCAAAGGTACTCAAATCCTGGTCAAGCTGTTCTTGCTGGATACTTGCCAGAGAATCTGCCAGGTCAATGACATTGGTGGGTTCGGCGGGCAAGAGTTCTGGGTTGTCGAAAGCAAGCGCTGGGGATGCTTGCCCCCAAACACATAGAGCTACAACCAGCGCCAGCATGGTTTGTGCAAGCTTCATCAAAGAACAGTTTGGAATATTCATGAGCAGGCTCAACCTCTTCAAAGGTTATCAGTTTCTAATCATCTGCCAAGTCTGCCACAGCCGTAACGCAGCAAAGACAGGGGCAAAATGAAAGAGCGTTACAATGCGTTACACTTCTTTAACTTAATCTAATACTAACCTTAAAACAACCCAACAGTCCGTTATCCCCACAATAGTGTTGTTGATTACGTTGATGAGTTGCTGATCATGAGATAAGAATGCAGTGGACTATCCATGATCCACTGCATCTGTCTACATCAGCCTGCATAAACCACACGACTTGGCAAAGTTATCAAATTCACAACGCAAAAATAGGAGCTTGGGGGCGCGCGGAGCGCGCCCCCAAGCTCCTATTTTTGCGTGAAACTTGCCAAGTCGTGTTTAGGGAGCTTCGCGCCTGTAGGGCGCTCACTTGCACAAATTTAGGGAGCAAAAAGGTCGCCTTAGGCGACCTTTTTGCTCCCTAAATTTCCATAAGGGATCTGCGGCTA
>CAYXJG010000471.1:0-3856 GCA_964465285.1 uncultured bacterium
CGCCAGCGGGCTGAGCAGGAACGCCAGCGGGCTGAGCAGGAACATCAGCGGGCTGAGCGATTGGCAGAGCGGTTAAGAGCACTGGGCATTAACCCAGACGACGATGCATCATAGGATTAAGAGGTTCTGTTATAGGTGGTGGGTATGTTCCATGCAGCGATCGCCCTTTCTTAGCTCACCCCATCATGGTCTGGAAGTCGCTGTTCCATGTCTCGCAGTGCTGGAATCGCGTAGCTTCCCCAGCAAATCAGCACCACAATTAGAGAGCATAGGGTAAGCTGAAGCGCCATGCCGCTGCCCGTTTCTGTGCCAAAGATGCCACCAAACAGCGGTGCCAGGAAACCTCCAGGCTGCATAGCAGGTTCGAAGACGTGATCGGCTAGCGGCCCCGCAATCAAAAAGCCCAGGGGTGAGGTGAGGCTGATTAGAAATGAACTGGTGGAAAAGACCCGTCCCTGAAGTTTTGGATCTACCTTGGACATCCAGAGGGCGTTTTCACTGCTATTGGCCAAAGGCTTGAAGAGTCCCGCGCAAACGTTCGCGCCAATCCAGAGGAGGGGCGATCGCACGATTCCTAACAGCATCTCAAACCCAAACACCACCCCTCTACCGATCAGCAATCCGTGAATGCGTCGCCTTGGGCCACCCCAAAGGCCGAGTAAGATACCGCCGATCAGTCCACCCAGCCCCATCGCTCCACTAACGCTGCCCAAAATCGCCGTGTTGTTGTCACTGCGGGCTAGAATCAGCGGCGCAACCACTGCCGATGCGGTGTCAAAGAAAACGTAGCTCATGGCAAAGACTTGCAGAGCGAGTAAGCCAGGGCGGGCCAGCAGATAGCGAAACCCTACTGTCAGTTCATGGCGCAGAGCATCAAGGGTAAGCGAAGAGTTAGATTGAGATGAATGGGGTGGTTGAGGAATTGCAACCCGGCTGAGGGTAAAGATGGCGATGCCAAAGGTCACCAAATCGATGAGGAGAATTCCGGTCAGCCCAACCAAGGGATATAGAATCCCCGCCAAGGCTGGAGCCAGTACCCCTGATCCAAAGGTTTTGATGGAACTCAGCGCCCCAATGCGGACATAGTGCTGTTTGGCAATCAACAGCGCTTGAGAAGCAGAAAACGCCAGCCCCTGAAGATAGCCAAACACTCCGGCGATCGCCCCAATCCAATACAAATGCCAAACGGCTAATTGCTGAGTCATCACCAGGATCAGGATGGCAAGGGAAGAAAGAGCGGCGATCGCATCTCCCAGCATCATAATGTGCTTGCGGTTCCAGCGATCGACCCAGATGCCTGCAAACAGGGTGATGGCTAAGATCGGAAGTTCAGAAAAGAAAGCAATAAGGGTGATGGGAGTAGCCTGCTGCGTCCGTTGCCAGACCCAAATGGTGAGGGCAACTCCGGTCATGTTTGAACCGAGAAGTGACGCGACCTGTCCACACCAAATCACCAGGTAACGTCGCACCTGACCACGCTCAGGATTCGTCATTGTCTGCGACTAAGTACTTAAAAAGGTCATCAATCACACCATTAGCAGCAAGAATATTTCGCATTCGCCAGGTGTCAAAATCTACTTGATAGACGTGGTCATTTTGGACTACCTGGAGCTGCTGCCAGAGGGGATGATTTTTAAGCCGCTGCGAGGTTTCTTCTCCGTTCTCGTCATTAGTTGACTGAAGAAATAAGAGATCTCCATCCAGGGTAGAAATTTGCTCAGGGCCGACTTCAATTTGGTAGTCTTCATGGACAATATCTTGTGCTGGGGGACGCCCAAGGCCGACATCAGCCAAAATTGACCCTGCAAAGGAATTCTTCACATCAGACCGGACAAAGGGCGTGTTACCGCTAATGTAGGCAAGGGATACCTGAATGGTTTCCGGTGGCTGATCGAGGGCGGTTTTCAATTCTGCTATGCGAGCGTCATAGGCGGCCAGCAACTGCTCTGCTTCATCGGTTTTGCCCAGGGCTTCAGCGGCTTTGAGTAGGTGGTCTTGCCAGTGCCCGGCGTCCTGCCACTCGATGATGACTGTAGGGGCGATCTGCGAGAGCGGATCGTAGGCAATACCAAAATTAAATCCCAAAATTAAATCGGGCTTGAGTTCCAGAATCTTTTCTAGATTCGGTTGGCTTTCAATACCCACTGAGGCCAAATCCTTGTCTACCTTACCTGTTAAATAGGACGGCATTTTTTCTGTAAAGAAATTGGGCTGCATAATAGAGCCAACGGGTTGAATGCCAAGGGCGATCGCATTGGCCAAAATCGCCTTATCCAGCACCACCACCCGCTCTGGTTGGAGGGGTACACAGGTTTTACCCATTTGGTGCTGAATGGGATTGCAGTCCGTAGGAGCAAGGGTTTGGGATGGAGACGGGGTCGTTCCGCCACAACCGATGATTAGCCCGCAGGTAGTCAGCGCAATCAGACCAGTCCTTAGCCAGGGAGGAATTTGAGCAAATACCTGAATAAACAACTGATGGAGTCGTCGCATTACCTTCATACTTCAATGCTCAAAAGGTGACAGATACAGAGCCAAGAATTGTAAATGGAGCCTGGGGATAGATGAAAAACCCCTGGGTCTCGTAGTATTTCGTGTTGAACAGGTTTTTGAAGTTGAGGGCGGTTCGCCAGTTATCACGCTCGTAGAAAAAGCTGGCATCAACTCGGACATAGGACGGAATGTCGATCGCAGTGGGTAAACCAACGGGGCGATCGCCCACAAACACAACTCCCGCGCCAAATCCTAATCCCTGCAAATTTCCCCGCTGAATTTCATAGGTCGTCCACAGGCTAGCGCTGTTTCGAGGAATACCTGAAAGGGGTTCATCTTCAGGAATATCGTTGTCTTCACTCACAAAAGCATCGGTATGAGCATAGGTCAGAATAATGTTCCACCCCGGTAGAATTTCTCCTGCAACATCCAGTTCAACGCCACGGCTCCGCTGCTCCCCTGTTTGAATACTGAAGTTTGGATCAACAGGGTCACTGGTTAATACATTGCTCTTGGTAATGTCATAAAGAGCCACCGTAGCCGCCAAACGGTTTTCAAAAAACTCTTGGCGCACTCCAATTTCAAACTGCTCTCCCCGCTCTGCTTCAAAAGCCTCACCCGTTCGACTCCGCCCAAAAATCTGAGGATTAAACGATCTTGCCCAGTTGAAATATAGTGAGGTCGAATTTGTGGGTTGATAGACAATGCCAACACGAGGAGAAACTGCTGATTCTGTAAAATTATTAACCTCTTCTCCGGTGAATAAATCATCTACAAAGATATCGCTCCAGTCAAAGCGAACGCCCGCCAAAATATTCAGATTGGGCAAAATTTCAATCAAATCTTGAGCGTAAAGCCCAATCGCATTTCCACCCTGACTGTTGGCAAAGTTGGGAGCAAAAGTTCCTGGTTCTGCTCCATATTCCGGATCAAAAATATCGATTGATGCCAGAGGTGCCCGGAAGAATTCAAAGGCGATTCGGCTGCGGCTGAGTTCTACCCCAACTAGGAGCTGATGGTCAATCGGCCCTGTTTGAAATTCACCAATGACATCAGTTTGTAGGGTGAAGTTTTCCTGCACCGATTCAGATTGGGTAGCGGCTCGTGGCAGGGTACGGCGATCGGCTTCTAACGGTAATATATTGACCTCTTGTAACTGCGGTTCATCAACGATCAAGGCTGCGAATCCGTGGCGTAGTTGCCAGTCGTCGCTAAATTCATGGTTTAACCGATAGCTGGCATAGTAGGAGTTGAAAGACTCAAAGCTGAAATCGGGTTCTCCCAAAAAGCGATCGCGCGGCAGTTCTAGAAATTCAGGTTCGGCTCGAAATCCGCGATCAAAGACATATTCATAGTGCTGATA
>CAYXJG010000472.1:0-3815 GCA_964465285.1 uncultured bacterium
TCGCAGAGTTTTGGATCCGAGCCGAGATGTGTGTACACAGTAGCCCAAACTGGGAAAGGGGCTTTGAAAGCTTTTCTGCTGTATCAGCAGCTTTTGCTGTGCAAAGCTCCTATCGTTAGCAGTTGCTAGCGCGTGCGTAGTCACCGATAGAGTAGTAAAGAGATTTTAGGTTAGACAGAGCTTTTTGCTCCAAACGGCGATCGCTTACCCGTCTGGCAAGGTGGAGGCGCTGCTGCAAACACTCAATGGCTTTACTCTGATCACCTAGCACATCATAGATGACGCCTAAGCTTTCGAGTCCTTGCATTTCATTCCGTACATCGTCTAGTGCATGGGCAAGGGCAAGGCGGCTTTGCTGAAACTGAATCGCTTTTGCGTAGTTACCGACGGTGTAACACACGCTGCCCAAGTTCTTTAAGACATGCATCTCAGCTCGGCGATCGCCAAATTCACGGGTGCTGTGCAGAAGTGCTTCGTAGCACTCAATGGTTTTGTCGTAGTCGCCCAATGCATGATGGGCATTACCCAGATTCCGCAAAACCTGGCGCTCAATGGGGCGATCGTCCAATTCTCGAGCGATCGTCAAGCTTTTGTTGTAGTAAGTGATTGCAGCTTGATGATTGCCAATGGCTTTGTAGACCATACCCAGGTTGTTTAGCGCAGCGGCAATGCCCTTCTGGTCATGGATTTCTTGGGCAACGGTCAAGCTTTCATGTTTGTAGCGAATGGCTTTCTCAAAGTCATGCAGGTGGCGGTAAGCGTTCCCCAGGGTTCCCAGAGCTTGCCTTTCAATGCGGCGATCGCCTGTTTGCCGTGCGATCGCCAACCCCTGCTGGGAAATCTTAATCGCCTCGTCGTAGTTGCCCAAGGAATACTCACACAGTCCCAGCCCTTCTAACGCGCGCCCCTGTCCATTTAAATCCTCGACCTGGTTGTAGAGGCTTAAGGAATGCTTGAAGGCACTAATTGCAGAATCATAGTCCCGGAGTTGATAGAGTTCCACTCCTTTTTCAAGAAATTGGTCAGCTTCTGAACGCAGCTCCTCGGATACTCCATCCCCCCGCTGACCCATAACCGATCGATCGGGCGGAGGAACAAGAGTTTCATAGTGCGCTTCATTTAAGTTCTTATTGGTTCTATATTCCATGACCCTTTAAGGCTATTCGCACAAAACAAATGTATAAATCCAATGCGGCGTCCATCATCAACGTCATCAGGAACGTCTTAAATGTTCCTGATGATATCGTCAGGCAACCGTTCGCTGCTCAACTCCATACTAATCAGGTCAGGCAACGTCACTCTACCGTTACACTCATGGCAGAAGAATAGTGATTAGATTCCTACAGGTAGCAACAAACCTGAATCAAGAAATGAAAGTAAATAGCCAGGCTCCAAAGCTTGGGCAATAGAATGGCAATGCCATGTTGTCTGTATAGTCACTAGCTCGATCTAACTTCTATTCTCAAGTGCTGCACAATAACCAGTCATACAAACTGGTTGCCTACTGCGTGAAGGCTATCGTAAGGGGCCAGTGGAGATAGTTCACACCTCATCTAAAAGGCGTTGCCAATGAACGCTTCCCAGTAAATATACGTTCATCTAAGTCCATTGGCAGACACATAGTTAACGGGCTAAGGAATGACAGTTTGGCTCCTTGTGACGTTTTCCCGGACTGTGGGTAAAGCGTGCAATAACGCTAAAGCAAGGTAGTAGCCTCTTGATCTCTTTTGTTCTCCCTAACCCCTCTACGAGCTCAGCGGGTTATCTTTAAATTACCCGTTAAGCTAATAAAGAGAGAACAGTAAGTTTTCTGTAAAACGTAAAAGTTTAGTGAAGTTTCAATACTGATCATCACGTAATCATGCTGACAACTCGTTAATTCTTCGGACTTCCTCACGGTTTGTCAGACAAACAGGCCAACTTGCTTAGGCGACAGTTGCTTTGCTGTACGACTTGGCAAAGTTCTCAAATTCACAACACAAAGATAGGGGTTTGGGGCGCGCTTCGCACACCCCAAACCCCTATCTTTGACTGAAACTTGCCAAGTCGTTTGCCAATCCAAAATCGAAAATCAAAATCAAGAATTGATATGACTTGGTCTACCCCTGCTCGTTAGGGATCTGCGGCTAAAAAAAGATACCGGAAGAAAAGAGCAGCGGGCGCAGCCCGCTGCTCTTTTCCGGGTACTTTATTTTCTTGCAAGTCCGTTAGTATCCTATGAAAACTTCGTCAGAATACCCAAGAAGGTTTTGGTGCGGGGTGTGAGGAGGGTACGACGATATCCGTCGGCGGCCTTCTTGATAGCTTCAGCTTGGGTGGGATATGGATGAATGACGGTTGAAAGTTTGCTCAGTCCCAGTTCGCCAACGATAGCCGCTGTTATTTCACTGATCATGTCTCCGGCGTGGCGGGCGACGATTGTCGCTCCCAAAATTTTGTCGGAGTCTCGCTTGTGGAGGATTTTAACAAAACCCTCTTCTTCGCCATCGGCGATCGCCCGGTCCACGTCATGGAAGGGAATTTTGATGGTGTTCACATCAATACCTTTCTCTTGAGCCTCATGCTCATACAACCCTACATGGGCAATTTCGGGGTCGGTGTAAGTCGCCCAGGGCATCACCAAATTACTGAGCTTGTATTTGCCAAAGCCGAAGGGAGAGAAAAACGCATTTTTCAGCACAATGCGGGCAGCAGCATCGGCGGCATGGGTGAATTTCCAGTTCATGCAGATATCTCCAGCGGCAAAAATAGTCTTGTTCGATGTTTGGAGATGGTCGTCTACAATGACGCCTTTGCGAGGGTCGTAGTTCACCCCTGCAGCTTCCAGATTCAATCCCTCCACATTGGGAGCACGTCCTGCCCCCACGAGAATGTCATCAACCACCAGGGAATTTTCCTTGCCATTGCTGGTGAAAACGATGCGCTTACCCTCGGGCGTTTTCTCAACCTGCTGGAGGGAGGCGTTTAGCACTAGTTGGATTCCCTCGCGGATAAAGATATTTTGTACAATCTCTGCCGCATCCGCATCTTCTCTGCGCAGCACATGGTTGCTCCGCTCAAACAAAATGACGTCGCTGCCCAATCGATGAAACGCTTGGGCCAGTTCGCATCCGATGGGGCCACCTCCAATGACTGCTAGGCGGCGAGGCTGTTCTGTCAGGTTAAAGACCGTTTCATTGGTGAGATAGCCTGCGTCTGCCAGCCCTGGAATGGACGGAGACACGGCCCGTGCCCCGGTTGCGATTACCGCTTTTTTGAACCGGAGGGTGCTGCCTGCCACGGTGATGGTGTGGTCATCTACAAAACTGCCATTCCCTAGAAACACATCCACGCCAACCTTCTGGGCACTCATCGGAGAATCCACCGGGCTGATTTGCGATCGCACCCGCCGCATCCGCTGCATCACTGCTGCGAAGTCCACATCAACCTGTTTGGGCGATCGCACCCCAAACGCTTCTGTTTCTCGCATATGAGCTGCTATCCGCGAGGAGCGAATTACTGCTTTCGAGGGAACACAACCTACATTCAAGCAATCCCCTCCCATGAGGTGCCGTTCAATCAGCGCCACGTTCAGGCCAATATCCAGGCCACCTGCTCCTTTTGCAGCAACGAGTCCCGCTGTGCCTGCACCGATTACCACCAGGTCATACGCGTCTTTGGGACGGGGATTTTTCCAGTCGGGGGGATGGACATTGTTGACGAGCTTCTGGTTGTACTCGTCCATGGGGGACAGGAGGGAATGGGGTGAGGATGAGAGGGTCATGGCTGTTGTTCTAAGAGTGGGTGGGGAGTGGGGAGTGGGGGGTGGGGAGTGG
>CAYXJG010000473.1:0-3792 GCA_964465285.1 uncultured bacterium
GGCGATCGCCCCTCACATTGACGACCACCATGACCCCGAATTCCTCGACACCGAGCTGCAACAGATCGTGCGCGATGCGGATGTGGGTCGTCGCTGGGCTGACAAGCTCGTCAAAGTATGGCTGGTGGACGGCACTGAAACCTGGTTGCTCATCCATATCGAAGTGCAAAGCCAATACCAGGCGGAGTTTGCTCAGCGGATGTATGTTTACAACTATCGGTTGCGCGTTGGCTTTAGCCTGTACGCAGTACGTATCGTTATGACCGTCCGGTCGTTAGTTTGGGCGTCCTCGCTGATGATCGCCCCCGCTGGCAACCAAACAGCTACGAAACGAGTGTCCTGGGGTGTGATGTGCGATTTAACTTTCCGTTGTGAAGTTATTAGACTATGCAAAGGACTGGAGCACCCTGGAAGCGAACCGCAACCCCTTTGCCACAGTAGTAATGGCGCACCTCAAAGCAAGGGAGACGAGGGACGACGTGCTCAGTCGAAAAGACTGGAAGTTGCGGCTAACCCGACGATTGTATGAGCAGGGTTATGGCCGAAATGACCCTGGGTTATTTGATTTGTTGTGCGATCGCACCCTCAACGACCCGTTCGAGCGTAAAAACGACTGGGACGATAACCCTCGTCAAATTGCCCTCAAATTTCTTGTTCAACACTATCCCGACCATCCTAAAACCCGCGAACTCCTTCAAGACCGTGCCCAAAACGACACTGATAAAATACTAAGAGACTGGGCAGCTCAACGGCTTGCTAAGTCGGGTTGGGGTGTCATTTAAGCCGGGAAATCCTGACTAGTACTCGACGGCGTAAATAGCCCCACTGTTTTTGATAGGCAGAACTCCTGGCACATAAAGAATCTCCATTCTGCCTTCATCCTTCTGGCTTCTGCCTTCCGATACTAGTTTAGGAGAGGGGTTTAGGCTGGGGACTAGTCCAGGTTTTGAGGCGGACTGCGTGTACCTTAATCTTTAAGCTGTAGCCTGTGGCAGGCTAGACTCTGGTAGCACGGCGACACAGCGTCCCTAGCCCTTCGCTGTGCGGCGTTATCCAATATTTGTATCGGGCTGAATCGAGCGCTGGAGAACACCAAAGGCAAACTCGGCCACAAGTGCCATCAGCGCCACGGGAACTGCACCGACTAGTAAAATAGCCGGGTCATATTGGGCAAACCCTAGGACGATGAAGTCTCCCAATCCCCCAGCACCGACGAATGCCGCCAATGTCGCACTGGCAATAATCTCAATCGTCGCTGTTTTGATCCCTGCAATGATGATGGGCAATGCCAGAGGCAGTTCTATCCACTGCAGCAATTCCTTCGGCGGCATGCCCATGCCCAGGGCTGCTTCTCGAATTGAGCGGTCAATGGTGCGGAATGCGACATCTGTGCTAATGAGAATGGGGGGAATCGCCAGGAGCGTGAGGGCGATCGCCGCTGACTGAACCGTAAGGCCAAAGTAGGGGATGGCGAGAAACAGGATCGCTAAGCTCGGAATAACGCGGAGGGCGTTGAAGCCGTTGATAAACACTGTCGAGGCAACGGGCGATCGCGCACTCCAAAATCCCAGGGGCAATCCCAACAGCAGCGCCAGCGCCAGGGGAATTGCCACTAATAGGCCATGCCGGGCGATCGCCTCGGCTAGCGCGTCGCCATTAGCAACACCATAATTCCAGGCTTGACTAAAGATATTCATCGGCAAAAGTGAAAGGGACCATAAGGTTCATCAGCAATTCTCATTATGAAAATTTAGTGGGTGCCTATGAGGCGCGAAGTTTCCCAACACGACTTGGCAAAGTTCTCAAATTCACAACGAAAAGATAGGGATTTGGGGCGTGCTGAGCGCGCCCCAAATCCCTATCTTTTCGTGAAACTTGCCAAGCGTTTTCCCAAAATGAGAATTGCTGGAAATTCATCAGTTTATCTCTAAATACCAGAATAGTTTGTTAAAATAAGAGACGCTGTATTACCCAAGAGCTAAAAAGTGCCACATGGCTAAGAAGAGCATGGTTGCGCGGGATGTCAAGCGCAAAAAACTAGTTGAAAAATATGCACAAAAGCGAGAAGAGCTGAAAGAACAATTTGTGAAGGCTTCCACTCAGAAAGAGAAGCTCGAGATTCATCGTAAGATTCAACAGCTTCCCCGCAATAGCGCGCCTAACCGAGTTCGCAATCGCTGCTGGCTAACAGGGCGTCCGAGGGCTTACTACAGAGATTTTGGCCTCTGTCGTATCGCCCTGCGTGACATGGCCCACCAAGGTCTGTTGCCTGGGGTTGTCAAATCTAGCTGGTAACAGATTGACATTAATCTACAAAAACGGTGTGCGGGCATGGCCCACACACCGTTTTTTAACTCATTCGCACCCAGAAAGTGCATCTGGGGATACGACTTGGCAAAGTTCTCAAATTCACAACGCAAAGAGAGGGGTTTGGCGCGCGAAGCGCGCGCCAAACCCCTCTCTTTGCGTGAAACTTGCCAAGTCGTGTGGAGAAATGTACCTGGACAAATTATCCATTTGAGGTTGGAATTTGAGGAATAGAGTGCTAGGCACAGAATTTCTTGAGTGTCAACCTTGAACATGCAGTCTGTGGCAGTACACGCTAGCCCCAATCATTTGAACCAAATGGTGCTGATGCAGCAGAGCATCCCTGCTAGGAGTAAACACTCTTAACGATGAAACTGCTGGGTGCGATGAATAGTTTGTCTGCCACAGCAGCGTTCGATGCCCAGACTATCCAGAAGAAGGTCGCTAATTGCGTTGGCTACGACAAATTCGCTATAGAAGCTCTTTGAAAAGTCAAACGATTGGAACTCCGTGACGATCGCCATCACTAACGCACCTACGTCATTTTCACCCTCAAGGCGCTGACGCACAAAGACTTGAGCCGCCCGCTGAGCAATGGTGGCATTGACCGCCTCAGGTAAAAACTCCGTATCGAGCCACTGCTGCAGAGACGCTTGGAGCCATTGCCCTTCCTGCGAAACATCTTCCGTAGGCGGCAGAGTAATCGGTTGAACAGGTTCAGCCATCGCCGTTAATCATTGGTTACAACAAGTACCATTCACCATTGCTATGCAGTTTAACATTCCAGCCATTATCGAGGGATATGCCCAGGGATATTTCCTCATGGCAAATGAGGATGGAAACGACTTGGGATGGTTTTCTAGCCGGCAACGAGCACTGATCCCTTTAGATGATCGGTTTCGATATCCGCGATCGCTCCGGCGGGTACTCAATCAGAATCGATTCATCCCAGCGATTAACCAGGCCTTTGATGCCGTTGTTGAGGGCTGCGCAGATCGAGATACCACATGGATTTCAGAGGAATTAAAGCAGGTTTATCGAGCGTTGCATCGAGCCGGATGGGCTTACAGCTTCGAGACTTGGCAGGGGAAGGAATTGGCAGGAGGTATCCTGGGTATTGCCATTGGCGGTGCCTTTATTGGCGAGTCGATGTTTTACCACATCCCCGAAAGCTCTAAGGTTGCAATGGTTAAGTTAGTGGAGCACTTGCGATCGCGACAGTTCCTATTGTTTGATGCCCAAATGACAAACCCCCATTTAGAACGGTTTGGTTCCTACATCATCAGCAACAAACATTACTGCAAGCTGCTAAACCAGGCTCTCCATCAGCCCTGCACGTTTTCCTGAAGAGCAAGAGCAACACCATCTGACTCCAATACCAGTGGGACTTGGCAAGTTTCACGCAAGAATAAGGGTTTGGGGCGCGCGGAGCGCGCCCCAAACCCTTATTCTTGCATTGTGAATTTGAGAACTTTGCCACGTCGT
>CAYXJG010000474.1:0-3789 GCA_964465285.1 uncultured bacterium
TCCCAGTGCTGAAGCTGAGTGTATACCTTCTGCTTCAGTCCTGTCCCCCCATAACCGCAATGCACCAGAACGACTCAATATAGTCGGTTAGCAGCAAGGGTTATCACGTCCGGTGATTGCGAACGTTATGCAGTCCGCACTGTGCACAAGGACACTTTCTTTCGTATACTCATCCTCAATGTGCAGTCCTTGTAAGGGTGATTTGCGTGCCAATGCTTCAAGTCCAAGAAGCTTACTCTTTCTACAGAACATATATTCTTGATTACAGCCGCAATAAAGCCGAAATTTATGAGCAGTACGGTTTTTCCTTGCAAGGCAGCGTAGGCTCAAAAGATTGGGAAGTATTCGCGGCAATTTTAGTGAACGATAGAGCAAGAAGAGGCGATGGAGCAGATTTGGTGAACTATGAAGTGAAATCTGCCACGATTGGAAGTAGCTTTGAGTACCAGTATCACAGAAATCGCGGACTAGATAAACTAACTGATGACAGGGATGTAGATCACATTTTTGTCGCTAGAAGCGCAACCTATATGGATGTTGAAGTTTGGTTGGTAGAGCGGACTAAAATGATCCCTACATTTGATAAATGGTTGCCTGAACTCATTCAAAATTATGAAGCCGCAGACAGGCAAAGATTTCGACGTTCAGTGACTTATGGTCTTGTTAAGAACCAAGGCGTTCGATTGCTAGAAATTACTGGTGGACAACTAAGCTACTTTCTCGAAGTGACTTAGCTAGAGGGTTTAAGATATTTTCAGCAATCCAGACAATAACAGGTACACAAACGGCATCCCCCAACCCTGTCAAAGCTTGATTGATTTGTAGTGGAAGTGGATAATCGTCTGGAACACCTTGCAATCTTGCATACTCCCGAGGTGTCATCAAGCGCATTTTAATAGTCCCTTGTCCAACTCTAACAAGCATTTGCCGACTACTCCCACCTCTAGCAGTTCTTAGACAACCAGCAAGACCATCTTTTCTAAGTTCTGCCCTTTGCTTACCTCCGCGAACCCGCCTATACATAGGGCAGTATGAATATGTTGATAATTCTTGCAATCCTTGTAAATATGCGAGATTGATGGATGACATCATATTCAAATGACGCTTTACTTCGCTGTCAGACCACCAGCGATCATCGTCATCTGCAATGTTTTCTATGACAAAACTCAAGTCAGCTTTTATCTTGTCTGGTAGTGCTGGAACATCCAGAAAGTTCCAGCATAGATCGAGATTATTTATAACCGCCTTTTCAATCGCCTGCGTTTTAAGTGATGAAGAGCGCTTAGAGAAAATGAATATATTCTGATTCACGTTAGATGCCTGCATTGCAACCACGAATACTCTTGGCCTGCTTTGAGGTAAAAAATGAGCCGCATCAATAGCGAAAACATCACAAACATAACCTAGTCGATTCAATTCTTGAATTGTAATTCGGAAGTCTTGTCCGCTGTTTGATGTTAACCAACCAGCCACATTTTCCAGCATCACAAGCTTAGGCTTATTTACTTGATTGTCAAGAATCTTAGTGAATCCCCAAAAAGCGCTGGAATGCCGTCCATCAATACCTTCTAAATTACCTGCCAAAGATAAATCGATACAAGGAAATGATGCTGTTGCAAGTATCGTGTCAGGAATATCGGCAGGACAAATGGAAAAAATATCTTGAACCTTGTAATGTTTGGTTGCGTCTTGAAAATGGGCTGAGTACATTTCAAACTTGCTCTGCGCCCAGTCGTTAGCAAAGACAACGTTCCAACCTACTTGCTCTAGTCCTAATCTGACTAAACCAATTCCTGCAAAGTATTCCGCGCATGTTAGGTCGCTGCAAGGGCTTACAGCCTCTCTTACACCAACTAAAGCCTTGTTTTTCATCACCGAAAGGGGCATAGTGCTTACGTTACCAACTTACATGAGCAAATTCATAGCTATTGATATGAAAGCGTAGCGTCATCCTTACTGCTGAGTCAACTAAATTTATGAGGCGATTTGGGGAAAAACTATATCAACTAAGGATTCGGCGGGGCTTGACACTGACAGAACTAGGTCATTTGCTAAACGTTCACAATACATTTGTATCACAGCTAGAGAAGGGCAGGAAGGTTCCTAACGCTGAAATGATTCTTAGGGTGGCAGATACTTTTGATGTAACTACTGATCAACTAATGCGTGATGAGTTGGATTTGCCGGAAGAACATTGCTGAAACGCTGTATACCAACCCATGTACACCGACCGTCGAGAGGTTTTCGGCTGGAGTTTAAGGTGATCTGCGGCGGGTGATTGGGAACGTTCTTGAAACAGCTCCTGAACTGCGGGAGTTGCCGCAGTTTCCACCTGCGCTATCTGCGCACAAAACCCATATTCGTTACACTATTTTCTATTGTTGTGATCTGGCTTTTTGTTCGGATCTGGCTTTTTACAATTCATTTCTTCAAGCATATTTTAGGGAGCTATGGTATCTGACACCGCACTGCAGACAGTTCAACTGGGTACAGATGGGCCTGTCGTGCCTGCCCTCGGCATTGGCACCTGGGCCTGGGGCGATAGTTTTTTTTGGAGTTACGGCAACGACTACGACGATGACCAGCTTCAGGATGCTTTTCATGCTGCCGTAGACGCAGGGGTTAACTTGTTCGATACTGCTGAGATCTATGGCTTTGGGCAGTCTGAGCGTCTGCTTGGGCGGTTCATGAAGCAAACATCGCAGCCCGTGGCGATCGCCACCAAATATTTCCCTCTCCCTTGGCGTTTCGCCGCCGATGCCGTTCACAGCACCCTGGAGGCAAGTCTTGACCGCCTCCAGGTATCTAGCATTGCTCTCTACCAAGTGCATTGGCCCTTTGACTTCTTTATGGGGCAAGACACGCTGATGAACGCCCTTGCCGATGAAGTGATGCAGGGACGCATTCGAGCCGTTGGGGTGAGCAACTATTCAGCAGACCAGATGAAAAAAGCCCATGCGTTGCTGGCAAAGCGGGGCGTTCCCCTGGCGGTGAACCAAATGCAGTACTCCCTGCTGGAACGAAAAATTGAGAAGAATGGCGTGATGGATGCGGCAAAGGATCTGGGCATCACTATTCTGGCCTACAGTCCCCTGGCTCAAGGCTTGCTCACCGGAAAATATGCACCAGACGCAGATATGAAGCCCAAAGGTGCCCGCAGCATTGATCCCCGCTTTAGCCGTAAAGGATTGGAGAAACTAGCCCCACTGCTGGATGCGCTACGGGCGATCGCCCAGACCTATGAGCGCACTCCTGCTCAGGTTGCCCTCAACTGGCTCATTGCCCAGGGCAACGTCATCCCTATTCCAGGGGCAAAAAATGCTGCCCAAGCACGGCAAAATGCTGGAGCATTAGGCTGGTCACTGGAGCAGAGGGACAGAGATGCGTTGAGTGCGGCGGCTACTCCATAAAAGCTTCTAATACCAAATCCGTTTTGTTTAACCCCTAAAAAACAAAAGGAGTCGCGCGTCGCGCGACTCCTTTTGTTGCGGTTTTGGCAGCAATTCTCATTCACGACTTGGCACGTTTCGCGCAACAATAGGGATCTGGGGCGCGCTCTGCGCGTCCTAAATCCCTATTGTTGCGTTGTGAATTTGAGAACATTGCCAAGTCGTGTCTCATTATGGAAACGTAGGGGACCTTTTTGTCCCCTACGTTTGTATAAGTGAGCGCCTATAGGGCGCGAAGTTTCCCAAAATGAGAATTGCTGAGGTTTTGGTTTCGGGGTATCGCAATACGCCCTTAGGGATCTGCGGCTAAAAAAGATACCGGAAGAAAAGAGCAGCGGGC
>CAYXJG010000475.1:0-3777 GCA_964465285.1 uncultured bacterium
GGCTCCCCTATCTAAAGGAGTTTTATCTGGGGGATTCGGGTCTTGACACCCAGGTCAAGGAGCGAGAAGACCAGATTGATCCCAATGAAGCCCGCGCTATCTCGTTGGAAGGCATTGACGCCAAAGTGCGCATCGGGCGCTACGGAGCCTACATCGAAGTACAAAAAGACGGGGAACAAATCACGGCATCGCTCCCGCGAGATCTCACCCCGGCGGATTTGGATGCCGACCAGATTGAGATTCTTCTGCGGCAAAAGACCGAAGGCCCTGACAAGGTGGGCTTTCACCCTGAAACCGGAGAACCCATCTACAAGCTCATCGGCCCCTATGGCCCCTACGTGCAGTTGGGTGACGAATCTGAAGAAAACCCCAAGCCCAAGCGGGCATCGTTGCCAAAGGGCATGTCCCTGGACGATGTGACTCTGGAAACGGCGGTGGGTTTACTGTCGCTCCCCCGGCTGCTGGGGGTTCATTCCGAAACGGGATGCAAAGTTCAGGCGGGGCTAGGGCGCTTTGGCCCCTACGTGGTTCACGATCAGGGTAAGAATGGCAAAGATTACCGTTCTCTGAAGAAGGATGATGATGTGCTGACGGTGGGTTTGGAGCGAGCACTGGAACTGCTGGCACAGCCCAAGCGGGGTCGAGGTCGCAAAGCCACACCTTTGAAAGAACTGGGCAAACACCCTGAGGATGACGAACCCGTAAGTGTGTTTGATGGCCCCTACGGTTTGTATGTGAAGCATGGCAAGGTCAATGCGTCACTACCTGAGGGAGAAACCGCCGAATCCGCCACCCTGGAAAAAGCGCTGGAATGGCTCTCAACGAAGGAGAGCACTAAGAAAAAATCCACGACAGGCAGCAAGTCAGGCAGCAAGTCAGGCAGTAAGTCCAGTAGCAGTAAGTCCAGTAGCAGTAAGTCCAGTAGCAGTAAGTCTACTGGCGGAACGAAGACCAGCAGTAAGTCCGGCCCGAAAAGCGGCAGCAAAGCCACGGCTAAAAAGACCAAGTCAACGACTGCGAAGGCGTCCTCCTCTAAGACAACCTCCAAAAAGTCCTCAACGTCGTCCTCAAAATCCTCTGGCTCTAAATCAACGGCCTCTAAATCAGGTAAGGCGACCAAGGGAGTGGCCTCGAAGCGTACATCTTCAGCGGCAGCGGGCGATCGCTCGGAGAGTGAGGCTAGTCCATCGGCGTAATCACCGTGCAGTGGTGTAAGGGCGATCGCCCGAACCTTCAATATCTCTAACTCCCAGCTTCTGACTGGGAACACGACTTGGCAAAGTTCTCAAATTCACAACGCAAGAATAGGGGCTTGGGGCGCGCTCCAAGCGCCCCAAGCCCCTATTCTTGCGTGAAACTTGCCAAGTCGTGTTGATGAGTTGGAATTTCAATCCAAAATTCTGTCCCCTCATCCGGGGTTGAGTGGCACTGTAATCGTCCCCTATGGCCTTCTACAACAATCTGGTGGCTAATGGACAAGCCCAGTCCTGTTCCTTTTCCAGAGGGCTTTGTCGTAAAGAACGGGTCGAATAGTCGCGGCAGCACATCCTCTGGAATGCTAGGACCATTGTTGCTGATCTGTACGACCGCAGATGTTTGAGCTTGGTTCTCCCGACGGTAGAGGAAGGTGCGAATACGGATCAATGGAGAGGGGCTAGGCTGTCCCGCTGCCTTTGCCGTATCGCCCCACTCTTCTAGAGCGTCGATTGCATTGCTCAGAATATTCATAAACACCTGATTGAGCTGGCTGGCATAGCACTCAATATCGGGCAGATCTCCATAGTCTTTGTGAAGCTGAATGGCGACGCTGCCAGGGCGTGCCTTAAGGCGATATTGCAGAATGAGCAGGGTACTCTCAATGCCCTCGTGGATATCCACGGGTTTCATGTCTGCCTCATCTAGCCGGGAGAAATTGCGAAGGGACAGCACAATCTGACGGATGCGATCGGCACCTACTTGCATAGACGCCAGCATTTTTGGAAAGTCTTCCTGGATGAAGTCTAGGTCGGCGTCTTCGAGGCGATCGCTCAACACTGGGCTAGGCGACTCAAGTTCTTGGGAAAACTGATCCACCAGTCCCAGCAAATCTTCTGCATATTGGGCGACACACCTCAAATTGCCGTAGATAAAGTTCACTGGGTTATTGATTTCGTGGGCGACTCCGGCAACGAGTTGTCCTAGACTGGACATTTTCTCATTCTGAATAAGCTGCGTTTGAGCATGTTTAAGAGTATCCAGAGCTTCTGAAAGTTCATGCGCCTGCCGTTGGGTTTGCTCAAACAGCTCTGCTTGCTTCAGGGCAACGCTCAACTGGGAAGCAATTTGCTGGACGAACTCGATTTCCTCCGGTTTCCACTGTCGGGGGGCAGCACACTGGTGAATGCACAGCAGCCCCCACAAGAACTTTCCTTGGAGGAGTGGAACCACAAGATTGGCACGGATCTGGAACCGAGCGAGGACATCTACATGGCAGTCTTGCAGTCCGGCGCTGTGAATATCATCAACAGCCTGAATGCGTCCTTTGGTGTAGTGAACTGCGTAGTCTTCCCCAAAGCAGTGGTCGTGGATTTTTGCAGCCAGGGCAGAAGCATAGGGTGGCACAACATCTTCTGATACAAACTCGCCGTCATCGTAGCTCGAGCCTGGCTCGAAGCGAAATATCCCCACACGATCCGCATTTATAGCTTGCCGAACTTCTTGGGCAGCGGTGCTAAAAATGCTGTTCAGGTCTAGGGATTCTCGAACTCGGTTGACAACGCTAAATAGAGCCTTCTGCTGTTCCGCCTGGTATTTCATCTGTTCCAACAAGGTGGCTTGATGCAGCGCTACCCCAAACTGTTCAGCAATTTGATTGACAAATTCGATTTCATCGGAGCACCACTCTCGCGGCATAGAGCACTGATGAATACACAGTAGCCCCCAGAGATTCTCTTGCTTGAGAATCGGAACAACCAGGTTTGCGCGGATCTGAAACCGTGCCAGCACGTCGATGTGGCAGTCGCGCAATCCAGCGTCGTAAATATCGCTCACCGCCTGAATCCGTCCCCTAGCATAGTGGACAGCGTAGCGATCGCCAAAGCAATGGTCGTGGATTTTTTCTGCCAGAGCCGATTTGTAGAGGGGCACTACATCTTCAGAGACAAATTCACCATTGTCGTAGCCCGACGTGGGATAGAACCAAAACACCCCGACCCGATCCGCATTTAGCAGTTGCCTGACCTCTTTCGCAGTGGTTTTGAAAATGGTGTCTAAGTCTAGAGACGCACGAATGCGCGCAATGACTTGGGAGAGGGCAACTTGGCGAAAGTTGGTTGCTGTAGAAAGGGGACACGCGCTATGGGGTGTTGGGAGAGTCGGTTCCATCGTTGGAGAATCAAGGTGAAGATTGGCAGGGTGGGAGTAAGAAGGTTCCATTTTTTGGCTATCAAATAAAGTGTTTGGACTTTATATGGAAGTGCGGCTTAGCCGTACTCCCACTCAAAAAAAATAGAGTTTATTAAATCCTTGATTCTTACGCACGTTTCCCATATCTCGTACACTATTTTTGGATGGCTATCAGAGACTGCCGATCTCCAAAAATACGTAAGTCTTAAGAAATTTATTCCTGTTTTTTAATTTTCTTAATTTTGTTTTGTTTTCTGACCTGTATGGCACCCATAGCCACGCCAGCTCATCGATTCGTGATCGAAGGAATCTGCGGGTTTAAGCTGTGCAAGGTGGCGCTACTGTAATCATTTCGGCAACTAATCATTTCGGCAACTAATCATTTCGGCAACT
>CAYXJG010000476.1:0-3749 GCA_964465285.1 uncultured bacterium
AGGGGGATCTCGCAGAGTTTTGGATCCGAGCCGAGATGTGTGTACACAGTAGCCCGCGTGGAAAGAAGGGAAGCCAGATTGAAGTTCCTCTCTTGCTCTGGGAGAGGAATTTAGGGTGAGGGCAGCAAACGTGACATTCTCTTGCCATAGTCGCCCTGCAATTGTTTTAGTCATGACCTTTAGATTTCTGTTGCCGCCTAGGCTATTCAAATTTGGCTGATGGTTTGCACGCGTTACCTCGATCCCATTCATTCATTCATTTTTATCTATTGCTGTATGAGCATTGATTCCCTTTCCGTGGCAAAGACTCTCGATGATGTGCATTTAACGCTCTCTCCCGAACCGTTAGAAACGAGAGAGGAAATCGATGCATTCTATCGGGACGAGCTAAACGAGGTGAGAGGTGGGGACAAAACTCAGCGACTGAAATTAGGACTAAGACGGGCAGTTCAAGGCAAGTATTTTTATAAAGCCTGTCTAATGGGTCATCAGGGAGTCGGAAAGTCGACAGAACTGACCCGTTTGATTAATGACGAAGCCGTACAAAAGCAGTTTTGTGCCATTCGGTTTAGTGTGACAACGGACTTAGATCCAGGAAATTTTAATCCGTTGGATGTGCTGCTGTTAATGATTGCTGAAGTGGTGCAGCACACAGCTCAGCCCATTGACCGGGGTGGTGCCGGACAAATCCCGGATCAGGCTCGGTTGCAAGAGGTATGGAATTGGTTTGCCAGTGAAACTATCTTGCGAGAGCAAGCGACTGAAGGCGTGTTGAGTGCTGAAGCGGGTGCTGGCGTGCAGGGCGATTCACTCTGGGGAAAGGTGCTGGGACTATTTGTTTCGCTCAAAAGCGAATTGAGATTTGCTTCGACTCGAAAAAAGGAAATCGTTGACTATCGCTTGGCTCGGCTCAATACGCTGATTGAGGTTGCCAATCGGGTTTTATTAGACTGTAATCAGAAATTGCAGCAGGCGCGAGGATGTCAGTGGCTTTTTATTGGTGAGGATTTTGATAAGGCTGGGATTCCGTCTGATGCCATTGAGAATTTATTCGTTACCTATGCCAATATTTTTAGTGAATTAGAGACCCATCTCATTTTTAATTTGCCGATTGGATTGTATAACTCGTCCCCGGCGATTCGGTTGTGTTTTCCGCCGGATCGGAGTTTGGTTATTCCTGATACGCCAGTGTTTCACCCTGACCATACTCCAAATGAGTCAGGGCGAACTGCCGTGCGTTCAGTGCTCGAAGCTCGGATATCGTTTGATTTATTCCAACCGGGGCAGATGGAACGGCTCATTGTTGCGTCTGGGGGTAACTTGAGGGATCTCTTTGCCTTGGTGAACTATGCCGCAGATACGGCGACCCTACGAAACGAAACGGCTCAAATTAACCAGGATGATGCGAATAGTGCCATTCGTAATTTACGCAGCGAATATGAGCGGCGGTTAGGCCAAAATCCCTATGATAAAGATGAAATTACCTATGAGAAAAAAGCGGAACTGCTGAAGCGGATTTACGATGGAGACAAAGAGGCTCAAATTCCTAACCCGGTTCTGTATGCTTTGCTGAATGATCGGGCGGTGCAAGAGTTTAATGGTGAACGGTGGTTTGGGGTGCATCCACTCGTGGTTGATTTGCTCAATGTCCAAGGTCGGATTCCATTCGCGCCAAGCGGGGGAGTACCCGGTGGCACTCAATGACTTCAAAACTGGTGTTGAAGGGAGTATCAACGACGTACACGCGCGACTATTGCTATGGTGTCGCCGTCGCCGTCGGGGGTTAGCTCGGGTTGAGTTTTCGTCTGAGTTTGCTCGTCAGCGTGTCGTCGAGCAACTAGAGCGGGATTTGAGGAAAATGGACATCCCGATTTATCATCTCGACCTGCCCCAGCGGAGGTCTCCGGCTCAGGTGCTTGAGTACCTGCTAAAGTCCTTAGAAAACCTTAATCCAGGCATCGTTTCCATTAGCGGGTTTGCCACAGCCTTTGACCAAGATATGCCGCTACCCGATGCGCTTCGAGTCATTAACTTTAACCGGGAAAATCTGGTGAAGCCGCACCTCTCTCAAATTTGGTGGATGACGCGGAGCTTCTCGGATAAAGCGCTTCATGCGATGCCCGATCTGAATTCCTGGTTTATGCTGCGGTTGTTTCTCACCGAAAGTGTCCGTGCCGATGAACCTGTATTTCAACCTGTTGTGGAAACCCATCAAACTCCAGCCACTTTAATAGAGGAAAATGCAGGGCGTAATAGAAATCAAGCGATCATTCACAATTTGCCAAGAGAGGCGTCTAGCCGATTTGTCGGGCGAGAGGCAGAACTTGTTCAACTACACTCGCAACTTCAGCAATCAGGCCAAATGGCGATTTCAGCCATTGCAGGCATGGGGGGCGTGGGCAAAACAGAACTCGCCCTGAACTATGCAACAACGTACCAAGCTTATTATCCTGGAGGAATTTGCTGGCTCAGGGCGAGGGATATAGATATCGGGTCGCAGGTTATTCGCTTTGTCCAAAATCAGCTTGCTATGTCCCCGCCACCTGAGTTCGACATCTTGCAGCAAACCCAATGGTGCTGGCAGCACTGGCCTCGCCCCAATACCGATGTGCTGCTCATTTTAGATGACGTCAACGACTACGAGCGAGTGGTGCCCTATTTGCCCCGCTCAAACCGGTTCAAAATCTTGATAACCACACGACTCCAGAGTTTAGGAACTGCTGTTGCCACGTTTAATCTGAATCTGCTTTCTACAGAGGCAGCTCAGGCATTGCTCGCGATGCTGGTTGGAGACGAGCGCGTATCGGCAGAGCCAGAGATAGCCCAGCAGCTTTGTCTGTGGCTCGGCTATCTGCCCCTCGGCATTGAATTAATCGGTAACTATCTCCAGCAAACCCCTGACCTTGCGCTGAAAACCCTTTATCAACGCTTGCAAGACAAACAAGCAGAATACAGTATTATTCGCAGTTTGCCTCCTGGCGTTACGGCACAACTTCCTATTGCCGTTGCTTTTGACACCACCTGGCATGATCTTGCAACCGACGCCCAACGGCTAGCCTGTTTACTCAGCTGTTTTGCCCTCGCCCCCATTCCTTGGGTGCTGGTCAACGGGTGCTTCCCAGACCAAGACCCCGATGAGCTAGCACATATCCGCGACTCAAAATTAATCAGTCGTAGTTTGCTGGGGCGGGCAGGGGATAGTCTCTATCAACTCCACCCGCTGATCCATCAGTTTTTAGAGCTACAGCGTGATCAGAGTGATTGGGGCGATGAGCTAAAGCGGGCGTTTTGCCGGGAGATGGTCACCATTGCAAAGACGATTCCACAAACGCCCGTGCGGACGCAGATTTTGGAAGTGACCCCAATGATTCCTCATCTGATGGAAGCTGCAACCACCTGGCAAGATTGGCTGACGGATGAAGACGTGCTCTGGCCTTTTGTCGGATTAGGTCAGTTTTATCAAGGGCAAGGGATCTATAGCGAAGCAGAACCCTGGTTTGAACGGTGTGTGGATGTCACGAGGGAGCGTTTGGGCACCGAGCATCCCGATGTCGCCACCAGCCTGAACAATCTCGCGGGTCTCTATGAATTGCAGGGTCGCTACAGCGAGGCGGAACCCTACTACCAGCAAGCGTTGGAGATGAGGCGAGAGCTGTTGGGCGATCGCCATCCCGATGTGGCCACCAGTTTGAACAATCTCGCGGGGTTATACGAATCGCAAGGGCGCTACGAGGCGGCGGAACCCTACT
>CAYXJG010000477.1:0-3725 GCA_964465285.1 uncultured bacterium
TGGGAAGCACTATCATGGGAAGAGCATGCCAGATTTGCAGATTTCCTGAAATTTTTTCATCCCCCAGCCTCTTCTCTCAGATTTAGGAGAAGGGGGGCAAGAGGCTCACAGCCTCTCTCCTATAGCGCTGTGCAAGCGCATTAAGTGCAGTGTGTTGAGTGGCGGCGCAGAGCGCCGCCACTCAACACATTTGGGTGTGCTTAACCAATTTGCACACCGCTATAGGTTTGAGAGCGGGGTTTGGGGTAAGGACACATAGGAAAGTAGCTGATTCAGAGGCGATGCAATGGGAAATCGTCAACGGCGCTACAGCAAGGAAGAGCTTGCAAAGCGAGGACAGGTATTGTGTGAGGCGGAAATTGAACAACAGCTTGGATCGAGCGCAGAAGGAAAGACTGTAGCTGTTGATATTGAGGCGATCGCTGGAGGCACCTTTCTTGTGGAGGCATTGCACCCGTAACACAGGCTGCCATGTAGGGTCTATCATATCGGGCTCACCATTTGAGCAGCGATGCGGTTTGTTTTCTCGACTAGCAGAGGTAGTTCAAGGGTGGTTAGCTGCCCCTGATTCACCACAACTTTGCCGTTGATGACGCTGTAGTCTACCCGCCCCACATGACAGAAAATGAGGGCGGCAACGGGGTCGTGGAGTCCCCCGGCCAGCTCAGGGCGATCGCAGTTCACCGCAATAAAGTCTGCCGCCATGCCGGGAGCCAATGACCCAATATCATTCCGCCCTAGGACTCGGGCACCGCCCAGGGTGGCGATCTCCAGCACCTCTCGTGCCGTCATTACCGAGGCATCACATTCCCGCACCCGTGCCATGAGAAATGCCGTGCGGGCTTCCTGCAACAAATTGCCCGTGTCGTTTGATGCAGAACCATCTACCCCAAGCCCCACAGGAACGCCGTGGTTCAGCATCTTGCGGATCGGAGCCATGCCGCTGGCAAGGCGCATGTTGCTACAGGGACAGTGGGCGACTCCGGTTCCAGTTTTACCAAACTTGGCGATGGAGTTATCGCTGAGCTGGACGCAGTGGGCGTGCCACACATCATCTCCCAACCAGCCCACCGACTCCGCGTATTCTCCGGGAATCACGCCAAAGGTGGCGAGGCTATAGTCCACGTCAGACTGATTTTCAGCCAGATGGGTATGGAGGCGAACCCGAGGATAGGAACGCGCTAGCGCCGCCGACTCCCGCATCAAGTCCTGGGATACCGAAAAGGGGGAGCAGGGAGCCAACGTGATTCGCAGCATGGCGTGGCGGCTATGATCGTGGTACTGCTCGATTAGTCGCTGGGAATCTTTAAGAATGGCCGCTTCTGACTCCACCAGCGCATCGGGGGGCAACCCTCCCTGGCTTTCCCCCACGCTCATGCTGCCCCGGCTAGCATGGAAGCGCATCCCAATGTCTTGAATGGCGCGGATCTCGTCATCCAGGGTGCAGTCGTTGGGAAATAGATAAAGATGATCGCTGGCAGTGGTGCAGCCCGACAGCATCAGCTCAGCCGCCGCCATCTGAGCACTGATGTAGACCCCTTCAGCGGTCAGATTTCCCCAAATCGAGTACAGTGCCTGTAGCCAGTTGAACAAATCGCAGTTTTGTGCAGCGGGAATGACTCGGGTGAGGGACTGAAAAAAATGGTGATGGGTGTTGACTAGCCCTGGCAGAACGATGTGGCGATCGCCCAAGTCCATGATCTGATCAGCATCCGTAGGCAATTCATCCGTCGAGCCTACCTGCTCAATTATATTATCGTGCACAAACAGCGCCCCTCGGCGGATCTCCCGGCGAGCCGCATCCATCGTCACCAGCGTATGAATATTTTTGACTAGAAGCGTTGGCACGGCAGCCCCCTGACAAACGACAGCATTGCAAAGATGTGAGCAAATTGTACGATATCGCTTTTGCGTTGCGGTATCTGTAACCGAGAAAAACAGGGTTATTTCTTCTGATACGATAAATACTGGTGATACGGTCAATAGCGGTGAGACAGCAAATATGGGCGATCGCCCACACTTGCTTATTTGCAACACCATTCACTACATCAGAGAAGGTTCAGCGTGTTGTGAAATGCCCGCATGTACCTCACCTTCTGAACCCCACCTATTTAGATACGAAGGATCACGAGAGTAATTATGAATACCCGCTGGATTTCCTTAGCCCTTGGCGCTGGCCTCGGCATGATTGGACTAATCACACCCACAATGGCACAAAATACACCTAATTTCCCCGAACGTCTTGAAGATCTTGAGAATACCGAGTGGCTGCTGGAAGACCTGGGCGGCTCAGGCGTCGTGGATCAGGTGCAGACAACCATCCGGTTTGGCGATGATGATCGCATTACCGGAGCGGGTGGCTGCAATCGCTACTTTGCCGGATTTGAACGGGAGGGCGATCGCTTGTCCATCGGCGTCATTGGCTCCAGTCAGATGCTGTGTCCCCCCGCAGTCATGGAGCAAGAAGAACGATTTCTACAGGCCATCGAAGCGGCCCAGACCGTCCGCCTGGACGGGCCGTTCCTGTACATCGACAGTGAGGGGCTGGAACAACCCCTGCGCTTCACCCAGATTCGCGATGCCGATGCAGCAGCAAACATCCCTGACTCAGCCCAGACGATGGCGATCGCCTTTGAAGATACGCTGCAACTCTTCCATGCTGGAGACTATGCTGTGCGAGTATTTCATCAGGGCGATGGGCTGGCGATAAATCTCTTCAACACTCATACAAGTACTCTTGAGCTGAATGGTGCTTCGGTTTCTCGGGAACCGAACCCAGAGGGTACTGATTTTACTTACCGGGGCGATCGCACGGTCAAGGTGTTTGTCTCCTATAACGGTGATCAACAATTGGTGATTGATGAGGAATGGCAGCAAAATGTGGACGTGAGCACCGCAGAAACCCTGGAAGGCACCGTCACTTACTTGCAGCGTATTGCTTTATCACCAGATGCCGTCATGCAGGTACGGCTGCTGGATGTTAGTCACCAGGACGCAGCAGCAGAAATTTTGGCAGCAGTCACTGTTCCAACCGTTGGGAAGCAGGTGCCGCTGGCGTTCCATCTCACCTACAATCCCAACCAAATTCAGCTAAATCATACTTACAGCATTCAAGCCCGTATCTTAGTTGATGGCGAATTACAATACATCAGTACGTCTATGAATCCTGCCTTTGGCGCTGGTACTGATGAATCCATTGAAATTCGGGTTGACCCTGTGCAAGTCCCATGAATCATTCGATGGTGATGGTCTTACCTGTCACTATCGCATTTCAGAGAGCGGCTCAGGCGGAACACAAGGCATCTTCCGCTTTGATGCCAAAGCGATCGCGCACCAAGGTTAGCCGATCCGATGGCTTCTCGTAGAGGGCAAAGGCAAACTCACCTCGTAATTGAGGCAGTGCCTCCTCTAGCCCACATCGCTTGGTCAGGTGCAGCATCAGTTCCGTATCGCTCTTCGTAGCGAACTGGTAGCCTCGTGAGGCAAGGTCGGCACGGATGCGCTTGTAGTCACGACTTGGCAAGTTTCACGCAAAATAGGGGTTTGGGACGCGCGCCGCGCGCCCCAAACCCCTATTTTTCATTGTGAATTTGAGAACTTTGCCAAGTCGTGAAGTATAGCGGTGTGCAATTGGTTCAGCACACCCAAATGTGTTGAGTGGCGGCGCAGAGCGCCGCCACTCAACACACTGTACTTAATGCGCTTGCACAGCGCTATAAGAATCC
>CAYXJG010000478.1:0-2564 GCA_964465285.1 uncultured bacterium
ATTCTCAACCGCTACTCCCTCAACACTCCTGAAAGCGTCGAGCTTGAATTTACTCTGGCGGGCATCGGCAACCGTGCCCTGGCTTTATGTATCGACTACCCCATCTGGTTGCTTATCATGACGGGCTTTTTGGTGCTCTGGTCGTTCATTTCGGAGCAGATTATTGATTTGGTCATCGACTTAGCAGGTGATGCTGACACCGTCAATTTATGGCTGTGGGGCGTCGCCCTGCTTATTTTCTTTGGTATTTATGTTGGCTACTTTGTGTTCTTTGAAACCCTCTGGCAGGGACAAACGCCAGGTAAGCGCATTTCGGGCATTCGGGTGATTGGCGATGATGGAAGGCCTGTGGGACTAGCCCAAAGCACCTTGCGTGCTTTGCTGCGTCCGATTGATGATTTTCCATTCATGGGATTGGTCGGCGGTGTTCTCATCTTTCTGACACCCCGAGAAAAACGGCTGGGTGATTTTATCGCTGGCACTCTGGTGGTTGTAGATGAAAAAGCTAACATGCCGGTTCAGTTAACCCTTTCAGAGCAGTCGAAAGAACTGGCTGATATGCTACTAAGTTCCGCTGACCTCTCCCGGCTACGGCCTGACGATTTTGCCATTGTGCGCGAATACCTCCAGCGACGGGAGGCGATGGTGCCTGATGCCCAGGCTTCTGTTAGCACGCGCATGACTCAGGATGTGCGAGAACGTTTACGGCTGGAACACCTGCCTGAGGGTGCAAGCCCTGATGTGTTTTTGGAAGGGGTGTATCTGGCCTATCAACGGCAATCTTTACCCTAGGAGTTTGTCAAGGAGAAATTGAGGGATGAAGTTGCTTGAGCTTGATCCGGGCGTCTTCGGTTGAAAACTGCTAGTCAATGGTGCGAGATTGCAGCAATTCTCATTATGGAAGTTTAGAGAGTAAAAAGGTCGCCTGAGGCGACCTTTTTACTCTCGACTTGGCAAGTTTCACACAAAGATCGGGGTTTGGCGCGCGTGGAGCGCGCGCCAAACCCCGATCTTTATGTTGTGAATTTGAGAACTTTGCCAAGTCGTGTTTACTCCCTAAATTTGTACAAGTGAGCGCCTGTAGGGCGCGAAGCTTCCTAAAATGAGAATTGCTGCTGCTTTTACGCACTGCTTTTACCTGAAACTTACCAAGTCGTGTCTGATAGTGTTCGGGTAAAAGGACTAATGACGACTGCTTCCCAGGAGATCGTCATATGGAAGAGAGGCTGTTTTATTCCTCCTGCGAAGTTTCTGCTGGGGATTGTGCTGCTTCTGGCTCATCTTCAGCAGATGCCGGAGGTGAAATGTCATTCTGCGGCACAGGATTCTCTGCTGGCTCTGGGCTTTCCGATGCAGGCAGTGCTTCTTCTGATTGCCCTGAAATTGGCTGTTCATTTTGGGATTGCGCTGGAGCAGGCAGATTATCTGGTTCAACCTCCTGCGCCGTAGATTCGTCTGAGGAATTGTTTGAGCTATCTGACTCAGCCTCCTGAGCAACAGGTTCTTCTGAGGGATTCTCTTCTGAGGGATTATCCTCTGCAGGGCTATCCTCTGAAGGAATATCAACGGATTCGCGATCGCCCTGTTCACTGGCCCGACGATTTAAGTCCGATCCTTGAATGGTCATCACCACACTGACCACAACGCCACTCGCTCCGCCCCGAATGGGCTGAAACCGCCAGCGATTTCGCACCGCTGAGAGGGCAGCCTGATCCAGTACCGAGTTGCCGCTTGAACCGACTAACGTGGCGCTGGTGACATTTCCATTCGCATTGATGTCTACCATGATGTTGACGGTTCCCTCTGCGCCTGCATCTAGGGCGCTACGGGGATAACTGGGTTTGGGGCAACTCCGGCAGGCAACGGTGCGAGGCCCTGGTCGAGACGGGGGAGCAGTAGGTCGGGTTGCCACCTCGTCCCCTCCACTTGGTTGACTGCTATTGGATGAGCCAGGGGTTAGGGCATCTTCAGAGGACGCTGGAGCGCCGTTACCCTGAGCATTCGAAGGGCGGCGCTGTCGAATATTATCGAGTAAGTTATCTAACGAACTCGGTTGCTCGGTTGCTACCTCCGGTTCTGATGCATCTGCTTCTGAGACATCCGGTTCTGGTCTATCTGGTTCTAATACTTCCTCAACAACCTCATCAGGAACATCCTCAATCGTCTCAGGCGTAGACGAGGTGGGTTGGGATTCTACTTGCGCCGGAGTCGGCATTTCGTCTTGAGTTTCTTCCTCAAAAACAGCAGGTTCGGGTTCCTCCTCAGGAATTGGCTCAACAGGCTCAGTAAAAACAATCTCAATCTGAGCAGGTTCCAGAGGAGCGTCTTGCCTTGCGAGGAGAAGGATCACGGGTAGCATTCCTCCATGAAAAACAAGAGAACCTGCGACCCCCCACGCAAATAACGGGTGAGAGAGACGGGTTTGGCGATCGCGCTGTTGAGATGCAGTGGAGGAGAGACTCATAACTAATAAGGTAATTAATGAGGATAGCTCTAAACAAGACACAGCAATTATAGTGAGATTCAACCCAAATAGATAGTCAGACTAGACACTAATAAGAATT
>CAYXJG010000478.1:2664-3721 GCA_964465285.1 uncultured bacterium
AATTATAGTGAGATTCAACCCAAATAGATAGTCAGACTAGACACTAATAAGAATTTTTGCTGCCGATGATAGATACCGTTCAAAAAAATCTGAAGTACTTGATTTAGAAGACTTTAGATGGTTCTACCGCTATACTCAATATCGACTAGACTCTGATATTAGTTCATAACAACTATTCATTAGACCAGATTACTTGAAAATAAATTGCATTTACAATGCCATAGTTTATTGATAAGCTTCTCATCAGCAATGGCACGGGTCAGCAATGACACGGGATAAGCTTTCATTGCGATTACATCACTACTGTGATTTGGGTAGTCCTTTAGACGTAAGGATTAGGTCATGCGTCCGGCGCTCGTCCTAATCTCCTTGCCGATATACCACTATCTGTGATTTGGAATAGGGCAATTATGAAGCAAATGATTGATGTGTTTGTATCCGGTGGAGTCGTGATGATTCCACTGCTGATTTTCTCCCTGCTGGCGATCGCCTTCATCATTGAGCGATTAGTCTTCTGGTCTCGCATCAATCGGCGGCAGCGGCGAGTCGTTCGAGAGATGCTTTCCTTGTTTCAGCATGACCCCAGCTCAACAGCGCCAAGGCTGAAGCAGAATGCTGATTTGCCGATTGTTCGCATTTTCCTTGAAGCCCTCGAAATTCCCGATCTTTCGCCAGTGGGCTTTCGGCTAGCGCTGGAAAGTGCAACCCAGGCTGAACTGCCGCTCCTCCGTCGCTTCAATACTGCCTTCGACATCATCATCAGTGCTGCGCCCCTACTGGGACTCTTGGGCACCATTTTGGGGCTGATTCGCTCTTTTTCGTCCTTAGAATTAGGGGATCTAAACGCCAGCAATGCAGCAGCCGTCACAGGCGGAATTAGCGAAGCGCTTGTTTCCACCGCCGCAGGAATGGCGATCGCTATTTTTACACTGATCTTTGCAAACTTATTTCGTGGCTTTTATCGGCGGCAGTTGGCTTTGATTCAGGAATATGGCGGCCAGCTAGAGCTTTTGTATCTGCGTCGTTATGAAGAAGAACATGGGCGATCGCTTGTCCC
>CAYXJG010000479.1:0-3703 GCA_964465285.1 uncultured bacterium
CGCGCGGAGCGCGCCCCAAACCCTTATTCTTGCGTGAAACTTGCCAAGTCGTATAGTGAAATCAATTTAGTGAAATCAAGCCTATGTGGGAACAGCTAATCATTTCGGGAATTGCCATCGGCAGCATGTACGGACTGGTGGCCCTGGGCTTCCAAATCACCTTTGCCGTGTCTCGAGCCATGAACTTTTCCCAGGGAGCATCGGTCATGGTCGGGGCGGTACTGTGCTACGTACTGAATATTGCCTGGAACTGGTGGGCACCGTTTGCCGTTTTGGTGACCCTGGCGGCCTGTGCAGGATTCGGACTCATTGTGGAGCGGGTTGCGGTGCGTCCCTTCGCCAAAAACGGCTCCAATTCTTGGCTACTGACAACCATCGCCGTCGGCATCATTGTAGAAAATACGGTAATGCTTACCTTTGGTCGGGAGGTGCGGGGCTACCCATCACCCCTGGCAGAAAATCCAGTAATGGTGCTGGGCTTTGGGGTGTTTCCCATTGAGTTTGTGATCCCCATCGTGGGAGTGGCGATCGCTCTTGCCCTTCGTCTCCTGTTTACCAAAACCCTCTTTGGCAAGGCACTCCAGGCTGTGAGTGAGAGCCACGATACGGCTCGACTCATGGGTATTCCCGTTGAACGGATGATTGCGTTTTCCTTTGCCATTTCAACCGTGCTGGCAGGCATTGCAGGAATGCTGATCGCGCCTGTGGCTAATGTGTCGGCGACCATGGGAACCCTCTTGGGGCTGAAGTCGTTTGCAACAGCCATCATCGGCGGCTTGAGTAGTTCCTGGGGCGTCATGGTTGCAGGCATTTTCTATGGCGTGGTGGAGTCCATTGCAGCAGGCACTCTGGGAGGCAGCTACCGGGAAATCATCGGCTTCGCAGTGGTCATTTTGGTGCTGGCGATTCGCCCTAGTGGGCTGTTTGGGCGCATGGAGGTGAAGAAGGTGTAAAAAAGCGGAAGGCAGAAGGCAGATAGTGTTGGGAGGATTGAACTTTGGGCGTTAAAACAGTTGGGGTGAGAGGCTGGATGGGGATTGCGCTGCTGGGAGTGGCGATCGCCGCTACCGTGATTGCCCCCAATACCTATTACTTGTTCATCCTGGGAATGGTCGCCATCACCACCCTGGTCGGAGTCGGGCTAAACATCTTAGTGGGACTGTCGGGGCAGGTGTCTATCGGCCATGCGGGGTTTTTCGCCATTGGTGCCTATGCGGCCAGTTTGCTGATGACGCAGGCAGAGTGGAATTTCTGGGTGGCGCTAATAGTAGCACTGGTGGCAACGGCAGGAACGGGGGCAGCGCTAGCAGCTCCGGCACTGCGGGTGACGGGGCCATATCTGGCAATGGTGACCATTGCCTTCGGCATTATCGTAGAGCGGGTGCTGATTGAGTGGGTAGAGCTAACCGGAGGCTTTGGCGGCATCAGCAGCATTCCCAAACCTGCACTGTTTGGGCTGGAGCCTGCCCTGCGGGATGTCGTGCTGATTGCAATACTGGCGGCGTTCCTCGCCATGCTGTCTTTTGCGCTGTTGAAGCAGCACCCCTGGGGACGCGCCTTTCAGGCTGTACGAGATGATGAGGTCGCAGCGACTGCCCTGGGGCTCAATACCTTATTCGTACGCATCATGGCATTTACCCTGTCAGCAGGATTTACTGGGATTGCTGGGGTGTTTTTTGCGGCAATCATTGGCTTTGTCAGTCCCGATAGTTTTACCTTTCACCGTTCGATTTTATTCTTACTGGTGGTCATCTTAGGGGGTCTGGGAGCCGCAGAGGGGGCGTTAATCGGGGCGATCGCCCTGGTCATCCTACCGGAGTTTTTCCAGGACTTTGCTGATTACCAACTTTTGTTTTTCGGGTTGCTGCTGCTAGGGGTGCTGTGGCTTGCACCCAATGGGGTAACCAGCCTAGTGGGCCGATGGTTTGCGCGCCATCGGTCCTTCAATATTCTGTTAGGGACACCTCCCGACATGCCGCCCTACATTGCGGATCGGGTCACCACAGAAGCCTTGAAAGTGGAAAATGTGGGCATCCACTTTGGAGGTATTCGTGCGGTGGAGGGAGCGACGGTCGTGGCGCAGCCGGGTACCATTACCGCTGTCATCGGCCCCAATGGGGCCGGGAAAACAACCTTACTTAACTTAATCAGCGGATTTTACAAAACCGAGACAGGTAACATTCACTTGGGCCGTGTGGATTTGACTCGCCAGTCTGGGACACGCATTGCCGTCGCTGGTATCAGCCGAACGTTTCAGGCCACTCGGCTGTTTAATTCTCTATCCGTACTCGACAACCTGCGGGTCGCTCACCGGAACTATCGCCTTGGTCATCCCCTGTTGGCGTTGGTGGGCGTCGGGCAGTCTCTCCAGCCCGAAAAAGCTCTACTAGAACTCCTCGCCTTTGTGGGCTATGGGGGCGATGTATTAGAACAAGCTGAAAACCTCCCCTTTGTAGATCGGCGTTTGGTGGAAATAGCTCGCGCCCTTGCATGTCGTCCCCAAGTGCTATTGCTGGATGAACCCGCTGCGGGCTTGAGTAATGCCGATAAAGACACCCTTGCCCAACTCATACGACGTATTGCCAGCAGTGGATTGAAGGTGATTCTGATTGAGCATGATATGGATCTAGTGATGGGAATTTCAGATCGGGTCGTCGTGCTCGATAGTGGACGGGTCATCAGCACTGGTAAGCCAGCAGAGGTGCAAAACGACCCTAAGGTGCTCGAAGCCTACCTGGGTGCAGAGAGCAAAAGTCTAGAGCGTTCACTTTCTGTTCCTCACTCCCCCTTGCTCTCTATTGAGAACTTAAGTTCCGGTTATGGCGCACTTCAGGTACTTCACAATCTCTCTCTCATGGTTAACCAAGGAGAACTGGTATCCGTCATCGGCGCTAACGGTGCAGGCAAAAGTACCTTACTTAAAACCATTGTCAACACCCTATCGGCGCGATCGGGGCACATTCGTTTTCAAGGCCGAGATTTGAGCCGCATCCCAGCGCACCGCGTCGTCAGCGAAGGCATTGCCCTGGTGCCAGAAGATAGGCAGGTGTTTGCAGAACTAACGGTTTTCGACAACATTCGCTTGGGAGCCTATCATCGCACCGATCATAGCGTTGCTGATGAGATTGAAGCCATGCTCCAGCGGTTTCCTCTCCTGGCAGACCGGAAAAACCAACAGGCAGGTCTCCTCTCGGGTGGCGAACAACAGATGCTGGCGATCGCCCGGGGCCTTATGGCACGCCCCAAGCTCCTGCTCCTTGACGAACCCTCCCTGGGACTGGCACCAAAACTCGTTGCCAACCTTTATGAAACCCTGGCATCCCTGCGAGATGAAGGCATCACCATTTTGCTGGTGGACCAGATGGCAACACTGGCGCTTGGCATTTCTGACCGAGCCTATCTGCTGGATGCAGGTCGCATCGTGCAATCGGGCAGTTCTGAGGAGATGCGGAATGACCCTGCGATTTTACATGCCTATTTGGGGCATAGTTCGGCGGACTAGGAAGTGCTTTCCTCCTAGAACGTGAATTCGATAAAAGGATTTAAGGGCTTGTAATTTAAGCCGGGAAATCCTGGATGGGCAAGGAGTCAGAATCTAGGAGTCAGAATTCAGGAGGGAGCTGTCTTCTGTCTCCTGTCTTCTGTCTCCTGTCTTCTGTCTCCTGTCTCCTGTCTTCTGTCTCCTGTCTCCTGTCTTCTGTCT
>CAYXJG010000480.1:0-3691 GCA_964465285.1 uncultured bacterium
CCTTATGTAATCAGGGTGGGGGGTCTGATTTTTTTGTAATCATCTGCCATGGGGCGTTGCCGATTCAAGGAATGATTGACTCAGGCCCATGGCAACGCCTTACCCTCACAGCAGCGTAAAGTCAATCGGCTGAGATTAGGCAAAATTACGCCTCACGCGCCGCCCAGGGAGTGGTGATGCACCTCTATCGAACTGGGGTCACATACGACTTGGCAAGTTTCACGCAAGAATAAGGGTTTGGGGCGCGCCCCAAACTCTTATTCTTGCATTGTGAATTTGAGAACTTTGCCAAGTCGGGGTCACATATAGTCGAATACGTTTTTAAGGATGCGATCGTTTTCCGGGGTAATGGATCGGGTGCCATTTTCCATCATGGAGATAAGTCCCTGGCTAATGCTGCTGATTTTAGCAAGTTTGCGCTGGCTCCAGCCCTTATCCTGCCGAAGACGTTGGATATCCTTGCCCGTGAGCAGGGGAGAGTCGGCATGATCGTCCATCAGCGTGAGCTGGTTAGGGTCATGGGGCTCTCCTGTTGAGGGGGGAATGCTGGGGGTTATCCAATCGTGGGGCGGAGTAATCCAAAGCTGCGCCTGGAGAAGTTGGTCGAAGAATCCCCGAGGGCGGCGGGCTGTTTCTCGCCCAAAGCCGATGGGCTGAATTTCGGGGGGATAAGTATTGGGATCAAAATGCAATGACCAGCCTCGGTCATGGAGGGTGAACAGGTCTTCATCCCAGGTATTAGTCAGCTTTTTGCGAAGCTGATGGTCAGTGCGGGCATTCTCGACTTTTTGGGTACCGTAGGCCACTTCCATCAGAGTTTGGACGCTAATGGGATGTTTCTTACTGAGCTGTGACCGAAACAGTAGCCACACCATCAGGCGGGCAGCCCCCTCTCGATGCTGCCAGATGCTCATGACGTTTTCCAGGAGCGATTTAGAAAGGGTTGCTTGCTTGGCATAGGCGTGGCTTCCCTGGGTGGCGTCATCATCCAGGAAGTACTTTGCCCACAGCCCTGCCTTGATAATGAAAGAAATGCCTGCAATTTCTTTGTTGCCAAAAATGTCCTGCTGATAATGGTAGCGGGTACCCAAAATATGCCAGAGGCGGCCTTCTTCAACGGTGAACCCTTTGCGTCGTCCCTGCCGGGGCCAGGAGATGAAGGTGGTGATTTTGCAGGGCTGTTTGGCGATTTTCTCAATCAGCGCCAGCTTTTCTTTTCTGGACTTGTCGGTTCGTTTCTGCAAGCCCAAATAAGACTCGATTTGGCGATCGTCAATGATAATTTCCTGCTCCCAGGGGTTTTCAACCTGGGTAGCGTGGGCAGCGTAGATCAGGTGCATACAGGCTGCCCGGATGTCAAAGTTATCGATTACCGCGAGGGCAGCGGCTCCTGCCAGGGCGGCAGGGTGCTCTTCTTCGAGGTTTTCCGTGACCCAAAAATAGATGGCTCCTTCGCCATTGTTAACATCTCGCGTATAACACAGCTTGCCATCGGGATCCATGACCCACGGTAGATGCTTGCGCTGGGTCAGGATGTTGCTGGCTTCCCATAGGGGGAGAGATGAGTTGACAGGGGCGGTTGCTTCGTCTGAGAACAGATCAGGGTGGCTTCTCACTCGCCCTTCTGCTGAAAGCCGTGCCCTCTCAGATCTGCGGGAAATAGATTTCTGCTGTTGAGCGCCTGTGGTCTTTGGGGACTGATGATGATGGTGATGGGAAGCCATGCGCAAGCCTTGCCGATGAGATTCAGATACCGATGAGATTCAGATACAGCTTTCAGATCCGTTAGAGCTTCCAAGATTTTGACATAGGAACGCTAGAACATCTCGTTGGGGGTTGGCAATTTATAAAGTTTTAGCAGGGTGGGTTGGGCGATCGCCCAACCCGATCATCAGTAATCTGGCAGAATTAAAAACCCGTAAAACCCTTTAGCGAAGGGTTTTACGGGTTTTACAATTAATGTTCTCACCTACTGAGCAAATTACCGCTGGATTCGGACACATCGAATTCGAGATTGGGTGATAGAATATCTCACAAGCTAGGGGTGCCTGAGTCTTCCAGGCTGAGATTACACCCTTGGAACCTGAGACTGGTTAGAACCAGCGCAGGGAAGCTGTTCATAGTTTTGAGGAATTGAATATGCGAGCAGACTGGGTCGCTCAGCGACGCGGACACGCCAACGTGTCTCAGATGCGCTATGCCCGTCAGGGGGTGGCGACTGAGGAGATGTCTTACGTAGCCCGGCGGGAAGCCCTGCCCGTGGAACTGATTCGTGATGAGGTGGCACGGGGTCGGATGATTATCCCTGCCAACATCAATCATGTGAATCTGGAGCCCATGTGCATTGGTATTGCCTCCCGCTGTAAGGTAAATGCCAATATCGGTGCGTCTCCCAACTCTTCTGGCCTAGAGGAAGAAGTGTCCAAACTTGAGCTGGCGGTGAAATACGGAGCCGATACAGTTATGGATCTGTCCACCGGGGGCGGCGATCTGGACGCGATTCGCACTGCCATCATTCAGGCATCCCCTGTTCCCATTGGTACGGTTCCCGTATATCAAGCCCTGGAGCGAGTTCACGGCAATGTTGAAAAGCTGACGCCCGATGATTTTCTGCATGTCATCGAAACCCATGCCCAGCAAGGAGTGGATTATATGACCATCCACGCGGGCATCCTGATTGAGCATCTGCCCCTGGTCAAAGGACGGCTAACAGGCATTGTTTCTAGAGGCGGCGGCATCCTGGCCCGCTGGATGCTGCATCACCACCAGCAAAATCCCCTCTACACTCACTTCGACGACATCATTGAGATTTTCAAAAAATACGATGTCTCTTTCAGTTTGGGGGATTCTCTGCGTCCGGGGTGTACCCACGATGCTTCTGATCAGGCGCAACTTGCTGAACTAAAAACTCTGGGAGCCCTCACCCGCCGGGCTTGGGAGCATGATGTGCAGGTGATGGTAGAAGGGCCAGGACATGTACCGATGGATCAAATTGAGTTCAACGTCCGCAAACAAATGGAGGAATGCTCTGAAGCTCCCTTTTATGTTTTGGGGCCATTGGTGACGGACATTGCACCGGGCTATGACCACATCACATCGGCTATTGGAGCGGCGATCGCCGGATGGCACGGCACGGCCATGCTCTGCTATGTTACCCCGAAAGAGCATCTGGGATTGCCCGATGCTGAGGACGTGCGGAATGGATTGATCGCCTACAAAATTGCTGCTCACGCCGCTGACATTGCTCGCCATCGTCCGGGGGCTCGCGATCGCGACGACGAACTCTCCATCGCCCGCTACAACTTTGACTGGAACCGCCAGTTTGACTTGGCCCTCGACCCCGATCGCGCCAGAGAATATCACGACGAGACCCTGCCTGCTGACATTTATAAAACGGCAGAATTTTGCTCCATGTGTGGCCCCAAGTTCTGCCCTATGCAGACGAAGGTAGACGCTGATGCCCTGGCTGAACTCGAAGCTCACCTGGCACAGTCATCGACTGCGCCATCCGCAGATACATCCACTGTAGAGATACCTGCTCTATAGATAAGTAAGTGAGCAAGATTAATTCTAAGATCCGTAAAACTGTTTAGGGCATGGTCTGACACGACTTGGCAAAGTTCTCAAATTCACAACGCAAGAATAAGGGTTTGGGGGCGCGCGGAGCGCGCCCCCAAACCCTTATTCTTGC
>CAYXJG010000481.1:0-3633 GCA_964465285.1 uncultured bacterium
TAGGCATTACTCAACGGTAACACTTTTCGCCAAATTTCTCGGCTGATCGACATCCAACCCGCGCCGCGCTGCAATGTGGTATGCCAACAACTGGAGAGGAATCACCGTCAGGATAGGCGACAGCAGCTCGTCAACCTCTGGCACAGGGAGGAGCTGATCAAAGGTCTCCTTCGCCTCGGTGTCGTTCATGCCCACGACCCCGATCAACTGAGCATCTCGCGCCTTGGCCTCTTGGGCATTCGACAGCACCTTTTCATAGACACTACCGGGAACAGCGATCGCCACCACCGGCACCTTTGAGTCGAGTAAGGCAATAGGGCCATGCTTCATCTCCCCAGCGGGATAGCCCTCGGCGTGGATGTAGCTGATCTCCTTCAGCTTTAGTGCTCCTTCTAGGGCAACGGGGAAATTCACCCCGCGTCCCAGGAAGATAAAGTCAGTGGTTTCGGTAAATTCGTGGGCGAGTTCCTCGGCAAAGCGGGACTGGGTTTCTAAGTTGGCTTCAATATACGAGGGCAGTTGCCGCATTCCTTTCAGAATCATCTGGAGGTGTTCGGGTGTCATGGTCTTGCGGCGATAGGCGAGATCCAGGGCGAGGCAGTAGAAAGCAACGAGTTGAGCGGTGAAGGTTTTGGTAGCGGCGACGCCAATCTCAATGCCCGCGTAGGTGTCGATAAGGCAGTCTACCATTCGGGCCAGGGTGCTTTGGGTGCGGTTGGTGATGCCCAGGAGTCGGGCATGGTATTCGGCAGATAGGCTGGAACGGCGATCGCGCTCGGTTGTGAGGGCAGATAAGGTATCGGCGGTTTCGCCAGACTGAGTTACACCGATCGTGAGGGTGTTGGGCGTCAGGGGTGGGGGACTGTAGCGGAATTCAGAGGCGTATTGTACCTGAGTGGGAATACCTGCCATCTGCTCCAAAATATACTTACCCACCAGGCTAGCGTGCCAACTGGTACCGCAGGCAACGATTTGAATCTGGCTCAAGTCTTTGTAGATAGCATCGGGGAGCCGCAGGTTAATAGGATCTTCGGGGGAATCGGGTGTCCAGCTATCGTTGATGTAGGTATCCAGACAGAGCCGCACCACACCAGGCTGCTCGAAGATCTCTTTTAGCATGAAGTGGCGGAAACCATGCTTCTCAATGGCAATGGCAGTTCCTGTCAGCATATAAGGCTGTTTTCGGAGGCGATCGCCCGCAAAGTTATATACCTGTACGCCCAGGGGGGTAAGGGTTGCCATCTCGCCATTCTCCAGGGTCACCACTGCCTGGGTGTGGGGCAGAATGGCAGGGATGTCAGAGGCGCAGAAAAATTCCCCCTGCCCAAAGCCAATCACCAAGGGCGCAGAATCTTGGCGGGCAATGACGATTTCGTCGGGGTAGTCAACGCTGAGCAGGGCGATCGCAAAGGAGCCAGAGAGCTGGGGCATCACCCGTCGCACTGCTTCGGTGAAGGGGGAGAGAAATTTTTGCGCTTCCCCACTGGCTTGCATGGCGGCGATTGTCTCCGCCACCAGGTTGGGAATCACTTCGGTGTCGGTTTCCGTGTAGAACTCGCGCCCCTTCTGCTTCAGGGATTCGCGCAGCTCCCGATAGTTCTCAATGATGCCGTTTTGCACCACCGCCACCCGCTGGTGCATGTCCATGTGGGGGTGGGCGTTGTGTTCCTCTGGCTTGCCGTGGGTAGCCCAGCGGGTATGGCCAATGCCGATATGGGCGGGGTCTTCCAGACCGTCCATTTTGTCTTGAAGGTTTTGCAGTTTGCCCTTCGCGCGTACCCAGTGAAACGTGCTTTCAGATAGGGTGGCAATACCAGCAGAGTCGTAGCCGCGATATTCCAGCTTGCGTAAACCGTCCAGCAAAATACTGCTGGCAGCCTGCGTCCCGACATAGCCCACAATTCCACACATATACTTTCCTCACATCTCTCGAACGCTACCGCAGCGAAACAGATTCTGCTCTCTGCCATCACCAATATTTCTGCAAGCCAGTCCATTTTAAGCGTTTTTTTGACGATCGAAAGACTTATAGCGGTGTGCAATTGGTTCAGCACACCCAAATGTTTTGATAGGTAGAACTCCTGGCACATAAAGAGTCCCCATTCTGCTTTTATCCTTCACGACTTGGCAAACTTCTCAAATTCACAATGAAAAAATAGGGGTTTGGGATGCGCTCAGCGCATCCCAAACCCCTATTTTTCCCGAAACTTGCCAAGTCGTGTCTCATAATAATTCGGTATTCTAGAAATGTTAGACGGTTTCTGAGCAATAGGCTTTTCTAGGGGGGAGGTGTGCAATGGATCAGGGCGATCGCCAGTACGATGTTATCGTTTTCGGCGCGACGGGGTTTGTGGGCACCCTCCTGTGTCAATACTTGGCAGAACACCTGAGAGGCCAGAATAAGATATGCTGGGCAGCGGCTGGGCGCTCTCAGCAAAAGCTAAGTAAGTTAGCGGCAAGCCTAGGAACATCAGGCGGAAACCTGCCATTATTGACCGCAGATGTCACAAATGCGTCCTCCCTGACGCACCTGTGTTCTAAAACCCGTGTTCTTATTTCTACAGTCGGCCCCTATGCGCTGTATGGTGAACCTGTAGTTAAAGCCTGCGTCGAGGCGGGAACGGACTACTGTGACCTCACTGGAGAATTCCAGTGGATTCGCCGCATGATTGAGAAGTACGAATCGGCTGCCCAACAGTCCGGAGCACGCATTGTTCACTGCTGCGGGTTTGACTCGGTTCCGTCTGATCTAGGAGTGTATTACTTACAACAGCAGGCTCACAGCCGATTTGGACAGCCCTGCGTGCGCGTAAAGATGCGTGTAAAAGCGGCTCAAGGCGGCGTTTCTGGCGGAACAAGCGCAAGCGTCATTAACCTTGTGAAAGAAACATCGAGTAATCCTGCCCTGGAAGACGAGCGGATGGACCCGTACTCCCTTTGCTTAGAGCGCGATCACCCGATTCGCCTTGAGTCCACCCTTATCCCTGTCCAACATGACGATGATTTTTACCAGTGGG
Organism: uncultured bacterium; assembly: GCA_964465285.1. Taxonomy (GTDB): domain Bacteria; phylum Cyanobacteriota; class Cyanobacteriia; order CAKZMO01; family CAKZMO01; genus JBCCWF01. Next base: position 3,018 of record CAYXJG010000481.1, read on the forward strand.
CATCGCCCTTTGTCATGGCTGAAATGAATGCCCGAATTGTCTTCCGAACCAATGTCTTGCTCAATCATGCCTACGGGCGGGACTTCCACTACGATGAGGCAATTCTCACAGGGGAAGGGATACCGGGATGGGCGATCGCCCAAGGACTCGATTTGGGACTGAAAGGGTTTCTCGTGGCGGCGGCTTTCCCTCCAACACGCTGGGCACTGCAAGAGTGGGTGGTTCCCGCGTCTGGAGAGGGGCCAAGTCTTGAGGAGCGAGAGCAGGGATTCTATGATCTCCGGTTTTGGGGACAAACTGCAGATGGGGATGTCCTTCTGGTGAAGGTGACGGGCGATCGCGACCCTGGCTATGGCTCCACCTCAAAAATTCTGGGGCAGGCAGGGCTCTGCCTTGCCAAAGACGTTCCCGAGACAGGTGCAGAAGGAGGCTTTTGGACCCCTGCTGCTCTATTTAAGGACATACTGATTGAACGCTTAACAAAGGACGCTGGCCTAACATTTGAAGTGATTGAGCCTGGCTAGTACTCGACGGCGTAAATAGCTCCACTGTTTTTGATACTCAACTTGGCAAAGTTCTCAAATTCACAATGAAAAAATAGGGGTTTGGGGCGCGC
>CAYXJG010000482.1:0-3621 GCA_964465285.1 uncultured bacterium
GCGCGCCCCAAACCCCTATCTTTGCCTGAAACTTGCCAAGTCGTGAGGGATACCTGATGATGTCATGGGTACAAGAGCTGTCATGCAGTTGATTTTGGGCATTCTAACAACAGAAGGTGGATTTCAGAGCCGATTCAGAGGAGTTTAAGAGGCGATCGCTCGGATCATGGTTCTAAATCCACACACAAAGAATGATCTTTAAGAATGATCTTTCAGAGAAGCAAGAGCGTTATAATCAAAGTGTTAAAATCGTATATTTGAATACAGTTTTAACATGATACTTTAGATCCTGAAAGTTTTTTTGCTGATTACGTTAGTTTAAATTTGGATTAGATATGAGAGCACAAGATCAACACAAATCTCGAAATGGACGAGCATCGACCCTACCCGGAGATGAAAATTTCGACTTTAGCGTTTGGGCTAAATTAGTGAAACAACAAATGATGCTGTCTCTACAGAAGCGCCAGCGTGAGGCATAGTCAAGAGGGATTTCCTAATCCCTTTTGGAAAATTCGCCAGAGTTTTGAATGAGTTCTAAGCAGCGGGTTTGCTTAGCTCGACGAATTGAATAACGTCCTGACGCGGATCGGCATAGGATACCTTAAGCTCTAGGCGATCGCCCAACGATACTGGGCGAGGTAAATGAATGGGCAGTTCTAGTCCCAAGTCCTCTAACAGAATCAACCCCAGATTTTCATGTTCCCGCAGCCACCGCAACATCATTCCCTGCCAGACCTGATTCCCCTGGCGACGCAGGAATTCTAGCCCCCAATATCGTTTCGTCTGGCGCTCCACGAGTGTTCCCTCATAGGCCGTAGATGTGACGGTTTGAATGAGTTCATTCAAAGTAGTGGGATCAAAAGGCAGCATCTCTCCCCTGAGATGGGCTTTGATTTGAAAATGGCACAGAAGGTCTGTATAGCGGCGAATTGGGGATGTTACCTGGGTGTATAGCTCCAGCCCCAGCCCCGCGTGACGGATAGGCGCTACGCTCATCTCGCTCCGAGGCATACAGCGGCGGATGGCACAGTATCGAACCGGACCAGCGGGCAGAGCTACAAGCTCATCATCGGGCGGCAATTCTGGCTGCGTTTGCCCCCGGAATGGCAGAGGTAAACCATGCTCCTGGCCATATCGCCCAGCTACTTCCCCTGCCAAAATCATCATCTCCGCTACCAATTCGCGGGATTGCGAATCATCCAACACCGTGATCGTAATTTCATCATCCTGCACTTTAATTGATGACTCCGGCATATGAATGCTGATAGCCCCTTGAGATCTCCGCCACTCACTCCGGCGTTTCGCCAGTTCAGCAATGGCTTCTAATTCTGGCTCTGCCGCCACTCCCAACTCTAAAATTTCGTCCACATCCTCATAGGTCAGCCGATAGGTCGGGCGAATCAGACTGGGGTGAATGGTAAACTCATCAATCGCACCACCAGCATCCAAGATGACCCCAAAGCTAAGGGCACAGCAGACATTCCCCTGAGTTAGGCTCATCGGGCCTGTAGCTAATTCGGGGGGAAACATTGGCACCATGCCCGTCGGCAGGTAAATGGTGGTAGCCCGTCGTTGCGCATCCAGATCCAGCTCATCTCCAGGACTAATCCAGCGAGTTGGATCAGCGATGTGAATCCAGATCCGCCTGCGACCGTCTTCTAGGAATTCAATGCTCAGGCCGTCGTCAATTTCTCGGGTGCTCTCGTCGTCAATGGTGCAAACTTTCAAATCTGTCAAATCTAGACGATTTCCATCGCAGTCAGGCGGTGAATTGTCGAGCAGGCGATGAGCCATATCTAACACCTTTTTGGGGAACTGCACCGGAATTTGACGCTGCTTCAGAAAGAGATTTTCGTGAACTGACCAGAGACCCAAGTCTACTAAAAGCTGAAATGCGCCCTTGGGTGTTGTAGAGCGGTTCAGGGCTGATAAAACCTCAAGAGCAGGCCCGTGATTTGGGGCGTCATTGCCCTGGGCAGCAAGTCTTTCTAATGCATCAAGGCGCGAGCGATCGCTCTCCTGCCATTCTACCTGTTTCCCTTCCAGAGCTTCATAGACGGATGTGATGAATTGCTGCCATTCCTGCTGGCGTAGTTCCTCAGCAGCCATCTGGTGCTTGATGTCGGCAATTTGTGCGGCAGAACGGGGTTCGTAGCGATCGCCCTTCTGCTTAAAGAAAATCTTGTCCGTGCTCAGCAATCGATGGGCTGCATACGTCGCCTGGGGAGTTGACTCCGAGAACAGCAATTCTGCTAGGGTTGCGGGCGTTACTGAACCGCCATCCTCAGACATTAGCTCCCACGCTACTTCCAAACTAGAGGGGTCGAGATAGGGGTCTACATTGGCCAAAAACGAAAAAATGTCCGATGAACGATACTGTTCACCGGAGCACTCGTAAGAAATCTGTCTTGGATGAATTGTATGACTCTTGCCGTCACCATCGATCACGACGAAATTCTTTTTGCCCTCAGGCCGATCAACCACAGCTAAACGGCGATCGCCCTGTACCTGAACCTCAACTAACGTCCCCTTCTCCATGAGTATTCCTTGGAGCCTAGCTTTATCCTGGTTTAACCGCAGCCACCATCGACCCTCTGGGTCACCCCAAGGTAATCACACCTCTTTGAAAAATGAAGGCTGCTTCAAACTATATTGCCACAGCTTACTCTTGTAATCTTTGAATTAGGGAAAATCCCAAGATAGGCTCTAGATGTCCTCAATTTATAACGGAACTCATGCCCCAGGGAGGTTAGCTTTAGCAAGCTGAGTCGTATATCTAGATGCCGTTAGCGCCAGAGTAGCCCCATCATTGCAAGCAATCTTCGCCCGAGCTAGCCCTGCGTGACGTTTAACTTTTGTGGTGCTTAACCATTGCAAATTTTGATCTGCATAGCATGAAAGCATCAAGTTTAGTCCATTGTGCCGACTGTATCCCTACTGAAGTATCTCTGCTTAAAGATTAGCTAGAGAGTACTAACGCCTTTAGGCAATTTTTAGCCTTCACGGTTAATAAAGGGAAGGAGAGCCAAAATCCGGGCACGCTTCACAGCAACAGTTAAGTCACGCTGCTGCTTTGCAGTCAACCCGGTAATACGACGAGGCAAAATCTTACCCCGCTCAGTAATGAACTTTCGGAGTAGTTCTACATCCTTGTAGTCAATCGGATCTTTGGGATTGATGGGAGAAACGCGACGACGATAGTAAGCCATAGTTAACCTGAGGAAAAACCAAATCTAGCGAAAAAAACTGAACAATCAATTTGGAAGAGCAGCTTGTCAAGAGCAAAAGGCTACTTAATTTCTTTGTGAACCGTGTGCTTATTGCAATGAGTGCAGAACTTTTTCAGCTCCAACCGCCCTGTCGTATTTCTTCGGTTCTTTGTTGTTGTGTAGCGCGAAACGCCAGCGGATCGCTTGCTTGTGTTCGTACGGCACTCCGTACATTCCAATGTAATGATGACGCGTATGCCTTTAGCCATGACTGTCGAGAGGGTGAGTTAATTTATCAGACACAAATTCTAATGATTGCACATGCAGGGTGAAGACTGCAAGCATTATCAGCATTCTTCAGCAATTCTCATTTTAGGAAGCTTCGCGCCCTACAGGCGCTCACTTGCACAAA
>CAYXJG010000483.1:0-3620 GCA_964465285.1 uncultured bacterium
TGCTTGGGAGAAGTCTTCGGCAAGGGATATTACGGGATGATGGTGAAGCACAGGCACATCACTCGGATGCGCTGCAAAAGCGATGGATAGCCCTGTAAGCGTACGTCAAGTGCAGATTCTATATGACGACGCGCCGCTATCTAGAATTTTGGGTGTCCTTAACGTGGCTGCACACCCCTATAGTTCTCGTTCTCTACATAGACTCATTCTCTACACAGAACCGAGCATTTCGCCCAAGTTTTTCCGGATACACCTGTCTCACGGAGAAGAAAAAAATGGTAGATGCACCCTGATTAGATACTCGGCATAGTTCTCTATGCCGAGTTTTTTGTAAGGGTAGAGAAAAGCAAATTCCTGGCCCCTTTAACCTCTTGAACAGTCAAGGCTTATCGCCCGCCGGCTTGGTTAAATTCTGGCAGAGGCTCCTGTCTCTGCGAGCCAGAATCACCCCGTCCCTGGGTATTGAGCGAAACCACCACGAAGACCGCCAACCCCACCAGCGGACTAATTAGGGTCGGAAACCCGTCAAAGTCGATAGTGAAGATCGGATTGGGGATATACAGCAGCGTATTTTCGGCCCCAAAGGCGGTGGGCATCAGCATAAACAAAATCAAGCGGGTGAGGGAACCGACGATAATGCAGGCCAGCGCCCCTTGACTGGTGGCTTTCGTCCAAAACAGACCGCCCGCGAGCGGAACAACAACCCCGGCCATCATCATGTCGAAGGCCAGAACCAACAGTACGCCCGTTTCGGGAACCCGGAGCGCAAAGAACACGCCGAGCGCTGTGATAACGATCGCCATCATACGGGTAATGTTGAGCAGGCGATCGCCCCCTGGCCCATGAATAGCGTCGTGGCGAATGCCCATCACGTTATGCGCCAGCACCGACGAAGTTCCCAAAATAGCACCATCCCCAGTGGACAGAGAGGCGGAAATAATGGCCGCAATAATAACCAGCCCCAGCACAGGCGGAATCACATTCTGAATCAGCCCAAACAGCACTGGAGCATCGCCTGTCACGCCCAGGGACTCTAGAATGCCACCCGCAGACAACGCGACGATGGAAAACGGAATGCCGACTAGCAAGGTGCCGCCGCTGGCAAACAGGCAAGCCCGTTGCGCCGTTTCGGGGGTTTCTGCGGCAAAAATCCGCGCCATAAAGTCGATCGCCGCCAGGTTGCCGAAGCCTAATGCCAAAATTGTTGCCCAGTTGATCACCGCACCCGATGCGGGTTGCGTGAGTTGGTCAAAAGCAAATGGCCCAACATCGGCAGGCAACGACAGGCCAAAGTTTGCCCCCACAAAGCCAATCAATAGGACGGCTCCCAGGAGCGCCACGACAACCTGAATCACGTCGGTGTAGGCCACCGCGAACAGCCCGCCCATCACAGTATAGATGAACACGATGATGGCCAGCATCATGACCCCGCCTGTGTAGTTGGTGCCCAGGAAGGTTTCAAACAAAAAGCCGCCTGCGACTAGGTTCCCCGCCAACAAAAAGGCAAAGCTTAACACCATCAACAGGGACGCAATGACTTCGGTGGTGCGCCCATAGCGAACGCGATAGAAATCGGGCAACGTGATCAGCTTCATGCGGTTGAGTGGTTTGGCAAAAAATAAGCCTGCCAGCAGCAAGCATAGGGCCAATCCAACGGGCAGCGATGCCCCGGCCCAAAACCCAAAAGCCGATGTGAGGTCGGTGTTGCCCAGGGTGGCGTTTGAGTCTACGGACTGCGCCATCAAGGTGGCAGCGGCCAGCGGCAATACCAAGCCACGACCCGCCACCATGTAGTTCACACTATCGCCTTTCACTTGTTTGGACGCCCAAACCCCAATTCCCAGGGTTCCAAACAGGAACAGGATAATTCCCCAAAATAAGAGTTTTTCTGTCATAAGTCCCCTCGCTTTCTTTTGCTCTCAGGCTGTTACAATACGGGCGCTTCTGAGGCTGAGATTTAGGACAAAAGGGCGATCGCCTCGTCCGTATCCAGCTTCATTGAAGAGCCTATTTGTCAATGAATGGTCATCTAAACTGTCGTCTAATGGTTATCCAATGGTCATCCAACGGTCGTCATTCCATTTGGCTATCGTTCTATTTTTTCAACACCATCCACTGCTGATTTCACTGATACAAAATATTGATTAATCTCTAAATCCTTAGCACCTCCTAGCATTCTTCAAACAACCATCACGTCATCAATGGGGAATACACAACCCAAACAAATTGAGAGAACACAGATAATTGAAAAGCCCAGGAGTACAAAGGCTTTTGCCTGTCCTCCCGGGCTTTTATCCCTCCGTGTAAGCGCTCAAGAAACCATCATCATTGGTACCCAAACACCCGTTTCTCTTGGACCAGACATCCTTCAATGGATCGGAACCCTAGAAACTTAATGATTAAGTTTTACAGTCGATGTCAATTAGTCGATGTCAATTAACAGCTTGCGCCCGACCAAGTTCCCGCAGAACAAGAAAAAAGTAGGATGCCTTATTCTCATCTCTAACACGGGTCTGACCGCACAAATCCAGCAGTTTCCATCCAGAATCCTGGAAGAAACAGAAATTAAACTAAACCTACTAAGGTAAGGTTTACCAATGAAAAGAGTTTAGTAAAGTATTGCTTTTTACATTTTTTGAGATAGAGTAATGAAGCGAATAAAAAGCATCAGCAATGCTCTTGGATTTGAGGGATGTGCTGATATTGTGATGCTCCTATGCTGATACGATGACCCGGTCAGTCGGCGTCATTTGAAACGGCTGTTCGCATTTTCGGGCGATCGCTCCCTTCGTCATTCCTGAGCGCTGCATTTCGAAAGATGCTGTTGAATCACCCGGCGTTGGATATATTGGCACATTGCCCGCTACCGCGCCATGGGTTTTTCAATTCCGCCACGCATCCAGCGATTTCGCGGTTCTACCTATTGGGCTCCGGAGATGCCTTGAGGTGGGCGATCGCCCACCTCAAGGCATCTGCAGCCCCCAATTCTGACTGGCCCCCAGTTCTGACTAGCAAGAGTGGGGGATAGCCAGCACCCCCTACAATAAATGTTGATTTTGTAAGCTTGGGTGGATAATGCCGAGCGATGTCGTCTCTCTCTCAGGTCAAGCCACCCATAGCATCTGACAGCACCGCATGACAGCACCACAATGGTTCAGGAGTGTACATGACAGATTCGAATTCGCTTTTTCAAGCACCCGGCGAATCCGGGGATGGGTCAACCCAAGCACAACGAGCCCTAGAGCGTGAAGCTCGGCTACCCCTCACCGGATGGCAGCAAGAAGTCAATCAGGGGCTGGAGTTTGGGCTAGAAGCCGCCGACAGTATTCGCGATCGCTCCATCCCTACCTTCTCCCGTGGCGAACTGCCCCACTACGCTGGCATCAACACCTTCCTCAAAGCTCCCTACTTGGAAGACGTGCGCAAAGTTGGGGACTATGACGTCGCCATCATTGGCGTGCCTCACGACTCCGGCACCACCTACCGCCCCGGCACCCGCTTCGGTCCCCAGGGCATCCGCCGCATCTCCGCCCTCTACACCCCCTACAACTTTGAACTCGGCATCGACCTACGGGAGCAAATCACCCTCTGCGACGTGGGCGATATCTTCACTATCCCCG
>CAYXJG010000484.1:0-3614 GCA_964465285.1 uncultured bacterium
GGGCAAGGGGGGATCTGAAGTAGCACTGAGGACTTCTCAAACATCCTCTAAGGGATCTGCGGCTAAAAAAGATACCGGAAGAAAAGAGCAGCGGGCGCAGCCCGCTGCTCTTTTCCGGGTACTTTATTTTCTTGCAAGTCCCTAAGTGTCGAACTTTGTTTAATCTGTCATCCTCAAGCAAGATGCTGAACCTACGCATCAATCATGCGCAGGGGAATGACGATGAGCGTGTTGCCCTGCCGCCCTACGACGTTCACCAACTCACCCTTTGGAATACGGAGATCCGCAATGTCGCACTTGGCTTTCCATAGGGTTCCTTCGTAGGCCACTTCACCTGTTCGCCCAGGTGGAATGATCTCGGTGACCTCTGCCTCGGTTTGCCACTGTTGACTTTGGGGCTTACGGGACACCAACCCTCGCAACACAATAGCTAAGGCAACCGAGAGAATGCTCCAGATGATCAGTTGAATCGCTAGGGACGGGATACTCAAAGCGGCGATCGCCGTAATAATAGCAGCGATGCCAATAGCAGCGATGCCTGGATCGCCCACGACGATTCCCAGGGCCAGAAACACAGTACCGCTTATGAGCCAGAGGGTATGGTTTGATTGGTCAGATAATACATCCCAAATCATGATCGCTGTTCTGTTCCCTGATTTTTGTGCTTAGCCGTCTATCCACCGTGTTGAGAAGGTAGCGGCGCGCTGCGCTGCCACGCAAAACACCGTACCAAGCGCGCTCGCACGACGCTATAGACCCGAGAAGTTTAAGCAACCCCGGATGATTTGAGTGTACCCCGCCCCCCTATTTTTTCGTTGTGAATTTGAGAACGTTGCCAAGTCGTGAATTCAGGAAGTCCTGCGCGCAGCGCAGGGCTTCCTGAATTCAAAAATTAAAGCGGTAGCCTGTGGAAGGCTAGCTCAGCACCTGGATACCGAATGGACGATTGAACGTACTCCCGCACGAGAAAATGGGAACACTGAGAATGGAGAAGCCGGGCTAGCCCCATCGGCGCTTGTCATGCCTCCCACGAACGAGATGCAGTCCTTGTATCTAGCGGCTCAAATGGGCAATGTTTGTGAGATCGAGCGAGAGGCAAAACGAATTCAGCAGCTAGACGCCTGCTATCAACCCTTCTCCTGCAAGCTGATGGCTTTTGCAGCCGACATGAACGAACAGGCGATTCTTTCGCTCATCAAACAATCGTCACCTGAATTGCTCAACTAACCAGATACCCGTAGTTTTGGAAAACCATGGCGACGCAAAAAGCCCTGATCCTTGTCGTTGACGATAGCCCGACAAACATCAAAGTTCTATTCGACTTGCTGGAACAGGCCCATTACCGGGTATTGGTGGCGACGGACGGCGAAAGTGCCCTGCAAAAACTTCAGCTTATTGAGCCGGATTTAATTTTACTGGATGTAATGATGCCTGGCATCGATGGCTTTGAGGTATGTCGCCGACTCAAGCAGTCGGAAGCTACCCAGCAGATTTCCGTTATTTTCATGACGGCTCTTTCCGATGAGAGCAGCAAGGTCAAGGGACTCAATTTAGGCGCAGTGGACTACATTACGAAACCTGTGCAGCATGCCGAAGCGCTTGCTCGTATTCGCGTCCATCTTCAGCGCCAGGAACTGACCAGGCAACTTGCCGAAAAAAATGCCCTGCTCGCCAACTCAAACCGGCACCTTGAAGAAGAAATCACCACACGGGCGGCAGAACTGAGACAAGCACTGGAGCTACTCCAGAAATCTCAGCTAAAGTCCATTCAGCAGGAAAAAATGTCATCCCTGGGACAGCTTGTGGCAGGGGTCGCCCATGAAATTAATAATCCGGTGAATTTCATTTACGGAAATTTGAAGCACGCGAATGAATACATCCGGGATATGTTGGCGGTGCTGACCCTCTATCAAGACACCTATCCAAATCTGACCCCTGTATTGCAGGAGCTAGTAGAAGATGTGGACTTAGAATTTGTTGCGGCTGACCTGCCAAAGTTAATGGAATCTATGAACGTGGGGGCAAAGCGAATCCGCAGCATCGTTGCAGCGTTGCGGACGTTTTCAAGAATGGATGAGGCGGAATACAAAGCTGTGGATATCCATGAAGGCATCGATAGCACGCTGATGATTTTGCAGCATCGCATCAAAATTAAATCTGAACGCCCTGCCATCGAAGTGATTCGGGACTATGGCCCATTGCCCCCTGTTGCCTGTTATGCAGGACAGCTCAACCAGGTTTTTATGAATCTATTGAGCAATGCTATTGATGCCTTGGAGGATGCGAGTAGCGGGAAAACAATTCAGGAACTCCAGAATCATCCGCATCAGATCACAATTCGCACTTCATTGATTGATGGGAATTGGGTGCAGGTGGCGATCGCCGACAACGGGCCTGGCATTCCAAAAGACATTCAAGAACGAGTGTTCGAGCCGTTTTTTACCACTAAACCGATTGGCAAAGGCACCGGGATGGGTCTCTCCATCAGCTATCAAATCATCGTTGAGCAGCATAAGGGCAAAATCGAATGCGTTCCTTCTAGCACAAATGGTACGGAATTCATCATCCAGGTTCCCATACAGCAATAGGGCAGTGGACAGTCTGGTTGAGCGCATACAGCAGTGTTGGGAGAGGGACACGGTGCGCCGCCCCTCTCCTCCGGTATCTTTTACTTAGCCGCAGATTCCTTAGAACTGCTGTGCAGCGGCTGGAGGGGTGGGAGGCTGATTTGCACGTATGCTGAGTTGATCGGATAGGGACTGGGGAGCCGAGGCAACTGACGTAAAGGGATTGCGAAACCCAGGAGAGGGCGACGGCATGACGCCTGCATTAGCTGTATAGGTATTGATTTGTACTGAACTGGGCGTAAATAGGAACACATTAGAGCCAATGCGTTCCTGATGGCCATCAATGGCAAAAACTCCGCCTGCTACATAGTCCACAGACCGCTGTGCCTGGTCGGGGTCCATATTGGCAAGGTTAAGAATGACGGTTTTGCGCTCACGCAATGCCAAGATCGCCTCAGGAATCTCTTCAAACATCCGAGGCTCCATCACGATCAGTTCACTTTGTAACGAATTAAGACCAGGCATTTCAATCACATTGTTGGGTGAGTCATTGGATTTACGATGGCCCTTTCCCTCGGTGTAGGCCGGATTGGGTGCTTGCTCATGAATATAGTCTGGGTCATCCTCGAACGAAGCATACTCATCACTTAGTCCAAACATATCCTGCAAACGTCCCAAGAGGCTCATGGCTTTGTTCCCAAAAATAGATCACGTGTTCTATTTTAGAGCTGAATCTAGATAAAGTCCACTTGAGAGCATAGGTGTCTCAGCATAATTATAAATCAGATAAAAATAAATCAGATAAAAAAACCTGCGCTGCCCGCGCAGCAGAGGGCACAGGGTTTGTGGATTTCACAGTTAATTATGCTCACCTACGTACTCTTTAGGGATCTGCGGCTAAAAAAGATACCGGAAGAAAAGAGCAGCGGACGCAGCCCGCTGCTCTTTTCCGGGTACTTTATTTTCTTGCAAGTCCCTTAGAATCATATAGCGATCCTATTTAATTTCTAAAGTTGGGGGCGGGCGCAGCCCGCCCCCAACTTTAAA
>CAYXJG010000485.1:0-3612 GCA_964465285.1 uncultured bacterium
TCCCTTTAGGGATCTGCGGCTAAAAAAGATACCGGAAGAAAAGAGCAGCGGGCTGCGCCCGCTGCTCTTTTCCGGGTACTTTATTTTCTTGCAAGTCTCTTACTGGCCAACTCTAGCTGCCTGGGCGGCCCCTAGAGGAGATGCGATCGCCCACCTGCCGCAACGTTCGGCTTAACTCAGGGTTTTTGGTCAACTGCTGGGCGATTTTTTCGCAGCTATACATCACCGTAGTGTGGTCTTTGCCGCCAAACATCTCCCCAATTTTGGGCAGGCTTAAGTCTGTGTGTTGCCGCATGAGGTACATGCCGACTTGACGAGCACTGCTGATTTCACGCCGGCGAGAGCTACTTTTTAGATCCTCTAGGGATACGTTCATCGTGTCGGAGACGGCCTGCATCACTGCTTCAGGCGTGACCTCAATCTGCTCTGACGGGGGATCGATGACGGGCTGGATATTTTCCACGCTCATGGGCAAACCAGAGATGGAAATGTAGGCGACCGCGCGAATCAGCGCCCCTTCTAGCTCCCGAATGTTAGAGGGGTAGCGGGCAGCAATGTATTCAATTACTTCTCGGGGCAGCTTCATGCTGTCGTATTCCGCCTTCTTCTGGAGAATCGCCATCCGGGTCTCCAGGTCGGGGGTTTGGATGTCGGCAATGAGGCCCATCGAGAAGCGAGAACACAACCGCTCTTGCAGCCGGGGAATCTGGTTGGGGGGGCGATCGCTCGCTAGAACCACCTGCTTACCGCCTTCGTGCAGGGCATTAAAGGTGTGGAAGAATTCTTCCTGGGTATACTCCTTGCCTTCAATGAACTGGATGTCATCCACCAGTAACACATCTGCTGCCCGATACTGCTCTCGGAAGCTCTGCATGTTGTCTTTGCGGATCGCAGTAATGAGGTCGTTCGTAAATTTTTCAGAGGAGACGTAAATGATGCGCGACCCGGGGTTGATTTCGTTGCGATAGTGGCCAATGGCCTGCATCAGGTGCGTTTTGCCCAACCCAACGCCGCCACAGAGGAACAGAGGGTTGAACTCCTTACCTGGAGACTCTGCCACCGCCAGGGCTGCTGCATGAGCCATGCGGCTATTGGCACCTACAACGAACCGAGAAAACACATATTTTGGATTCAGCACAGACCCCTTTGTTTTGCTCGAACTCTTGGCAGGTTTCGAGCTGCCATCGGCTCCATTGCGATCCGGGGCACCGTGATGTCGTCCTCGTCCCAGGAAGGGGCTGAGGTCTTCAACATCGACTCCTGAAGGTGGAAAGGGAGCATCAGAGTAGAGCATTTCAGCATCATCATCGCCATTGGGGTCTACCTGAATCTGGATGGCAACACGCCGCCCCAAGATATCGTGGACCACATCGGCGATCGCATTAATGTAGTATTTCTGGATGTAACTGCGGGCAAAGGTATTGCGTGTTTGTAAAATAAGCACCTGATCATCAAGCTGCTCAACGGTTGCCGTTTTAATCCATGTTTCGAAGGTAGGGCGACTCAACTGCAACTGCAGACGGTCGAGAACCTGATTCCAGAACTTCTCGGAGAAAATTTCCACGGTGGCCTAACCCTGTTTTACTCACTATTTGGGAACGAAAGTGCTGAACCGTCATTTTTCTAGGCGTCAGGCCATGCCTTTCCGCATCTATGATTCTGGGATTCAGCGTTCTACGCCTCAGCACACTTGGCTGAGCGGTTTATTATTCCTACTGCTACGCATTGCGCGATTCAGCACCTCATTCAGCCTCTCAATGACTGATATGCAAAGATCTGGCACACGAAAACAGCAGAGCCATAATCTGCGCTACCTCCCTATGAGCTGAAGATGAAATAAAACCTAGCTGCCAATTGGGTTCTATTTGATTTTCAGTCAGTTAGGGGGGTTGCACCTAGACGCCCCTTGTTCCGGATCCTGCCCGGTATCGATCATTTTACCGGACGCATCGATAGATTTCACTGAGGATTCTAACCTACTAGCTATAGCGTTCCAATAATACGCTTATACGAGAAAGCCCTAGATGTAGTTCATATCAAGCGAAGGAAGGAGTTTTAGAATATCGGGGGTCATTGAGAAAAACGGTAATGAGGATCACGTTCTGTTCGATCATGGTGGGCGATCGTCCTTTCCCAATGGGGCATAGACGCCAGAATGGTGATCGATACAAGACTTAATATCGGTTGCAAGTAGGCCAGTATTAATACTCACGACTTGGCAAGTTTCACGCAAAGATAGGGGTTTGGGGCGCGCTTAGCGCGCTCCAAACCCCTATCTTTGCGTTGTGAATTTGAGAACTTTGCCAAGTCGTCAATACTTAAAGACCGGGGGAGTGCCCCAGCGGGGCGCTCCCCCGGTCTTTAGATTTTGAGGTTATTTATGTTGGGTGGCTTAAGAGCTGAATTTTGAATAGATTAACGAAACCATAGCAATATCAAATCACGCGTTCGAGCTGCCATAGAATTTGGTTGCTCTCCTGACGCACCCGAGACACACGCCAATTTCGCCATACCCAACTTTCGCCCCGGTTTGTTGCAGTAGTAATGCTGATTCCGACCAAATCGGCAAGTTCGTGGGTCGTAATTAAATATCGCTGGTCAGCCAGCGTATCTGCAAGCTGAAAGGTTTCTACTAAACTGCGAAGCTGGGCTAGCTTTTCCGTATGGGTCGCGGAAGAAGGCTCTGCAGATAGGGTGGCGATCGCCGATAAATGCCCAAGGTCTGAGTTTCTGGGGGGACCATCATCCGTCACGGCAGCACGCGGCTCCGAAGACGATTCTGAGGACGATGCCGTTGATGTGGAGGTTGATGGTTTAAAGGCTGATGGTTTAGAGGCTGATGGTTTAGAGGCTGATGCTTTGGGGGTAGACTTTGAAGTGGATTTTGCCATAGGAGATGAAGACAGGGAAGGGGCCGAGTCGGACGAACGTTGAGATGAAGTTTCAGCGGCGGGGGTTGCCAAAGCGTTGACCCTGTGTAGGGCAGGGCGGCTGTTTTGTGAGAAGGCACGGGCGATCGCATCGCTCCGCTCATTCCCTTCATCCCCAGCATGGCCTCTTACATATTCCCAGGTCAAGGGAAGCTGCTTTTTAATGGCTGTGTTGAGTTCATCAAGCTGCTGCCATAAATCCAAATTCACCACGGCTTTCCCGGTCGATGTTTTCCATTTTTTCTTCTTCCAGCTCGATATCCATTGGGTGATGCCTTTTTTAACATATTCACTGTCCGTATAAAGGGTAATCGACGTCACCTGTTGGGTGTCACGGAGCAGTTGGAGAGCGGCGATCGCCGCCTGCAGTTCCATGCGGTTATTAGTCGTCTGGGTATCCCGCCCCCCCAACTCATGAACCATACCGTTCGTAAGGTAGGCGACCACCCCCCATCCACCCGGCCCAGGATTACCTGAACAGGCTCCATCGGTATAAATGCGCTCTATTTGATGGTGCGATGGCATAGATAACCTCAATTTTAGGAGTGGTTAGTTGTCCACAAGTCAATTTTGGCGGAGCAACGCAGCAATGCCGCCCTGCTCTCCAAAATACAGTTTTATACTTTGCTACACGACTTGGCAAAGTTCTCAAATTCACAACACAAAGATAGGGGTTTGGCGC
>CAYXJG010000486.1:0-3602 GCA_964465285.1 uncultured bacterium
CCCATCACCCCATCACCCCATCACCCCATCACCCCATCACCCCTCTACCCCCCACCCTGCCACCACTGTCTCCGAATGGATTGCCCAAATCGAAGCCTCGCTGGTGCAAATTACCGGGGTGCGCATTGAGGAAACTGAAGCGGGTTTACAGCTTGTATTGGAAACTGCCGACGGCAGAGAGCTGACAGCCCCAACGACGCAGACGGTGGGCAATGCGCTGATTGCCGATATTCCCAATGCGGTGCTGGCGCTGCCGGAGGGGGACGGGTTTGAGCAGTTTGCCCCGGCGGAGGGGATTGCCCTGGTGAGCGTGACGAATGAACCGGGGGATACGGTGCGGGTGGCGATTACGGGGACGGATGCACCGCCCGTGGCAGCGATGACGGCGACGGGGTTAGCGGTGACGCTGGGCGAGGCGGTAGTAGGGGCAGAGGATGAGGCGATTCAGGTGGTGGTGACGGGGGAGCAGGATGAGGGGTATAACCCGTCGAGTGCCAGTGTTGGCACAAGAACTGATACCAATCTGGAGAGCGCGAACTCCCCTTGCTGCTGCTGCCGTGATTGATGACTTGTATAAATATCTTGTCAACACACCTTAAATCCATGCCCAAGCGCACCCCATTCATCTGCAAATCTTGTCACCGTTCTTCAGTGCGATCGCCCTAAAGATAAACCGGCTGATGGCGAGCGCTTACTGGCACAACTCAACACAACATGCGCTGAGCAGTTGCAGGTTAATGATTTTCAAATTCAGCCTGTGGGTTGTCTTTGGACCTGCGATAAACCCTGTGCTGTCGCCTTCTCTGCCCCCACCAAACCCACCTATCTATTCACCCCATTACCAACCGATGAAACTGCCCCCGCCCTACTTCAGTTTGGCCACCTTTATCTCACCAGCACCACAGGCGATATCCCCTGGAAGCAGTTCCCCTCTGTGTTACAGTCCGCCAGCATTGCCAAAATCCCCGCTGTAGGGTGATGAGTTGGATAGATATGCTGCGATTTCACACCCTCAATACCGAGGCTTACAGTCCGTAAAACTCAAAGCTTCACTATCTAGAAAACCAGCCAGCGCCATCTCCAACACTGCCTCCACAGGATACTCAATTTCAGCCGCACGCCGCTCAAACGCTTCTCGAATAGGCTCAGGCAATGCTACCAAAACCATTTGGGCGACAACTGGGCTAAGATGCTCCATCATTTCCGGTTGATCTGCTTCTGATTGAGAAACCTGCGACATGATCGATCAATCCCTCATGCATATACCGTGCATTACAAGGCGGTTCACTGATTTGTAGAATCAAACGCTCTAATATCGTTTTCCGCAATCTTCAATGCCACAATCAATTTACTGTTTTGATTTCTCCAACTCTTCTCGAACAATCTGACGCAAATCCTCTTTCAGGTTGTGATTGCGAATATAGTCTGACAATGCCTCATTAATCAACGTTTGGTAGCCGCGATTTCCAGCCTTTTCTTTGAAGTATTCCACAATGAAAACATCCAAAAACATATTGACGCGCTGTTTCCCCCGCTCGACCACTTTTCCACCGACCCGCAGCACGGCTCGTTCCATTTGCGCTTCCGTCACCTCTGGAATATCCGATAAATCAATCTGTTCATCCGTCATGGCATCAATCTGTTCCCAATTCGTCTGAGAGATCTCTGAAGAAGATGGTTTGTTCACGTTTAGTTCCCTCCCGCATTGAAATGACTCGAACTTCATCCTGGTTTTCCGTATGAGCAATCACCACCACCCGCCCTTGCAAAAGCCCAAGGGTAATAAAGCGCTGCTCACCATAGGCAAAGCGATCGTCTTCAAACGTCAGCGTTGCTCCGTCAAACACTTGAGAAGCATCCACAAAGTCAAATCCATGTTTAACCAGATTCGACTGCCGCTTATTGCCATCCCATACAAATCGCATAATCCGATCATACACATATTTATGCAGATATCGAGCTTGGTGCGATCGCCCCTGCGCCGTCGTCTTCTCTGCCCCCACCCAACCTACCTATCTGTTGACTGCTCTCCCTACCGCTGAAACTCCCCCCGCCCTGCTCAAATTTAGCCAACTCTACGCAGAGAGCCCCACAGGCGACATCCCGTGGAAACAGTTTCCAGAGGTCTTGCAATCCGCCAGCATTGCCAAAATTCCACCATTAAAAGGACAGGTTAGTGAGTAGTTGTGTGAGTGATTATGCCCTCCGTATACTTTGTGGACGGGCTTTACAAGGGGTGGGCGATTATCTTCATTCACCAACATCTTCCAGCACTCGTTCATACAAAGTCTGATCAATCCAAAATCCAGCTTGCTGCACCAAAGACTCTAAAATTGGCTTCACTGTTGAGATTATTCCTAGCATCTTTGCTGTCTTCAAAACCCCTAAAATACCTGTAATGTTTAACCCATATCGCACAGCTACTAAACGCCCCAGCCGCTCATCAATTAACAATCGATCTGCTCCGAGCTGCAGCGCTAGCGCGATTGCTTCTGCTTCACCGTCATCCAACTCTTCTTTGAGTTTGTCAACCAACACATCGTTTGTTGGCACTTGCACATTTAGCCAGGTTGCCGATGTATAAGCTGCAAGATCAATTCCAAAAGTTTGAAGCGCACGAACCTCTCGATCAACTGTAGGCGGAATCACCACCTTCTGATAGATCTGCTGAATCAGTTCAAGCTGTCCAACAATTAACAAATTACTAATTGCAGAGGTATCGCTGACAACAATCATCGCCAATTATGCTGACGCAAATTTGCTACATCTGCCTGATAATCTTCTAGCCCATAGTGGACTGAGATTTTGCGACTAGCCAGCAGCTTTTGAAACTCAAACTGGTGCATTCTAGCAATTTGAGCCGCTTTGCCTAAAGTCACCCGCTCCCATTGAAATAGGAGAACTGCAATCTCGCGCAGCAACTCAGCCTGAGTCAATTCAGCAGACTGATCAATACTATCCGGGATATCAATCGTGATTTTCATAATCCTTCATGATTTAAGCTATGGTACCTTTATTCTACCCCTATCACAATAAAGCTTTGACCATCATGACTTCATCTACTCCTAGCGTCCATCCCCGACGATTATTCCAGCAATTCTCATTTTGGGAAACTTCGCGCCCTACAGTCGCTCACTTGGATAGGCTTAGATGGCAAAAAGGTCGCCTGAGTATGTGTTTAGCGCGATGCTTGGCTGATCCCCCTAAATCCCCCTTGAAAAGGGGGACTTCGAGCCAGTTACTGTGTGAGCCCCCTTTTTCTACGCCGAAGGCGCATACCCGAAGGGTCTTAGGGGGCAGCGACAGCGGGGGATCACACCGCTACGCTAAACAAGTACTCGCCTGAGGCGACCTTTTTGCCACCTAAATTTCCATAATGAGAATTGCTGCGATTATTCAGATCTTGTAGGATGCGTAAAGCCCTCCGGGCATGGCTGCGCTAGAGCGCAGCGTAACGCATCACCCTAGCAGCATCCATCTCCAACATCAACTGGTGAAATCATCATTTCCTGCAATCCCCAATCAATTGGATAAACCCCTTTTGCCACATACCGCTGAAAACTAGAATACGGCCAATCCACAGCCCGACCACACAACCCATG
>CAYXJG010000487.1:0-3575 GCA_964465285.1 uncultured bacterium
TGGATTTTGGATTTTGGATTTTGGATTTTGGAACTGTATTTACCTAAACAGCATCGACCCTCTCCCCTTCCCCCTCTCCCCTCCCCCCTATCCCCCCAACTGCCCCGTGACTTTCCAACCTGACACGCTTATCAACAACCGCTATCGGGTGCTGAGCCTCCTGGGTCAAGGGGGGTTTAGCCAGACCTACACGGTGGATGACAATGGCACCCCCAAGGTGTTGAAAGTATTGCTGGAAAATTATCCGAAGGCGGTTCACTTGTTTCAGCGGGAGGCAAAGGTGCTGAGCCAACTCAACCACCCCGGTATCCCGACGGTAGACTCTGACGGATATTTCACCGTTCAATTGGATGGAGGAACAGCGAAGTCAGACCAGCATGGGGGCGATCGCCTTCACTGTCTGGTGATGGAGTTGATTCCGGGAGTGGATCTGCGGCGGTGGTTGGGCGATCGCCAAAATCAACCCATTACCCATGACCAGGCTATCGACTGGCTCCAGCAGATTGTCGAAATTCTGGCGCAAATTCACCAGCACCACTGCTTTCACCGCGACATCAAACCGTCCAACATCATGCTCCGTCCTAACGGTCAGCTTGCCCTCATCGACTTTGGAGCCGTGCGGGAGGTGACAGAAACCTATCTGCAAAAGTGCGAAGAGGACATTACCCGCACCCATGTCTATTCCAGGGGCTACACCCCCATTGAGCAGATGCAGGGGCGTGCTGTACCGGAATCGGACTTTTTTGCCCTAGGGCGTACCTTTGTTCATTTAATGACAGGCACCAATCCCCTGGAATTTTCTGCGAATGCCCATACAGGACAACTGCTATGGCGCAACCATGCCCCCAATCTTTCTCCTGCCCTTGCTGACTTGATGGACTGCCTCATGGCTCCCTTCCCAGGCCAGCGCCCCCACAGCCCCCAAAATATTCAGGCGGCTCTAGCAGAAATTCAGGCGAATCCCGCCCTGGACAGCACGACGGAAGGCACGGTGCTCTCAAAGCTGGTGCAGAGTCCTATCCAGATGAATACTGAAATGCCCGCTGACGTTGTGAATTTGCTGGGCACGCTACCTATGGAAGATGGGGCGATTACGAGCGAGCCAACAGAGCCACCCCGCGATCGCCCTGGAGAAAGGATTCGCTCAGACGACGGCAGCCTCGCCTCGTTAAACCAGAATTCGCCACGATCCCGCTGGAAGAAATCGGTGCAGCGCCTTGCCGGAGTGCCGCTGATTATGGCGTGCGGACTTTTGGCGGCAGGGAGTGCCGTGGGAGTTCGCTTCACGGGACTGCTTCAGCCCGCTGAACTGCAAGCCCTGGACACACTGCTGAATGCTCGTCCTGCTGAGGAAGCCGATGACCGGATTCTGCTCATCACCGTCGATGAAGAGGATTTGGCCTACCAGTCTGACGTAGGCATGATGCGACAAGGCTCCCTGGCAGATGAGGCACTCTTTCAACTGCTCGAAACCATCGCCCCCTACGAACCGAGAGTGCTTGGGCTGGATATTTATCGGGAAGCAACTCCCTCCACTGATGGTGGAGCGCCTGAAGAAAATGCCCTCCCATCTCAGCAATACCTGGAGAACTACCCCAATCTCATTGCCGTTTGTTCGGTTGGAGGTGGAGACAGCAACTATTCCGCCATTCCGCCGCCGCCCACCGTTCCCCTCGACCGGGTTGGCTTTAGCGACATTCCCCTGGATGGGGACAACCGCGTACGCCGTCAGATCGTGGGCATGGATGGAGCGGCCCATTGCGACACGACTGTATCCCTCAGCTACCAGCTCGCGTCCCGCTACCTGGCTCAGGCCGGACTAGACGCTTCAATGACTGACGATGGGGTGCTGTGGTTTGGCGATCGCCCCTTCCCGCCTCTAGACAACCGTTCGGGCGGCTATCACCAGGGCATGTTAGGCGGCTACGAGCTGCTGCTGAACTACCGCCAGACCGATACCGTTGCCCCAACGATGAACCTGCGTGAGATTCTAGACGGCAGCCGTGATGATGAGTTAGAGGCATTGGTGAGCGATCGCATTGTCCTCATCGGCACCACCGCCCCTAGCTTTGGTGATGATCACCTGACGCCATCCGGCGACCGGGCAGGGGTAGAAATTCAGGCGCATATGGTCAGCCAACTGCTGAGTGCCTCCCTGGATGACCGTCCCCTCTTGTGGACATGGGCGAGTTGGGGAGACGCCCTGTGGATCTTGGCGTGGGCGGCAGCGAGTGGCAGCATTGCCTGGTTTGGGCGATCGCCCCTGATCGCTTGGGGAGGTGCCGGAACGCTTATCATCATTTCCGTAGCGGCATCCTACGGCATGGTGTTGGTGGGCGGCTGGATGCCCCTAGTGCCAACACTGCTGGCAATGGGAGGGGCAACCATCATCCTCAGAGCCATTGCATCTGGATCGTGATCGCGCACGACTGGGCAAGTTTCACGAAAAATAGGGGGTTGGAGCGCGCTTCGCACAGGCAAAGCCAAAGTCCCCCAATTCCAGGTTGCATTCGTCTGGGCGATCGCCCATGCTAAGAGGTCGCTGTCTGCAGGGGGTGCTCAGGTATCGAAGCTGAGGTGGTGCATAATGGCTTCGACGGTTGCTGCATCCAGGCAGAGCCGCTGTTGCAAGTCCGCCAGGTTAGCAAAGGGCTGGGTGGTGCGGTGGTGGATGATTTGCAGGGCGAGGGCGATGGACATATTGGGAATTCCTGCCAGGTCAGCGATGGATGCTTGGTTAGGATTGACGGGTTCCGGGGTATCCAGTTCCACCGGGTCGTAGTAGTAAAACTTGAGGATGGGTTCCAGGGGTTTGAGCCGATCGCCCGGCACACTCAACGCTGCCGCCAGGTCATCCAGACAGTGAAACTGCACCCCCGCCTGACTCAACGCTGCCAGCGATCGCCCCTGCTGTTCGGTGAGAATGGGCAATCGCATCCAGTCGCTTTCCGTTGCGCGATTCACGTCAATTTCGATTCCTGCTTTGGCGGCGGTCGCCACGTCTTCGGCAGATCGAAACCGATAGCCAGGGTCGGTCATGGCTGGGGATGGTGTTGATGGAGTCGTTGAAGGCTGCTTTGAAAGATGAGGAGAGGAGCGGTTAAAGTTGTAGTCGAATTCATCCTGATTCAGAATGCCGTACCACATCGCTTCGATGAGGCTCGCCGCCTGGGGCACATGGGTTGGCAGCAGCAGCAAGTAGGCAATCCCCCAGATCCGCTGGCCCAGGTAGAACTTGTGGAGTCCTGGCAACAGAATTCCTGATAGCGCCAGGGCGATCGCCGTTCCCTTGCGCCTGGGTAGGACAGAATCTCTCGGAAAATACTTGCTGACTACACTCATCAATGCCATCATTCACATCCAGTCACATTCAGATCACATCCAGGTGAGATTCTGCCATAGCGTATCCCAAGTTGCTGAAATTGTCTGGTGTGTACGACTTGGAAAGTTTCACGCAAGAATAAGAGAATGTTTGAAAAGTATTTGATAACACGCTCGAACAATACTGATCCCCCTAAATCCCCCTTTTCAAGGGGGACTTTGAACGTGATTCCCCCCTTTTCAAGGGGGACTTT
>CAYXJG010000488.1:0-3565 GCA_964465285.1 uncultured bacterium
GGGGGATCAGTATTGTTCCAGCGTGTTATCAAATACTTTTCAAACATTCTCTAAGGACTAAGAATTAAATAAAATCCAAACTTTGTTGGGGCGGCGCGGCATTGTCGCGCCGCCCCAACAAAGTTTGGCTCAAGCTATTTAATTCTCAGTCTTAAGCATAATGCTGACTGCAACCTATTGGCGCATTTGCCCGCGCAAAATTGAGTGGGTGAGTTGAGCCAGGGGTTTTTGAACTAGTTTTTTAGCCCATAGCCAGCATAGAGTTGGGCAATGTTTTAATATAAATGTTCTATCTCTATTTCTATGACTCTTATCTCTAAATCAGCAAGCTCAGCGAACTCAGGTGACTCAAAGCTCACCTTCTGGACGAAGCTGTCTTACGGGATTGGCACAATTGGAACATCTGCGACGGGTAGCTTGCTTGCCTTTTTCTTCATGTTTTTCATGACAGATGTGGCAGGGCTGTCGGCAGCCTTGGCGGGTAGTATCCTGATGATTGGGCAAATCAGCGATGCGATCAGCGATCCGATTATTGGACTAATGAGCGATCGCACGCAGTCGCGTTGGGGCCGGCGATATCCCTGGATCATCATCAGTGCCGTGCCCTTTGGCTTCTCCTTCTTCTTGCTTTGGTTGATTCCGTCGGATAGTCCATGGACGCTATTTAGCTATTACATCATTGTCGGCATTGTCTTTAAGACAGCGTTTACAGCAGTTTATTTACCCTATGTATCTCTGACTCCAGAGCTGGCAAAGGACTACAACGAGCGTACACGCCTCAATAGTTTTCGTTTCGCCTTTTCAATTGGCAGTAGCATCCTTGCCCTGGGGCTATCGAGCCTAATTTTTAGCCTCGTCGAGCAGCCCGTTCGTCGATACCTAATTCTCGGTGTCATCGGAGCATTACTTTGCATCATTCCTCTATATATGTGTGTTTTTGGCACCTGGAAGGCCGTTCGGTCTTCCGAGAAGCAATATTCGGAGCAGCCAAAACCTAAGCCACTACCCATTTCTCAGCAAATTCGCATTGCGTTTACTAATAAGCCGTTCCTGATTGTCGTCGGTATTTACCTCTGCGCCTGGCTCGCTGCTCAGATGACGGCAGTGGTCATGCAGTATTTTGTTGTGAGCTGGATGGGGCTATCGTCAACAGTCTTCACCTACTTCGCGCTTGTGGTCCAGGGAACGGCACTCATTATGTTGTTTGTCTGGAGTGCCATCAGTCAGCGCATCGGGAAAAAAGCAGTCTTTTTTATGGGGATTAGCCTGTGGGTGTTTGCCCAGTTTGGGTTATTTTTCCTGCAACCCGGAAATATTGTGCCCATGTTTATATTGGGCTTTGTCGCTGGATTTGGGGTTTCGACATCCTATCTTATTCCCTGGTCAATGTTGCCCGATGTGATTGAGTTGGATGAGCTGAAAACAGGGCAGCGTCGTGAGGGAGTATTCTATGCCTTCATGGTGATGACTCAAAAAATTGGGCTGGCCTTTGGCATTTTTCTAGTCGGCCAGGCTCTTAGCGTTGCGGGCTATATTGAAAGCTTGCCCGGCAAACCTGTTCCCGTGCAGCCAGAATCCGCTCTGTTTGTCATTCGCCTGGTCATAGGCCCCATTTCTACCGTGATTCTGATTGCTGGGCTAGCCTTGGCATACTTTTATCCCATCAGCCGTGACGTCCATGCCACCATCATGATGAAGCTGCATGAACGTAAACTTAGGAGTCAGTCTCATGACCAAACAAGCCCAAACGAGCACATTAGCCCAGAAGAATCTAGCGGCACCTCTCAGGATATAGATATTGCGCAAACTGATCGACAAGAGAGTGATTCCTTGGCTGAATCATAGTTATACGCGCACGGTTCCTTAGAAGATTGCAGATGACGATCGCAGATTGATACGCACGGCTCTACGACTGCTCTCTGCATAATCTGAGGCTCCGTGTTGTGGTCATATTTCCATAGACCTAAGCTCCTCGATCACAATTTGAGCCAGTCGGTCTGCGGCTCCAGGCTGTCCTCGCACCTGGCGGAGGCGATCGCCCATTGCCTGCAACTGTTCAGGGTGGCCTAGATACGCTAAAACGCGATCGCCAACATCTTCGGGTGTGAGGTTCCCGACCAGTTCCGGTACAATCTCTTCCCCGGCCCAAATATTCGGCCATGCCAGCAGGCGCTTCTTGCGAAGGAACCATCGGTTAATCAGCCGAGCAAACCCATCCCCGACACCGGGCAAATTTGCCAAAAGCCCCGGTAGTCCATCCCAGGCTTTCATGGCTTCGAGTTGCTGAGTCGGCAGCAATACCAGCATTGGCACTGCCAGTGCTCCCAATTCAGCGGTGTTCGCCCCCACCGTCGTGACGCAAATCTGGCATTCTCGCAGCAGATCATAGGCAGGAAACTCTGGGTGCAGTTCTAGCACGACCCCCCCTTCTGTCTTCAGCAGTGGCCGTGGCGAGGCTTCCCCTTCAGGTGTGGGTTCATCGCCTGAATACAAAGCTGCTGAGACACCGCCCATAGTAGATAGAACTGGATTTGATGCGGCATTGGCAAACCGTGCGAGAGTCTCCAGATTCAGCGTAGGAGCCACAGGAATAACGAAACGGGCATCGGGAATGTGCTGGTGGATGTGATGGGCGATCGCCAGACAAAGGGGCACACCCTGGGCGAGTTTGGCGGGTTTCGATCCAGGGAGGAAGCCAATTTGTGGAGAGGGGAATGGATGAGTAGGGGGGGACGTGAGCGACGGGGGGAGTGAATAAGGATGACCCGTCGCCTTTTGCTTGACATCACTGGAGGTGCTTTGCGAACGGTCTGCTGCCTTTGCAGCGGATGCCATGAGATCCCCGATAACTCGGAATTTATAAGCGTATTTTCTGGGGGCCTTTTGAACCAGTGTGTCGTTCATGACCGCATAGCGATCGCCCCAGGGATGCCAGCGGGTGTCCCATTCCCCATAGATGATGATGCGAAAGCCAAGCCGTTTGCCAATGAGAATAGGGTAAACCTGATCACCGCCCAGGAATATCACTACACCTCGTTTGTGCCAGTTCCAGTCCTCAGCCGTTTTGCCAAAGAGGAGAAACGGGAAGAAGTGCTCTGCTCCCTGAATACGGTCAACGCCAGGATAGCGTCGGGCAATCGCTACCTCTTTGCCGCTGGCGTTGGGGCAAGGGGACAAAACCAGAGAGATGCGGTAAGTCAGGCGATCGCCCCCCAGCGCATCCTGCAAGGATTCTACGACTGGACGCACCCAAGTGGTGAGTTCTCCAGGGCCATTGGACAGGATGAGAATGTCGGCGGCATGGGGCATAGCAATGGTAATAAGCAGAAAACAGGTTGATTCAGTACCTTGGCACAGCTAACAAGCAGCCATAAAACCCTGCGCCGCCCACGCAGCAGTCAGCACAGGGTTTTGTAGGTTTTATCGTTAAATTGTGCTCAGGATCAACAGGATCAAGGATTAAATAAAATCCAACGTTAGTAGAGCGGCGCGGCATCGCCGCGCCGCTCTACTAAAATTTAGTTCAAATTATTTAATTCTCATTCCTCACCCACTTATAGGAATC
>CAYXJG010000489.1:0-3564 GCA_964465285.1 uncultured bacterium
TGGAAGGGCACAGCAGAGGGGTCAGTAGCGTGAGCTTTAGCCCCGATGGAGAGACCGTCGCCTCGGCGGGGCAGGATGGCACCCCGATTTTGTGGAATATCGATTTGGATAATTTGTTGGCGCGAGGCTGTGCGTTGATCCGTGACTATTTGCAGAATCCCACGGCGAATTTGACTGATGAGGAGCGGCGGATGTGTGATGGAGTTGGAGAGGGGAGAGAGGAGCGGGGGTTTTTAGGGTGGGTGAGGAGGATAGTGGGGGGGTGAGGATGGGGGGATGGGGGGGTGGGGGATGGGGGGATCAGATCCCAGGAATCTTAAAGATTCCTGGGATCTAGGAGGCGTAAGTTTCCAGAGCGATAGGATGGGGTGGCGCTAGCATCACCCATCGCAACCTTTATAAAAGCTAGTGTCCTGTTTCGTTCAGTGAGCTTTCTGGCGGGTCACGCTTGGGCAAAGAACCCAGGGATCTTGAGATGCTGCTCCAATGCACTAGTACCCTGCGGCATAAGTAACTCACCTATTTACTAGAACGTTCTCAAATTCACAATGCAAAAATAGGAGTTTGGCGCGCTCCGCGCGCCAAACTCCTATTTTTGCGTGAAACTTGCCAAGTCGTTAGCTCAGGAACATTTGTTTGGGGTTGGTGTTGACTTAACCCAAGGGGCTGTAATTTTAAGGATTGGTTAAAGAAAAGGCGAGAGGCGATCGCCTTCCCGTGAAATCACGTAACGTTTTAAGATATGTACAAATTGATGCAGTAGATATACACTAGTGCAACTACAGTGAACTGATAGCTCCTACCGGCAAAATGTCAAAGTCAACTTCACCTAGAAGCTTATGGTTTCTATTTCACTGCTTTTTATTCGTACTACTTGATTCTACCGCTAAAGTGCGTGATTTAAAATACGCGATTTTAGGTACATCATGCTCTACCGAGAAGAATTGCCAGAAAAGAAATCGCTAGAGAGTCTGATAGCGAGAGAGAGAATGGCATGAGACGCTGGGGCTGGCCGAGTTAATTAGGAATCAGCCACCGTGAGAGCAAACCCTGGATCAGGGTCAAGGACGCAATAACGTCCAACTGTAGTGAGGCGACGCGAGAGACTTAGAATTGCTGTGCATGTCCGAGGGTGTGGTCTATTCGTTACTTGTATTCATTAGTTGTAATCGCTAGACCTTCTCAAAAGATATGATTAATTGTTCGCCAGAGAAGCTATCTCAGGTTAAGCTGCTGGATTTTTTGGACCTGCATCCGACTCTCGCTCGGTCATTACTGTCGGGATGTAACCACAACATTGATGAAGTGACTACCTTAATCAAACCAGTCTTGAGTGCTCGAGAGAGATGCCATCTGACGCCTTTCTATATCTATGGGGTCTCTTTAGGACGTATTGCTTTTCTAGTGACGAATCTGAACTCCGGAAACACGGACTTTGCTGCAACATCCCCAGCTACGAGCTGGTCAGTGGGGCGATCGCCCAATTCAGGAGTTCGCATCGTTGAGCAGTCGGTGTCCCGTTGCCATGCGGTGATTAGTCACCATGCTTTTAGCAACTTCTTTATGACCGATGCTGGGAGTCTAAACGGAACCTGGGTCAATGGTACGGCGATCGCCCCTCAGGAGCGGATGATACTCCGGGATGGGGATATTCTGCGCTTTGGCAGCATCTCGGCTGAGTTCTTCAGCCTTATGCGCTGGGAAAAGGATGTTCAGCTTCCGGACATCACCTATAGCTAGCATAGTAACGAAAGAGTTCGTGAAACCAAAACCATTTCAGGGAACCCGCGCTCCGCGCGGGTTCCCTGAAATGGTTTTGTCCTAACCAACCCTTTGGTTGCTATACTTAACCAACCCTTTGGTTGCTATATATTTAGACAAAACGGGTTTGACAAAACGGGTTAGACAAAACGGGTTTGACAAAACGGGTTAGACAAAACGGGTTTGGTATTATCTTATCCCTGAGCCTTTGGGAGGTTTCTTTTTCTTGACGGTATCTACCTGCTTGATGGCGGTAAAATCCTTAAACCAACCCTGCCGCCAAAAGAAACCAACCAGGCCGGTGGCGATCGCCCCCATCACTGCCAGCACTGTGGGGTAGCCCCAGTACCACTCCAGTTCCGGCATATTCCAGGGGGACTCGTCCGGGTCAAAGTTCATCCCATAGAGTCCTGTAATGAAGGTGAGGGGAATGAAGATGCTCGACATCACCGTCAACAATTTCATCACCTCATTCATCCGGTTGCTGACCGACGACAGATATACATCCATGAGGCTAGCCGCGAGTTCTCGGTAGGTCTCAATCATATCAATGACCTGCACCGCATGGTCGTAGCAGTCACGCAGATAAATCTTGACGTCGTGGCTCATGAGATGGCTGCTATCGCGGATGAGGATATTAATGGCTTCTCGCTGGGGCCAGATGGCACGACGTAGAGCCAGGAGTTCCCGCTTCAGATTGTAGACTTTGCCAAGGGTCTTCTTGGTGGGCCGCAAGACGACTTCATCTTCCAAGGCTTCAAGGCGTTCCCCATAATCTTCTAAAACCGGAAAAAAGCCGTCGATGATGGTGTCCAATAGTGTGTACATCAAATAGTCTGTTTTGCGGCGGCGGACTTCGCCTCGGTTGAGCCGAATGCGATCGCGGACGGGATTGAACGTATCGGCTTCAGGTTCTTCTTGCACTGTCAGGAGATACTGCTTTGCCAAAATGAAGCTAACCTGCTCCGTTGTAAATCCGTCTTCGTTTTCCGTGGGAGTCACCATGCGCGTGACTAGAAGCAGCTGATCCTGATATTCTTCAACCTTGGGCCGCTGGGGGACATTCACGATGTCTTCCAAAACGAGAGGATGTAGGTTAAAAACCTTACCTAGGCGAATGAGAATATCTTCACTACCCAACCCCCGCACGTCTACCCAGGACACAGACTCCGACAGCATGTGGTCAGTGCAGTCCTCTGGGTCAGCGATAATTATCCGCTGGGCATGGTCTGTGCTGTAGTCAATGAGAACGAGAGAGGGATAGGGGGAATCAGGCGGAATATTCAGGGTGCCGGGAAGGCTGCCGGGTTCATCGGAAAAATAGTCGTCAATATAAGAATAGTTTTCTTCTTCGCTGAAATAGGGAAATGGAGGATGGGTGTCGGGCGATCGCCCATTCTTTCGGTCTGCCATGATGCGTTCCCTCCATAGTCTAGTGCCGTCGGTTGTTGTTGCGACGTGTTTCCGTCCTAGCCCCCCACCGGAGTGCATCGCGGCATCGCGAGCGCCAATGTCGAACGTTACTCCATCAAAAATAATAAGTGATTCAGGATAAAGGATGAAGTAAGTAGTTGAGCAAAATTATTTACACATTTTCCTAGGGGCACACCCCGACGGGGTGTGCCCCTAGGAAACTTGTTTGTAATTAATTCTGCATAGGTACGTAAAACCGATCTTGGGCGCAGCATCACAGCGGCGCAGCGACACTCCACTTAATTTTTCATTGATGGCACGACTTGGCAAGTTTCACGCAAAAATAGCAGCGATTCTCGTTTTAGGAAGCTTCGGCTCACTTGCACAAAT
>CAYXJG010000490.1:0-3557 GCA_964465285.1 uncultured bacterium
CGCGCGCCAAACCCCTATTTTTGCGTTGTGAATTTGAGAACTTTGCCAAGTCGTGGGACTACCCTAGTGCAGCGTCAAAATTAAAAATTAGGGTAAATCCCGGAGGGATTTATCCTAACTTCAAGAAATGACAGAGCACTAGTCATAGAGCTGATGCAGTCATTGCCCGTCTGTACGTTTTCCGTTTGTCTATCGAGTATTCCGAATGATTGATTCTCACCCCCTACTCTCTTTGCTAACTCCGGGAAAGAAGAAAAATGGCGTTCCGCTTTTTGTATTTCTGCCAGGAATGGACGGCACAGGTTTGCTATTTAGCAGCCAGGAGCGGGGCTTACGAGATCATGTGGATATTCGATGCGTGGTGTTGCCGAGTGGCCCCAGAGAAACCTGGGAAACGCTGACAGACCAGGTCGTCCACACCATTCGCCAAGAGAAGTACGCGACGGGGCATGAAGAAATTTACCTCTGCGGGGAGTCCTTTGGGGGCTGCCTGGCGCTGCTTGTGGCTCTCCATGCGCCCGACCTAATTGATCACCTGATTTTAGTGAATCCTGCCACCGCTTTTCAGCGCCGCATCTGGGCTAATTGGTCAGCGGGTGCCCTGAGGCTACTCCCTGAAATGGCATATTCACTGTCGTGCAATATGCTGCTGCCGTTTCTGGCGAATTTAGACCGGGTGGATATCCAGGAAGCTCAGGCGCTGCTGGGCGCGATGCGGTCAGTGGGCTACCCCGCTGCCCTGAATCGGGTGGATCTGCTGAAGCAGTTTGATTTGACGGATGAGCAATATCAACACATCACCCAACCGACGCTGATTGTTGCCAGCGATCGCGATCGCCTCTTACCGTCTGTTGATGAAGGACATTGGCTTGCCTCGCTAATTCCTAATGCCTGCGTGCATCGGCTCCCCAATAGTGGCCATGCGTGCCTGCTCGAACGGGATGTGAGTTTACTGGAAATTATGCGAGCATCTGAGTTTGGAACGGTAGGCTCTTGGGAGCACACCCCCTCAGCGCCATCGGCATCTTGACCGCAGGCTCTCATGCTGAACGCTTGAATACCTGACAGAGTTCAATGACGGTAGATTGCACTAGCATCGTTTCATTGCCCCCCAGCTTGAGCCCTGCTTCCAAGTCCCGCAGTTTAAACAGACTGTGCTGCAAGGCATGAATGGATAGGGGCTGCACTTCCTTTTTTAGGAAGTAAACGCGCTTGAAGTTTGAAATGTCAGCAGCTTTGGCGATCGCCTTATCGTCGCGTTCACGCGCTTCTACCATAAGCTTGACCCACAGCCAGGTGCGGAACTGGCCTACCAGCGTTGCCACCATCCTCAAGGCAGGTTCGTTGCGGTTGAATAGATCCCGTACCAGCGTCAGGGCGGCGCTGGTGTCGCCGCTACGGATGGCGGCAGCAAGCTTAAGGCTGCTTTGGGTAGACGTGGTGACCAGGGTGGCGATCGCCTCATCATCCACAGGCCGCCCACTTCCTTCAGCGTAGAGCTTTAACTTTTCGAGTTCCGTATAAAGCTGTCGCGTATCGTTGCCTACCGCATCTGCCAGCAGATCGGCAGCGGACCTAGAGAGGGGGACGCTGATGTCTTTTGCTGCCTGGTTCACCTGCTTCACCAGCAACTCTGCTTTCCAGGGAGGAATAGAGGCAAATTCCCGGATTTCGGCATGTTTTTGGAGGAACTTTGTTGATTTTAGCCGTCCGTCAGGCTTCGAGGAACTGGTGAGTAGCAGCACGGTGGTGTCAGGAAGAGAAGGCAGGGTTCGGTACAGTTCGCTCAGCTCATTGTCAGAGCAGCTTTGGGCAAGGGTGGTGTTTACCAACCAGACGAGCCGCTGGCCCATGCCGAACGGGGGGGTCATCGCCTGGTTGAGTCCCTGGATCACGGCATCAGGGTGGTCAGGGGCAATTTTGTCGTAGTTGAAGCTTTCCCAACCGGGTTCGAGGGTGCGATCGCGCAGTTGGGCAACAGCACGAGTGAGGGCAAAATTATCGTCTCCCCAGTAGATAAACGTCGGCATAACGCATCGGTAGTTGCGATAGGATCAGTCGCGTAATCTTAACATTTATAAACCCATGAACAGGGACTCAGAGCGATCGCCCCAGGACTCTTCCCAGCCGGACAATACTAGAGATACGCCCCAGTCTCCCCTCCCCCTCGACGAAAACCAAGCCCTCGGGCGCGCTTCAGCTCTTGATCGCATTCGTGC
Organism: uncultured bacterium; assembly: GCA_964465285.1. GTDB lineage: Bacteria > Cyanobacteriota > Cyanobacteriia > CAKZMO01 > CAKZMO01 > JBCCWF01. Next base: position 2,220 of record CAYXJG010000490.1, read on the forward strand.
CCTCAGTCACCTCCTCGACAACGCTATCCCAGTTCCGGGAACAGACTATTCATTTGGGATAGACCCCATCATTGGTTTACTCCCGGCTGGGGGCGACATGATAGGAACAGTACTTTCTGCTTACATTGTGCTGGAAGGTGCCCGATTTCGTCTGTCACTTCCTACGCTGACAAGAATGGTGTTTAACGTCCTGCTGGAAATGATTGTAGGGGTCATTCCTTTCATTGGTGATCTGTTTGATGTGGGCTGGAAGGCCAATGCGAGAAACTTGCGATTGATCGAGTCTCATTTACAAAACCCGACAGCCAGCCGCGCTGCAGACAACCGCTTCTTTTTTGTTCTAGTCCTAGTGTTTCTCGTCATTATTGGTGTGCAAATTGCCTGGTATATAGTGTTATTTCGCTGGATTGCTAATACTTTTCTGCTCTAATTTGCCAAAGATTCTCCCGGCTTTCATCAGATAACTTAACAGCCTTTTCTAGGGGCGATCGCCTTTAGAAAAGGACACTAATCATGACAAGTTGTTTCAGGTTTCAATCAATCATGAATTTGAGTTACTAACATAGATAGTCAGGCAATTGGCAAATCTGTAACGATTATTTTTCTGAGAGCTAAGGAACTTGTAAGAAAACAAAGTACCAGGAGAGGGGCGGCGGGCGCAGCCCACCGCCCCTCTGCTCCAGTATCTTTACTTAGAGGATGTTTGAGAAGTCCTCAGTGCTACTTCAGATCCCCCCCTGCCCCCCTTTTCAAGGGGAGAATCACGATCAAAGTCCCCCTTTTCAAGGGGGATTTAGGGGGATCAGTATTGTTCCAGCGTGTTATCAAATACTTTTCAAACACGCTCTTAGCCGCAGATCCCTAACTGGGGAATGTTCTTAGTCAGCAAATTTATGCCTGTCTGCTTAAACGATTGAGAGTGCCATGAAATTGCAAGATCATCTCAACCAACAGCGCGTTAAACATATTATTGATAGCTATCAGCTTGATGGCAAAGATGGCGATCGCTTTTATACGTATTTGGACGAGTTATTTGAAGCGTACCCGTCTCCATTGATTGAGCTAGCGATTACTGAAACGCTTGTGGATGGTTGGGCGTCGGTGCCGATGGTGCGGGGAATCGAGTTTCTTAGAAAGTCTCACGACAAGCTCAAGGAATGGGATGTGAAGCCCATTGTTAGTACTGTTACACCGGAGCAATTTCATCATGTAACAAGTCTTGATCCGACCCCCGTGTTTGGATCGGCGGAGTTTCCCCCTCCTCGGTCTATCGTTCAGCCGTCTTAAGAGGATGTTTGAGAAGTCCTCAGTGCTACTTCAGATCCCCCCTTGCCCCCC
>CAYXJG010000491.1:0-3552 GCA_964465285.1 uncultured bacterium
ACAGTATTGTTAAGTTTGAGAGAGATTCTAGTTTGAGAGAGATTCTAGTTTGAGAGAGATTCTAGTTTGAGAGAGACTTTAGTTTGAGAGAGATTTTAGTTTGAGAGAGACTTTAGTTTGAGAGAGACTTTAAGATAGTTTAGTTTCCTTTCTCCAAAGTTTAGGAGAAAGGGCTGAGCTAAGAGGCTGAGTCGTTACTAATCCTTGTTCCCAAACTTCCTTGTTCCTAAAGTGGGCAACAGCATCCATCGGTGAGCATCCTGGCACCTTAATGTGAATCTTTCATGAGGTTAAGTTCGCAATTTTGACTCTTTCTGACCCCTTACAAACTCCCCACAGCGGATACCACTGGACAGGCTCTAACCAGCGTTTCTTTGAAGGCTGGTATTACCGGGTAACGCTACCGCATGAGCGGCAATCGTTTGCATTCATGTATTCCATTGAAAACCCTGCCGGGAACCAGGCCCACAGTGGCGGTAGTGCGCAAATCCTTGGCCCGAATGATGAATATTTCTGTCGCACTTTCCCTCAGGCTGATCGATTTTGGGCGTGGCCCGATCGATTAGGTTTAGGTCATTGGCGAGAGCTATACTCGTCGGTTGAGGATACGCTCCAACCTGATGCATATTCTTCCTCTCTAGGGCGATCGCCCCTACATCTCTCGCCCCGCTATCTTACTCCAGATCGCTTTACAAAGGCTGTCTCTGAAGGCTATCAGGCCACTGCAACCGTCCATCAAGGTAAGCTCGCCGACCCCCGCCACGTTGAACCCGTCGAATGGCGATACACCATACATCCCATCTATGGCTGGGGACAGCCAAAGCAACCCCAGCAGTCCACCGCTGGCTGGCTCTCCCAGTTTCAGATCTTCGAACCAGGTTGGCAAATCTTGATGGCTCACGGCGTCGCATCCGGATGGATTCGATGGAAAGGTAAGACCTACACCTTTCAAGATGCGCCCGCCTATGCCGAGAAAAATTGGGGCGGCGCGTTCCCGCAGAAATGGTTCTGGGTCAACTGTAACGCCTTCGATGATGAACCTGACCTAGCGCTGACTGCCGGAGGAGGTCGCCGTGCCGTCCTCTGGTGGATGGAAGAAGTCGCAATGGTTGGCATCCATCACCAGGGCACCTTTTATGAATTTGTCCCCTGGAATAGCACTGTCCACTGGCGCGTCTACCCCTGGGGCACGTGGCAGATGTGGGCGAAGAATGGCGACTATTCAGTGGAATTGGTGGCGGTGGGCGATCGCCCCGGCACGCCCCTCCGCGCCCCCACCCTCGATGGCATGGTCTTCTGCTGCCGCGACACCATGCACGGGACGCTATCCCTCACCCTCCGCCATCGTCGCGGAGACGTGATTTTGAACGCCACTAGTTCCCTCTGCGGCTTAGAGGTGGGCGGTAGCTATTGGGAGAATGTATGGCAAGGCTAAGCCGCCTGCTATGATGGCATTTGATGATGGCAAAACATTCCTGGGGCTGTAGCTCAGCAGGATAGAGCAACCGCCTCCTAAGCGGTAGGTCGCGCGTTCGAATCGCGCCAGCCCTGTTCCCCCAAACACACGACTTGGCAAGTTTCACGCAAAAATAGAGATTTGGGAACTTTGCCAAGTCGTAAAAAACAAAGGTTTTCAAGGGTTTTAGACACTTCCAACGGAGAAATGGCCGATCCCTGCCATGCCAACAGGTGTGCTCGAGGATGCCATCTTGGATGACTTTGCAGATGCCCTGTAGACAGAGGATGGCCACCAATGGCAGATTCAACGGCAGATTCTCCTCAACCCAAACCCGCCTCCCGCTGAGGCCGTCCTCGCAAGCATCCTCCTTCCCAAGGAGCCGAAACCACTACTCAGGACACCAAGCAAACCCCCCAGATTGTGCCGCGATCGCCCGACACCGAGAAGGGCGAGAACACGACCTCGCCTGTGCCCAGGCTGTGCTGCATGACACGAAAATGACCTATGTGGATCTCTACAACCGTTATTCTAGTATCGGAAGGCAGAAGTCAGAAGGCAGAAGGCAGAAGTCAGAAGGCAGAAGTCAGAAGTCAGAAGTCAGAAGTCAGAAGTCAGAAGGCAGAAGGCAGAAGTCAGAAGTCAGAAGTCAGAATGGGGATTCTTTATGTGCCAGGAGTTCTGCCTATCAAAAACAGTGGGGCTATTTACGCCGTCGAGTGCTAGTGACCAGCCCCAAACACAACAATCAGCACATCAATGATGCGAGTTACTTGATAGGCCGCTTCAATGCTAGAGTCTTGATTTGACATCTACCCGAATGCAACAGAATTACAAAAAAGTGGTGTGCGATACTCTTATCGGAGTGGCTTCGCCAACGCATCCCCGAAATCATCCGTGAGGCAGGAAAGGAGTGTGCTGTCGAAATCATGTCGGCACCGGAATATGAGCGGGCGTTGCGCGGCAAGGTGATTCGTGAGCAGGAACATCGCCGGAGGGAACGGGGTGGTTCTCGTGAGCGCATTCGTTTGTTGAAGGTTTGGATGCCCCAGGAATAGCGATTTTTGTATCGATTCCTTAATAGTCTCTGGAAGATGACGGTGAGCCTGAATACACTCGGAATGGAAATGGTGGCGAGGTTGCTATTTTGAGCCTGAAAGAGTTGGAGATTCAGGACGAATATCGCAGCGATTCAGATAACCTCATCCAAGACTTTTATATTCCTTGTTTAGAGAAAGCTTCCGTTTATGACCGTGCGGTTGGGTTCTTTTCAAGTAGCTCGATGGCAGCGGTGTCGAGGGGGCTGACGGCTTTTATTCGCTCAGGGGGGCAGATGCGGTTGATTGCATCGCCCCAGTTGTCGGATGAGGACGTTGAGGCGATCGCCCAAGGTCTGCGACAGCGGGAGGAGGTGATTGGAGAGGCGCTGAGGCGGGAACTGGAGCAGGAAGTCGAGCAGGTGGTGTGCGATCGCCTCAAGTGTTTGGCGTGGCTGCTGGCTCAGGGGGTTCTTGATGTGAAGCTGGCGGTGCCGGAGAATATTTGTGAACGGGGGATTTATCACGAGAAGCTCGGCATCTTTCAAGATGAGGCGGAGAACTATGTTACCTTTTCCGGGTCAGCAAATGAAAGCTCTAGTGCGCTGATTGATAATTTTGAGTGTTTCGAGGTGTATGCCTCATGGGATACAAAGGTGAAACATCGGGCGTTGCGGAAGGTCGGACACTTTGAACGGTTGTGGAACAACCAGACGCCAGGTGTTGAGATTCTCAGCTTCCCAGAGGCGGCGGCTCAGTCGCTGCTGACGTTTTGCCCAGATGAACCGCCGATATGGGAGCCGGGGCTTGCGGGTGGGCGGTTTGAGTTGTCTGCTGGAAAGGGGAACTACCATGTTGAGTCTGAGGCTGAACGGGGAGAGAGAGATGACGGTATCTCTCCTCACTTCTTGAAGGTTGAATTGCGTCCCCGGCAGGTTGATGCGCTGGATGCCTGGAGCAATGCTGGCTATCAGGGTATTCTGGCGATGGTGACGGGGGCGGGCAAGACGATTACGGCGTTGGGGGCTGCAACGAGTCTCCAGGAGTTGGAGTTGATTT
>CAYXJG010000492.1:0-3514 GCA_964465285.1 uncultured bacterium
GCGGGCTGCGCCCGCTGCTCTTTTTTTCCGGTATCTTTTTTAGCCGCAGATCCCTAAGGTGTAACTGTAACTACTCAGCCCGCCCTCACCCTAAATCCCTCTCCCAAGCTGCGAGAGGGACTTTGAATGGGTTTGGTTCCCCCTTCTCCCAAACTGGGCTACTAAGTACACATAAGTTATCTGGCCTAGCTAATGCTGGGCTTGATCCTCCCTAACCCTCCTTAAAAAGGAGGGAACCGGATCGGAAGTCCCCCTTTTTAAGGGGGATTGAGGGGGATCTCGCAGAGTTTTGGATCCGAGCCGAGATGTGTGTACACAGTAGCCCAAACTGGGAGTAGACCGAAGGGCGTGCGAAGCAGGGGCTAGGGGATGTAGAGCTTTGCTCTTCCCGCAGGGTGGGCTATTCATCGCCTGAGTAATTACTACGACTTGGCAAGTTTCACGCAAGCATAGGGGTTTGGGGCGCAATCCGCGAGCGCCAAACCCTTATGCTTGCGCTGTGAATTTGAGAACTTTGCCAAGTCATGGAGAAGAGAGGGGTTACTTAGGACAGTGGCCAACAAACAGATTTCAATGACTGAAATCAAATTTCGTACATGCGGGCTTCTGGAGCGTCAGGATATTCAGAACAGTAGTTTTCAAAGGTGTTTTTGGTTTTCCGGTCAGCCCGTGCTGCGAGCAATTCTTCAAAGATGTCCCACGCAACTGCTGCTTCGGGAGATGTGACGCCCGATATTTCAGTGATCATGCGTGCGTAGCTGCGAGCTTCCTGAATTTGATGCTTCAGAGGTTTGGGAGCTTGGGGGACGTAGGCTGGAACCTGTGGCCGAACAAATTTGCGGATAGATTGAGCCATATCCTCTTCCTCAGTTTACGGATGGTGCAGGGCAGCACATTTGAATCGCTGAGTTACATCCACATAAAGTCGGAATGTCTAGGATTCAACAAAACTTTAATGCTGCCTCATCGTCAACATCTGCAAAGGCAGGAGCCTTTGCAGATGTTGCCTTATCTCCACTATATTCATGGTTTTATAAAGTAAGTGTAACTCGTGAACATAAGCAAAAATTATCAAAAGTAAAGTTTTCCCTTGTTTTGCAACAATTTCAGCACAATTCTTAATACCTCAACTAGAGAAGCATCTGATGCCATTGACAGTCCACCAAGCGTCACAAAAACATGCGGTACAAAAAGTATCGCAACGTTAACATCGCTTTCTCGGACCCACGGCACTCCAGCAGACAACTCAGGCTAAAACCATCTCTACAACTGACCTGAGAGCAACAGACAGTTGAGATAGTGGATGCATAGATGTCTACTTGGCCTCTTTTTGACAATACAGTGTAATCACTGATGAATCCTCTCTTCCCCGGCATATCATGCTGGGGCTTTTTTTTGGCTGTACCGCCGAGGCACTGCGGAGGAATCTGATACGCAAGTCCTGCATGTAAGCTCATTGTTGCGGCGGATAGCGGGTGCACAACCTCTGGCTTCACGACTTGGCAAAGTTCCAAATTCACAATAAAAAACACAATAAAAATAGGGGTTTAGGGCGCGCTCCGCGCGCCCTAAACCCCTATTTTTTCGTGAAGCTTGTCAAGTCGTGTGGCTTGATAGCTGACGAAGTGGGCTGGGGCAGTGCGACAGCAACGGAACATTGCATTGCTCTTTGAGTCGTGCTGTACTGAAATAAAAGTTCCTTTGTTTACTAAGGAGCGTTTATTAAGGAACAAGAATTAAGATAAAGTCCAACTTTGTTGAGGCGGCGCGGCATTGCCGCACCGTCCCAACAAAATCTGGTTCAAGTTATTTAATTCTCATTCCTGAGGAACAACAATTCGATAAGATGCAACTTTGCTGGTTTGGTGCAGCACTGCTGCACTGCGCTAGGAAAATTTGGCTCTAATCATTTGATTCTCGTTGTTAAGCGCCGTTGCTACTTCAGTTCTGTGACTTCTTCAATTCCTTCTGTTGGATCCTCAAAGCCCACAAATGCCACGTCTCCAGACGAGGCGATCGCCACACAGACTCGCAAAGCCGACCATATTCGTATCTGTTTAGATGAAGATGTGCAGTTTCGGCAAACCAGGACGGGCTTTGAGCGTTATCGCTTTACCCACTGCTGCCTTCCTGAGCTAAACTGGGACGATGTTTGCCTGGGAACCACGTTTTTAGGCAAAATTATGGAATCGCCTCTTCTGATTTCCTCCATGACGGGGGGCACTGAACAGGCACAACAAATCAACTATCGGCTCGCGGAGGCAGCCCAGCACTTCGGCATTGCTATGGGGGTAGGTTCCCAGCGGGTAGCCGTGGAAAATCCGAATGTCATCTCTACCTTCGATGTGCGGGCGATCGCCCCCGACATCCCCCTATTTGCCAACCTGGGGGCGGTGCAGTTGAATTACAGTTATGGGCTGGACGAATGCCGCAGCGTTGTGGACTGGCTGCGGGCAGATGCCCTGATTTTGCACATTAATCCCCTCCAGGAATGCGTGCAGTCGCGGGGCGACACCAACTTTCGGGGACTCTTTAGCAAAATTGAAACCCTCTGCGCCCAACTGCCTATTCCTGTCATCGCCAAGGAGGTAGGCAATGGTATCTCTGGAGCGATGGCAAAGCGGCTGATGGACATTGGCGTTACTGCTATCGACGTTGCAGGAGCAGGGGGAACCTCCTGGGCTAGAGTAGAAGGCGAACGGGCGAAAGATACTAAACAACGGCAATTGGGCAAAACCTTTGGAAACTGGGGCATTCCCACAGCGGACTGTCTCGTGCAGGTACGTCAGGCAGCACCTGCGGTTCCGCTGATTGCGTCGGGAGGGTTGCGCAATGGACTGGATGCAGCCGTGGCGATCGCCCTGGGGGCAGACTTGGCGGGCATGGCATACCCATTTCTGAAGGCGGCGTCGGAATCTGAAGCAGCAGTGTATGAGTTGGTTGAGATGCTAATCGCCGAACTTACCACCGTACTCTTCTGTACGGGAAGCAAGACCCTAATGGATTTACGGCAGCCAGGAATCCTAAATCGGATCAATGCCTACTAATACTCAATCCGTTACTCAATCCGGTTTGTTTAAACTCTAAAAAGCAAAAAGGCGGCGCGCGAACTATGCTAACCGCAGACATGCCGCGCCGCTCTGCCCCTTTTGATTCACATCATTGAGTCCACGACTTGGCAAGTTTCACGCAAAAGTAGGAGTTTGGGGCGCGCTCCGCGCGCCCCAAACTCCTACTTTTGCGTTGTGAATTTGAGAGCTTTGCCAGGTCGTGTGAGTCCTTGCTCCTAGCGTTTGAACATACGCATGTTTTACAAGGGCGCACAGAGTACGCCCTTACCCCTACCCATCGGCGGTTTCCTCGTCCCCCTAGGCGTCGCTCTCCCTCATCATTGCTGCTGCCGTGGGGACGAGAGTTGCCGGGGTCACAGCCTTCAGCGCCATTGCCGATTCTCTGGTTACAGTTTCGGCGACGGCCATCATCCCAAGCATCATCGTCGTCCTAAGGGATCTGC
>CAYXJG010000493.1:0-3508 GCA_964465285.1 uncultured bacterium
TGAAAAGTTATGGTGACGCCGCGATGCCCCACCATAATTGAATTTCATAAGGGACCTGCAAGAAAATAAAGTACCCGGAAAAGAGCAGCGGGCGCAGCCCGCTGCTCTTTTCTTCCGGTATCTTTTTTAGCCGCAGATCCCTAATTGGATTTTATTCAAGCTTTGATCCTGAATCAGATTCGAAAAGTCTGTGCAAGATTGAATGCAGATATATTTTAACCCCAGCAAATTAACAGGCACCATGACGCACTCCAAACCCATACCCGGCGCGTTTAGGTTTTGGAATACCATGCATGTCTATCGTGCCATGGGTTGTGGCCACGACTTGGCAAGTTTCACGCAAAATAGGGGTTTGGCGCGCGCGGAGAGCGCCCCAAACCCCTATTTTTGCGTTGTGAATTTGAGAACTTTGTCAGGTCGTTTGTGGCAGTGGTTTCAAAATCTCCATAAATGTACTGATGCCTCAAATGCCTCAGGATACCGAAGGCTGAAAGGAAATGAGGATCTGGGCGATCGCCTCTACAGGAAGATTTACAAGCAGAAACATAGGATGCAGGAGATTTAGCTATGAGCATCGTCCATCTCATGGTCGAAAAATCATGTCATGCATATTTTTGGGTTTCAGGAAGATTAAATTTAATATTTTAATCTTCCTTTACGAAAAACTGCTTTGCTCTTTTGTTTTGATGAACTCTAATCTTCTGAATCTGGCGGTTCACGGAAAATATGACATAGTAACCATATAAAGCAGCACTTCCTATCCGTGATTTTCTCTAGGCTTTAAAGATTCTTTTCAGGGGTTACGCCGCTACCGTTACCGAGCCTAATTTAACACCGCGAATATAGGGATAGAATCAACGTATTCTATTAAGAACTGCATATTTTTATGGATGGTAGTGGGATACCCCGCCGCCATTTGCAGCACTGCTGGAGATTGAGCAAATTTTATTATTCTAAACTTCTCAGATAAAGACCTAATCGAAACGTTAAAGCGCTAGGAGCATTCCAATTTTGGAAAGAATTTTGGCAGATGGGTGAGCATAGTCCGCCCCCATTACGAAACACAATCGCTGAGTAGGCAAAAGTGGGCATATCCCAATATGTCTTTGAATACAAATGTCTTTGCAAAAGTAGCTACAATGACTCAAATTTATTCGACCATGATGCATAAGGTGAATATTTTTCAACCGACTCGAATTTTAACATCAACAAACGCTATTGATGTTCAAGAATGGGCGAGAGAATGCCTGGAGAGAGGAGAACGGAAATTATTAATTGACTTTAGAAATGTCTTTTTCATCGACAGCAGCGGCCTCGGGGCATTGCTGGCGATACACAAGATGACAAAAGCGTATGGAGGAGAGCTAGCATTATGCTGTATTCAGGGCCAAGCTCGCATGTTATTCGAGATGACATCAACGAGCCATTTTTTCTCTATCTACACCGATCAATCAGAATTTGAGCATCAACTGCACCTGAGTTCCCAATAGCTATCCCTTCATGAATAGCTTGGCACAATTAAAACCCGTAAAACCCTGCGCTTCCAACTGCGCGGGCGGCGCAGGGTTTTACGTAACCCAACATAAGTAATCTCAAAACCTAAAAACCAGGGGAGCGCTCCTCCGGAGTGCGGGTGTATCCCATTTTTGTTGGGTGAGCGGGCTGCGCCTGCCCACCCAACAAAACAAAATTAATCAATTTTCAAAAGTAGGATGCTCCCCGGAGTGATCTCCCAGTTTTTAGGTTGAGGTTATTAATACCGACCTACTTGCGGGTTTTATATTAATCATGCTCACCTACTTACAGATGTGTCCAGAAACATCCTAAGTTTTGCTCAGGGAGCAGGCTGTACCTGCCTGCCCCGTGGAAGACCCTATCAATTTATAAAAGTTGCATAAAAGTTGCATAAAAGTTGGATGCGCCCAAGCGGCCGAGCTGTGATTAATTTTTTAGATTGCATATCTGCGTAGTAACTCTGATTTGTATTGTTTTCTAAATGCAGACTGTTAACGGTCTTAACTAAGAGGTGATGTAAATGCCCGATGAACGATGCAGATTAGGATATCGCTTCCGAACACTCTGTTATCTAAATACCAACAGGCCACATCATCGAAGGATATCTCTTGGGAAAGATGACGAATATGCTGGCGATCGCCCCCCTGAACAAGGAATTGGCCGTTTGGGACTTCCGTAGAAATGCCGTTGATGTGTGCTTCCCTGACAGCATAGATTTTACGTGCGAGCTGAAAAGCGGTTTAGTGGGTTTGGCCTCCTTTATCCGAGCTTCACTGGAAAGGATTATTCCTAACAGATGTTGTACTCTATCCAGAGGAGTAGAGAAGCCAGCGCAACTGCGAATGCCAGCTATGAGCCGTTTACGAGGGTGATATTTCCCCCCTGCTAATCCAAGAAACGAAATTGTTTCTTACAACGTCTTACGTCTTTAGAACCTGAAATTCGTCATGCCAACAATCGCCACTAACGATCTAAAAAACCAAAGCTTGCAGCTACTGCGCATTTACCAAGAGTGCCAATCTTCGACAGTTCGAAATAAGCTAGTTCAACTTAATTTTGGGCTTGTTCGTAAAGAAGCCCACCACTGGATTAATCAATGCACTGAAAGCTATGACGACTTACTGCAAGTCGGGAGTCTTGGCTTGATCAGGGCTATCGAGCGGTTTGACATCAGCAAAGGCCACGCCTTTAGCTCATTTGCGATTCCCTACATTCGGGGAGAGATTCAACACTACTTGCGAGACAAAGGCTCTTCCGTCAGAATTCCGCGTCGCTGGCAAGCCCTTCAGCATCAGGCTGCACAAAAGTCCCGAGAACTGCGAAGTCAACTCAATCGTACGCCCACAGATGCAGAACTGGCTGAAGCTCTTGAGGTCTCTGAAGATGAATGGCAAGAAATTAAGCTCGCCTATCGCAATCGTTCGCCGTTAAGCTTGGATGCTCCTATGCATGATGAAGAAGACGGAACAACCTCGTTAGTTGATTTGATTCCCGATGGACGATACCGCAGTTTCCAACTTGCTCAAGAAGACCAAATCCGGCTGCAGCAAGCGCTAGTTGACCTTGAGTTGCGGACACGTCAGGTTCTCGAATTTGTTTTCCTCCAGGATTTGACCCAGAAAGAAACGGCTGAGCGACTAGGAATTAGTGCTGTTACGGTTTCTCGCCGCCTGAAAAAGGGACTCAAAATTCTGAAGCAGTCAATGGCAACACCTATCAATTAAAGGGACTCATAAAGGGACTCAGTCCGGTGTCTCCTAGAGAATTGCCTAGAATTTTTGGCATACATAATAGGGTTCTAAGGAGGTTGAGTGCATTCCAGTTTTACAAGGAAGAGGCTTTCAGGTAGGTTCTAAAGGCAAGGCATCTTAATACGGATTAGTTTTGAGGGGTGTTCCTGATGGATTTTCCCAATTCAAAAATTCAGTTTATGACCTGGCAGGATATAACTATAAAACCCAGAAAACCCTGCGTCGCCCGCTGCTCAGTTGGC
>CAYXJG010000494.1:0-3499 GCA_964465285.1 uncultured bacterium
GGCGCAGCCCGCTGCTCTTTTCCGGGTACTTTATTTTCTTGCAAGTCCCTTAGATATCAGCTTCCCCCTCAAATAAGGTCTCTAGCGGCATCGTATTGACGCCGTGGCATTCCGACAAATAGCGAGACAGCACATCCGATTGGCCATGCGTCACGTAAACGGTTTTCGCGCCTGTTTCAAGAATGGTGTTGATCAACCCAGGCCAGTCTGCATGGTCAGACAAGACAAAGCCTCGCTCATAGCCGCGCCGCCGCCGCGCACCACGCACGGCCATCCACCCTGAGGCAAAGGCGGTTTGGGGATGCTTAAACCGCTTCATCCAGCTTGAGCGATGGCCTGACGGGGGCGATAGGACAAGTTCGCCAGTGTACTTGTGGCCCTTAGGCATCTCGGAGGTAGAAATGGTCTCGACCATCTTGACGCCAACCGCTCGATAAATCTCATTCAGAGTTTGAATGGCTCCATGGACGTAAACGGGGCGATCGCACAATTCTGCCAACTCACTGAGCACCCGCTGCGCTTTACCAAAGGAATAGCAAAACAGAATGGATGCCCGCTCCGTGTCGCTATGCCACCACTCATACACCCGTCGGCAGGTGTCCTGGCCACTGTCCCAGTGATAAATGGGCAGCCCAAAAGTCGCCTCTGTAATGAATACATCGCAGGGCACGACTTCAAAGGGTTCACAGGTTGGGTCTGCACACCGTTTATAGTCCCCCGAAATCACCCACACCTCGTCCTTATGCTCGATGCGTACCTGAGCCGAACCGAGAACATGGCCTGCGGGATGAAAGGATACCCAGGTGTTTCCAAGTTTCAGCTTTTCACCATAGGTCACATCCCGAAGGTCAATAGAGGTGCCCAACCGCTTTTTCAAGATGCCCTCAGAAACAGCCGTGGCGATATAGTGCTGCGACCCAGAACGGGCATGGTCAGCATGGGCATGGGTGATGAGAGCCGTATCTACGGGACGCCAGGGGTCAATGAAGAAGTCCCCTGCTTCGCAGTACAACCCTTCTTTGTTAACGGTGACCAGTGCCATAGGTCTAATCGCAAGGAGTGCCGTTTAGATTGTGGGAAGCGCCAGTCATTGATTATGCTCTTATAAAGACGCTAGCCATTCTAGAATCAGAGCATTAACCTGTTCTGGTCGCTCATCATGGGGACAGTGCCCCGTTTTTGGAATTGAGGCAAACTGAACGCGGTCGGGCTCTTCCTCGGCTCGCTCTTGGTACAGCGTGGCCCCCTTAATCGGCGTCCAGGGATCATCTTCTCCCCATAGCACCAATAGCGGCTGCTGAACCTTGGGCAATAAATCAGATGGATGAGGCCCCGCCGGAGCCGTCACAATGGACGCAAAGACCTTCTGTGCGCCTGGGTCACAGGACGGTTCGTAGATGATGTCAATCAGGTCATCTGTGATAGCAGCAGGGTCAACGTATACCTGCTTCAGCGTCGAACGCAAACGCCCCTTCTGGCGAATACGGTTAAAGACAAATGGCCCCGTCAGCGGCGAGCTAACGAGCTTCGTAAAAGAACCCATCACCAAGCGCAGCAAAGGGTTCAGCTCATCAGGCCGATGATTCAAGCCGCCTGCGCAGTTGAGCAACACCCCCCCCGCCGCTACCTCAGGGCGGCGGGCCAAAACCATCAGCGCCAACAACCCTCCGATCGAGTTGCCCACAAATATCGCAGGGGTCTGAATGTGGTCTGCCCAGAAACCATGAAGAAGCTCTTCCCAAAGCTCCAGCGTGTAGTCCAATGCAGGCTTGTCAGATTTCCCAAACCCCAGCAAATCCAAAGCGAAGACGCGGTATCCTGCCTCCGCCAGAATTGGAATATTTTTTCGCCAGTGTCCAATGGACGCCCCAAATCCATGAATGAGAACCAAGGGCTGCCCCTGTCCCATAGCGGTGTAGCAGATCGTGTGCCCTTGCCACTGCCATGTTTTTTCCTCATAGGTGGAAGGTGCGATGCAGTTTTGAGTATTCACCACAGGTATCCGTTGATGTTTCTTGACTCTTTCTATAATAAGGGGTTCGCCCAAACATCTGGGCGATCGCCCCCTCGGTTATCACTCGTTCCTCCGCACGCATCTCAATGTAGAGAAGCCCTATCCGAACAGGGATAGGGATTATGCAGGCTTCTTCGCAATCCAGTACTTACTGGCAAAGTGGACTTCTGTATTCACAATCTCAAACCCCGCAGACTGGAGCCTTACTGACAAGTCATCCTCAATGTAATTACGATAAAACGGCTCGTGGAACAGGACGGGAAAATTCTCCATCATTGGAGCCATATCGGGGGAATCGCTTTTTTGAATGGAGTCACAAATTACGAACACTCCGCCGGGTTGAGTCACACGATAGCATTCGTTGATGACTTTCTGACGTACCGGAGCCGGAAGCTCGTGGAACATGAAGACGCAGGTAACCCCGTGGAAATAGTTGTCCAGGTAAGGCAGTTCCTCAGCATTTGCCTGAATAAGTTGGGGCAATTCTCCGGGAATTTCTGACAAGAGCTGGTTTGCCTTGCGGAGATAGGCCGGTGATAAATCAATCCCAAACAGGGATACTTCAGACAGAGCAGCCCGAATCATCCGCAGGGTGCGTCCAGTGCCGCATGCAACATCGAGCACCCGTGTTTGGGGGGTGTTGTCTGCAACTCCAGCCGCCAGCCCTTGCTTCAAGGGCGCAAGAACCCGGCGTCGCATGGGATCAGCGGCTCCGTTAAACAAAATTTCGACCTGCAAATCATAGAGATTGGCAGACCAATCACTGAGATATCCATCCGTTTGATGATGAAAGTTCTGAACGTAGTACTGTGGATATCCTTCCGTGTTAACGTCGTTACCAAAGTCTTTGAAGCGCTTATTATTAGCTCGATCCCAGGTTTGGGGCATATCAACCCAAATCATCGGGTAAAACTGCAAAACGTCATCCCAGGGATTGTCAAACAGTAGAGAACTAGGGTATACGCCCTTTTCTGCATCTTGCCAATCTTGCTCGAGCAGAGCATCCATTCGATCTCGAAATTTTAAGAGCACTTGGGGCGAAACGGGCATTTCTGGAGCATCAGGAAGGGGAGCAAGAATGTTACGCAATTGGGTGCTTAATGTTTTGTGGGCGAGGCCAAAGTAACTTTTGCCTTGTTGAAAGGCTTGGTAAGTCAGTTTTGTCAGGGTGCTTTCCATAGCGAGCAATACTGGATATAAAGAGAGGGTAAGCATAGCGTAGGAACGAGAATTAAATAATCTGAACCCAATCTTGGTGGCGCGCCACCAAGATTGGATTTTATCTAGTCCTTGATCCTTAGAAGGCATCATCATTGATGGATGCCTCCATGCTGTAAACAATTGTAACGAGATTTGCTGGTATGCTCATCTAGATTCGCTGATTTCTTCTGAGTGCTGAGGGGTAATGCAAAAACAACGGGTAACTACTCAGCCCGCCCTCACCCTAAATCCCTCTCCCAACCTGGGCTACTGTGTACACACATC
>CAYXJG010000495.1:0-3460 GCA_964465285.1 uncultured bacterium
GTATCAACCGCCAAACTTTTATCTGGCAGCTAAATAACACCTAGACAGGGATCGTTCAGGCACCCTAAACCTGCCTGGAATCGTTGGACTAGGAGAAGCTTGCCGTCTACGCTCCCTGGAAATGGAAACCGATGAGCGAGAGCTTGGTGATAAGCGCGATCGCCTCCAGTACCTCCTCCAACAAAAAATTCCCCATCTGGTCATCAACGGCGACCTAGAGCACCGCCTCGCCGGAAACCTCCACATCTCTATTTCTGGCATCCCCAACACTGCTGTCATTGCAAGAGTCCGCCACCGACTCGCCATCTCAACAGGGTCTGCTTGTTCATCAGGTGTAGAAGCTCCCTCTCATGTACTAGAGGCGATGCACCTACCTGAAGATGTTATCGAAGGCGCACTCAGAATTAGCATTGGCAAATTTACAACGGACAACGATATTGAATGTGCTGCTGAAATTTTAGCTAGCACGGTCAAAGATATTCGAGAAGTCATGCACAGTTAGCATAGCTTCACGACTTGGCAATTTACGAGCAAAGGAACATTCATAAATGGCAAGGTGCTTGCTCAAATCGGCTTGCGTCCTGGAGAATATGACAAAAGTCACGAAGAGATTCTGGTCAATCACTGCCCCGTTTTGATGAGTTCGTACAGCCCAGCGATCGCTGAGCATCATGCCAACTGAATGAGGAGAATGTCTCTAAACCACGAGCATTTGGTGAGTCATGCAGTGATGTATGGTCGAGTGAAAGTCAGGCCACAGGCGGAATCCGAAGCGGAGCAATCCGGGGGAAGAAAACCTCGTATAGGGAACTAGAGGATTTCGTGACCATAGGAGCTGTTGCTGGCAGGCAGTTGGCAACCATTTTTTGTTACACAGAAAAATTAATGACTTAAATAACCTGCCAAGTCGTGTAATGCAACTCATTCTCGAAAGAGAATACGCCGAAGCTGTCCCTAGTTGCTAGGGATTTTGCGGCCTGGGCGGACTCTTTGCTAATCAAAAGCTTGCGACATAGAGCACCGGATGCAGAGAATGGCTCGCAGCCGTCAGTCGCAACCTATTGTTGAGGCTCCATAGCGGGAGTTACGGCTGCCAGTCCACGGGCTGCTCAAAGATGTCTGCTTCAGAGAAAGGGCAAGATTGAGGCAGTTGCGTGGGATCGAGGAGCGTTTCTTGACCCACCAGGTTTAGCCCCTTTCTGTAGCCAATCCCAACAGCTTCGCTGAGATAGGGTTTAAGGCTGGGGTTTTCCTTTAAATGGCGTTGAATCTCCTCGCGCTGATCTTTAATGGTGTAGACCCAACTTTTCGATCGCGCTTCTGGCTGGTAATGCCACTTGAGCAGGTGCCCCAGAAGCGCCCCTAAGCGGTTGCGCAACTCTTGCCGTTGTTGTTTGCCCAACGATTCAATCTCCTCGACCAGGTTTTCGATATCGAGTTCCCCCAATCGACCCGACCGCAGTAGTTTAGCCTGGTGCTGAGTCCAGGCGTAAAAGTCTTGGTCATAGAGCGTAGTGATTTGCATCGGGAGCACGGCAGTGTTTTCCCGTATTATAACCAAGGCCAGCTCACAGCCTGACCGTCTCTGTCAAGCCATCAAAGTTCTCGTCGCCATTGCAACTGATAGGTCTTGGGGGTCATTTCACACCCTCTATGGCGATGCTGATGACCCGGAACTGAAGGGTTTGCTACCCCTGGAGAACGCCCAATGGGTCGTCAGCACCTTGCCCAATTACTCCATGGGACTGTCTCTGCTTCACACCTTGAAAAGCCATGATTTCAGAGGACAAGTGGCACTGACCAGCCACAACCAGCAGGATGCAGACATTTTGCTAGACGCTGGAGCCGACATGGTGTTGCTCCCCTTCCGGGATGCCGCCAAGCAGGCCGCCTGCATGTTAGTCAACTTCAGCGAACCAGCGTCAATCCATCCTGCGTCAGTGCTATAGTTGGCGACACCCGCTCCAGCACTTGCTTCAGCACCATTGCCGTCCAGTCCACATCTGCCTCGGTGGTGTGCCGCCCCAGGGTAAGTCGGATGCCTGCTTTGGCATGGCGATCGCCGTATCCCATCGCTTTCAAAATGGGGCTGGGTGACAGTTTGCCGCTGTGACAGGCAGACCCCGCACTGATGCCGATGCCTGCTAAATTCATCTGGCGCACCAGGGTTTTACCGCTGAGCTTTTCTCCGTCGGCGTGGTCGATGCAGAAGCTAACGTGGTGGGGCAGGCGGTGGATGCGATCGCCCGTGGGAACCAATTCCTTCACATCGGCAAGCTGGTAGAAGAGGCGCTCGCGCAAACGTTTTAGCCGGGGGGGTTCCTCGTCCATCTCATCGACGGCGAGAGCGGCGGCAATGCCAAACCCAGCAATAGTTGGAACCGCCTGAGTTCCCGACCGCATCGCAAATTCCTGCCCTCCTCCACCGAACAGGGGCGTCAGGCTGACCCCAGGGCGAATGTAGAGGGCACCCGCTCCCTGAGGGCCATAGAGTTTGTGACTGGAGAGCGAAAGCAAGTCCACCTGCAACTGCTGCACGTTGATGGGCAGCCGCCCCGCCACTTGCACCGCGTCGGTGTGGAACAGGGCACCGTGTTCTCGCGTGAGCTGACTCAGCACCTCAATGGGTTGCAGGGTGCCGATTTCGCTTTGCCCGTAGATGATGGAAACGAGGACGGTGTTAGGACGCAGAGCGGCTTGCAAGTCCAGGGGATTGATGCGTCCCTGGCGGTTCACGGGGAGTCGGGTTACGTCCCAGCCCCACTGTTCGAGCAGGTAAGCTGGTTCAGCGATCGCTGAATGCTCTACGCTGGAAATAATGATGTGTTGGGGAATACGATGCTGCCGCGCTACCCCCATGATGGCAAGATTATTAGCTTCCGTCCCCCCAGAGGTGAAGACAATGGACTCTGGTTCCGTGGCGCAAATCAGGTCAGCCACCTGAAACCGTGCCCGTTCCACCACGGTGGCAGATCGTCCGCCCCACTGGTGCAGGCTAGAGGGATTGCCCCATTGATCAGCTATCACGTCTTGCATAAGGGCGATCGCCTCTGGTCGCGTGGGAGCTGTAGCGCTATAGTCCAGATAAATTTGCATGGCTCGGTTAGGTGTACGGCTCACGTTCCAGCATAGAACAGATCGCTGGAGGCGTTGATGGGGATTTTGGATGATTCGATTTTGGATTTTAGATTTTGGATTTTGGATTGAGGCTCTAATCATAGATCAGCTCATAGATCAGCTTTAGGGGCTGTCGTCGCTGTTTTTGGCGGGGAGGGGGCGATCGCCCGGTTTTTAAGTTGAGTTTATTAGTACCGACCTACTTATCAGATGCTGGGTTTGACGAATCCTGAGTGGTGGCACGACTTGGCAAATTCACAAGGCAAAAATAGGGGTTTGGGGCGCGCGGAGCGCGCCCCAAACCCCTATTTTTGCGTGAAACTTGCCAAGTCGTGTAGACCAG
>CAYXJG010000496.1:0-3458 GCA_964465285.1 uncultured bacterium
CCCTATTTTTGCGTTGTGAATTTGAGAACTTTGCCAAGTCGTGTCCTAAAGACTTTTCAGCACATCGGCTAGAATGCTAATCATCCGGTCAATGTGCGTTTTCTGGAGCGTCAGCGGTGGTGAAAGGGCAATAATGTCTCCAGTGGTTCGGATCAACAACCCCTCCTCGAAACAGCGGACTAAGCATTCATAGGCTCGCTTAGTGGGACTACCCGGAAACGCCTCCAGTTCGATGCCTGCGACGATGCCGATATTGCGAATATCGATGATGTGGGAGGACTCCCGCAGTGAGTGAACGGCCTCCTGCCAGTAATCCTCAAGGGTTGCAGCATTGTCGAACAAGCCCTCTTCTGCATACACGTCGAGGGTAGCGATCGCCGCTGCACAAGCCAGGGGGTGACCTGAGTAGGTGTAGCCGTGGGGAAATTCAATAGACTGATCAGGGCCATGCATAAAGGCATCATAGATTTCTTGTGTGACCAACACCGCCCCCATGGGTACGGTGCCATTGGTGATGCCCTTGGCGACAGTGATGATATCAGGCGTGACGCCGAAGTAATCGGCTCCAAAGCAGGTGCCGAGTCGCCCAAATCCGGTAATCACCTCATCAAAGATGAGTAAGATACCATGTTTGGTGCAGATATCGCGCAGCCGCTCTAAGTAGCCTCTAGGGGGGACGAGGACACCTGTAGACCCCGCCACAGGTTCGACAATGACCGCTGCAATGTTGGATGCATCGTGGAGCGCGACAATGCGCTCCAGCTCGTCTGCCAGGTGTGCGCCCCAGTCCGGTTGCTTGTGGCTGAAGGCGTTGTGCTGGAGGCTATGAGTATGAGGCAGGTGATCCACGCCAGTCAGTAAGCTGCCAAAGAGTTTGCGATTGCCGCCGATGCCCCCGACTGAGATGCCCCCAAACCCGACCCCATGGTAGCCTCGCTCCCGTCCAATCAACCGCTGCCGTGTGCCCTCGCCCCGGACTCGGTGATAGGCGATCGCCACTTTCAGGGCGGTGTCCACCGCTTCTGACCCGGAGTTGGCAAAAAATACGTGGTTCATGCCGTCGGGGGCGAGTTGGACAAGGCGTTCTGCCAGGTGAAACGGTGCGGGATGTCCCATCTGAAAGGTCGGTGCATAGTCCAGTGTGGCAGCCTGCTTCTGAATTGCTTCGACAATTTTGGGGCGGCAGTGGCCTGCATTGACACACCAAAGTCCAGCGGTGCCGTCCAGAATTTGCCGACCATCATGGCTGGTATAGTGCATGCCCTGGGCAGATACCAGCAGACGAGGATTTGCCTTGAACTGGCGATTTGCCGTGAAGGGCATCCAAAACGCATCCAAAGTGGTCGGGGGGAGTGACACGGAAGAGGGTCGATTTTGCATAGCGGGTTGATAGATTTGGCAACGATGGTGATCCGCATCATATCAATCAGGAGGCCCCTCAATCAGTGGGCTACACTAAGAAAATTCCGGACGGGAGGGGCAGCAAGCTCAGTCCGCAATCCTGATGGAGCGTTAAGACTCGGCATCTTGCTCAATGAGCTGTCGCCACAGGTTGAGGGCATCTTCGCGCGATCGCCCCATCCGTTCTTTATAGCGCTGCCAGAATTCTTCCCACCAGGTTTCCGGTTCCTCATAGAGGCCGTCATATTCTGTGGGACGCCCCGTTAATCCATCAACCACCAGACTTCCCACGTAGTCTGCTTCAGAGTAAACCCGCGCAATTTGCTGGCGGATCTGCTGCATGTCTGCTTCAGACACGACCCCGTTGCTGGTGGCCTTGTAGAACTGCACCGTCACGCGAATGGGAAAGTCTGGATCGCGTTCAATGGGTAAGTTATCGATTTCGGTAAATGGCCCTTCTACCTCGCCATGTCCAATGACCGCTGCCTCGACATCGCTAGACCGGGCGATTTCAGCCTGCATCGTTGGCGCTGGGGCCATGACCGCGCTGTCCTCAGCCATGCCGAAGGACATGGGATTTCTCTGGCGGAGGGGAACCTGAATCAGCATCACCATATTCAGGCCACGTTCGTCGTCGATGGTGTTGGGGGCGGTGGAACCTGTCCCCGCGTCAGGATTGTCTGCCATGAAGTCACTGATGCGCTGTCCTGTCAGGCTGGCGCGATCGCCATTTTTGTTGAAAAAGAGGCGCTGTCCCCAGATCTGTCCGGCATCAAAGGCGTCCCGCTGATTGTCGATAACCGTCACGCTCGTACCTTCACGGGTAGCAAGGATGGTCAGCACGGCTGGATCGCCAGGATAAGACTGGTAATTAAATAGCACTGGGTTGAATTCAGCCATGCCCTGGGGCGGCACAGGTAAGAAACATGCCTGAGCACTCACCAGCACATGGGTATCACGGTCTGCCAGCAGGGAGGTTTCTCGTCCTGCCCAGGAATCCGGTTCGCTTAAATACTGACGAAGATTGCCCAACAGTTCCTCCAGGGACGCCGACTGGAGGTCGTCACCCTGCTCGTTTCCCACCGCGACGTAGAACTGGCCGATGGGAATGTCGGCGGAATGGTCAGTGAAGTTGGGATACCGAATGACGGGCATGAGGTGGAGGGAATAGTCACCCGTTTCTGGGTTTTGCTGCTGTACCTGGATGGTCATGTCGCTGATGTTGGGGCCGACGGCGGAGTTGTGGTAGCGCCCTGTGTCTTCCCAGGTGACATTGAGGACATTCAGCCCGTACTGATCTGCAAGGGACTGGGCCTCCCCGTCATGGACCATGTTGACGGTCTGCTCAATCACCTGGCGGTAGTCTTGGTATGCCTGAAGGGTCTCTGCATCGAGTTCTTGCCGATCCTCTCCCTGGGCAACGGGGGCGGCTTCGGAAGGCTGGCTGGTTTGAATGCCGAAGCCGGGGGTTCCCATCATGGATGCGAGGAGTGGAGCACTGGACGCCTCTAGAGATGAGGCTGGGGGCAGGGGAGAGGGAACTGCTGTGCTGACGGGTGAGGGGCCTGCCCCCAGGGCGTACTGAGCGGTGGCGATCGCCCCAGAAGCCGCAGCTCCTACGGCAGCGAACAGACTCAGCATCAAAGATGACGTACGCATAAGAATTTCCTGCTTGATAGCCTTGGGTAAACGAAAGGGGAAGAGTGGCGTAACCCAGGGAGGAGCAACCTGGATTACTCTTCAACTCTACGGGCGGGAACTCAGGATAGTTGGCAGGTTACGGTTTTTGATACAGCGCTTCCCTAAACGGATTTAAGCAACGAGGATTAAATAAAATTCAACTTTGGTGGCGCAGCATTGCCAGGCCGCGCCACCAAAGTTTGGGTCAGGTTATTTAATGCTCATTCCTAAGGGCTTTGTTGCATGAATAAGATAAGGGGCAGACTTTTCCCTGGGCACCTCTGAGATTTAAGCTTCGACTTTAACGCTATCAGGCTTAGCAATTTGGATCATGCGATTGAGTGCCGCACACTTAATGAAGAGTTCAGCGGCTTGGT
>CAYXJG010000497.1:0-3436 GCA_964465285.1 uncultured bacterium
CGCGCGCCCCAAACCCTTATTCTTGCGTGAAACTTGCCAAGTCGGAAATTTAGGGAGCAAAAAGGTCGTCTGAGGCGACCTTTTTGCTCCCTAAACCGATACAAGTGAGCGCCTATAGGGCGTGAAGTTTTCCAAAATGAGCATTGCTGGATAGGCACAAGTGGCTTTGACGGCTTTAATGAATCCACGTATCATCATGTTTCTGGATGCCTGTACGGGGAGTGAAATTTAACTATGGCGGACTGGGTTCGAGTGATTGTGAATACGCCCATCATCAAAAAGCTGGAGAGTATGGTGCCAGAGTATTCGCTAGTCGGAGATTCTACTTTTTTCTCAAATGACCAGTTCCCCTGGGCAGATGATCTGGAGGCCAACTGGACAGTCATTCGGGATGAGCTGGAGGGAGTGTTTCAGCACGTGACGGATTTGCCTAATTTTCAAGACATTATGCCCCGGCAGCAGCGCATTAGTCCTGATGATGGCTGGAAAACCTACTACTTCTGTGCATTTGGCTTCGTAGCGAAGAAAAATTGTGAGCGTTGTCCTGAAACTTGGAAATTACTGAAAAAGATTCCAGGACTGAAAGTGGCCTTCTTCTCGATTTTGAGTCCTGGTAAGCATATTCCCCTTCATACGGGTAAGCACAAGGGATTGATTCGATATCATCTGGGCTTAAAGGTGCCGGAACCCAAGGAAGCCTGTCGCATTCAGGTGGGTGACCAGTTTGCCCATTGGGAGGAAGGCAAGAGCCTCATTTTTGACGACACCTATCCCCATCAGGTGTGGAATGAAACTGATGGCTACCGCGCTATTCTCTTCCTTGACATTGCCCGTCCGTTTCGTTTCCCCATGTCGCTGGTGAACTGGACAGTATCCCAGATACTTGCGTTTTCTCCCCTGGCCCAAGAGGCAAAAGCCAATTACTACAAATGGGAAAAGAAATTCGCAGATACCGCCGACAATCCTATAGTCAGCCCTACGGCCCGGTAAGCTTGCATCGATACGGGAGCCTAACGCATTGCATGGGGGTAGCGGCTACAGCCTCCCACTCTCCACCCAAACCCCCATCTTTGCGTGAAACTTGCCAAGTCGTGTAGGCTCTGATTGTAAGATGAATAGGACATTCGAGCATACGTTTACGGTTCTATGAGCAGCTACTTTCGCCCTAACATTAACGCGATGGCGGGTTACAAGCCTGGTGAACAGCCTAAACCTGGCAGCGGTGTGTTGAAGCTGAATACCAACGAAAATCCCTACCCCCCCTCTCCCGCTGCCCTGGAGGTATTACGAAACATTGATAGTGAGTGGCTGCGCCGATACCCCAACCCCTTCGCCAATGATTTTCGGCAGGCCATTAGCGATGTGTTCAATGTGCCGATGGACTGGGTGATTGCGGGCAACGGCAGCGATGAGATTCTGAGCGTGGTGCTGCGTTCCTGTGCGGAGGGCGATCGCCGTCGGGTCGTCTATCCCACGCCTACCTATGTGCTCTATAAAACCCTTGCAGAGATTCAGCCTGCCGATGTCGTCGAAGTTCCCTACGGAGACAATAACCTGCTTCCCATTGATGCGTTAGCTGCTGCCAACGGGGCCGTGACGTTTATTGCTTCACCCAACAGCCCGTCCGGTCATGTGGTAGCCAATGATGATTTACGGGAACTTGCGTCCCGATTATCTGGAGTGCTGCTAGTCGATGAAGCGTATGTTGACTTTGCTGACTGTTCGGCTCTACCGCTGGTGCAAGAATTCAATAATGTCATCATTAGCCGCACCCTCTCCAAGGGATACTCTCTGGCTGGCTTACGCCTGGGCTTTGGTATTGCCAATCCTGCCCTGCTGAGTGGGTTCTTCAAGGTAAAAGACAGCTATAACATTGATGCGATCGCCTGTGCTGTGGGAACCGCTGCCATGCGGGATCAGGCGTACAAAAATGCCTGCGCTGAAAAAGTAAAGGCATCTCGCACAAACCTCACTCATGATCTGAAACAGCTAGGCTTTGAAGTGCCACCATCACAGACCAACTTTTTGCTAGTCACGCCGCCGAATGGGAATGCTGAAGAGATTTACCTGGCCTTAAAAGAAAAGGGCATCCTGGTGCGATACTTTAACCATTCAGGGCTCAACCAAAATCTTCGCATCACCGTAGGGACTGACGCTCAAAATCAAAGTCTCATTGAAGCGTTGGTTCACCTGATTTAGTGCCCTTCTAGGAGAAGCAGCACAGCACTGTTTCAGCATGTCCACGCCATGATGCCTACGAAATTTAGGCCCCAATCCACAGCAGAACACGACTTGGCAAGTTTCACACAAAGATAGGGGTTTGGCGCGTGCTCCGCGCGCGCCAGACCCCTATCTTTGTGTTGTGAATTTGAGAACTTTGCCAAGTCGTGGCAGAAAATTCATCATTCTGTTAAGGAATGCCAAACCACTGGCGGGAAACAATCGGACTGTTCCAGAATCAATAACAATAGAGATGCAAGGAACGGCAGTTTAGGATTAAGGGTTCAGTGAGAGTCAATCTTGGGTAGAGTGGCGCGACAGTGCCACTCCACTCCAACCTGAAGACTTGCAAGAAAATAAAATACCAAGAGAGGGGCGGCGGGCGCAGCCCCTCTCCTGTGCTGTACTTAATGCGCTTGCAAAGCGCTATAAATCATTCGTAACTACTCAGTTCGCCTCAAAACTTGGACTGACCCTCGCCCTAAATCTCGCTCGAGCAGAGCTACCGTGCTCGGCCCTCACCCCCAAGCCCTCTGGGCAGGCTACGCTAACGATCCCCCTCTCCCAAAAATGGGCATAGCTTGCTTCTCGCAGAGTGGGGCAGAATCGGCAAGGCTTTCCGGCTCCCCTTCTCCCGTCCTGGGAGAAGGGGTTGGGGGATGAGGGATGAGCTAAGAGGCTGAGTAGTTACGCGAGTTCTCTATAAGCAAAACATTATGGGACTTCACGAAACTGTACAAGATCAAGCAACTCGTGCACAAATTGCTCAGGACTGCATGCAGCTTATGAATGCTCGGGTTTCGAGTAAATCTGGTATTTCCGGCATAGCGCTCAAAGCAACCTATGGAGTCGTCAAAAGCATTGGGCCAAGCTACATTCCCAGCGCGCTCGAAAGTTTAATTCCCGAGACATTTCGCGCTCTTGATCCCCTGTGGCAAGAAGGACTTCAAGCAGGTGATCCCGTTGCGCACCTCTCTCAGAATTCTTCGGTGGCAGCGGATCAGGTTTTGAGCATTACCGATGCTCGGATTGAAAAGTCGAAGAATAAAATTGTCCGCTCGTCGTACACCAAACTGCGGAAGTCTGTCAAAACAGATGTAGAAGCTGCCATCCCAGGATTAGCTACTATCATCAGCAATCATACTCAGTCAATGGTCTAAACCAGAATCAGATCTAAACCAGAATCAGATCTAAACCAGAATCAGATCTAAACCAG
>CAYXJG010000498.1:0-3412 GCA_964465285.1 uncultured bacterium
GCGCCCCAAACTCCTGCTTTTGCGTTGTGAATTTGAGAACTTTGCCAAGTCGTGTGTTTAACCAATTTGCACACCGCAATAAGTCGTATTGAGAGAAGAGGCTGGGGGATGTAGAGCTTTGCTCTTCCTGCAGGGTGGGCGATCCGCAAAATGGGATGCTCCCTGTAGATTAGCTGCCCAGCTTGAAGGCTTCCAGGTAAAAGCCATAGATCACGCCAATTTTAATGGCGTTGAGTAACTCGACGCCTAGAAAACGCTGGCGGGGCTCTTGCTGATTCCCACCGCCTGACCGTCGGGTGCCATATACTACCCAGCTAACAAATTCTGTAAAGCCCAGCATGATGATGGAGACGATTACATCCAGATCGGCGGTCTGCCCGGCAACTGTTGCGATTACATTAGCAATAAAGTAACCAAAGAGCAGTCCAATTACAATAAGAGAAAGGCGTCTCCAGGGATTTTCTAGCCAAAGCGTCAGCCGTTGAATCGAGCGATTGACTAGGCTGTTTAGGCGGGTATCTTGCATTGCCAACCATTGAAAGACATGGATAAAACTGGCATTACAGCAATAGATCATGCCAGTAGATCATGCCAGCTATTGACACCTCATTCTAAACCAAACCTGATATTAGGATTGGGGAAGTTTTGACATCCCGATTGGTGACTCTTTGAAGGGTAGGCAGTCGATTCAGGGTGGCACATTCGCCACCAGGAGTACTAAAACGTGGTGAAAGAACAGAGTCCCCAAAGCACATCACTCAGTCGTCGTCCCAGTGTGCTGGTGATGAGTGTGGTGGGAGCTATCGTTGGAATCGGGGTTTTACTGGTGATTCTTGCCCAGAGTCTTGAAATTACTATTGAGACGGCTGCGGGCGATCGCCCTTCTTCCCCCGATATCGAGTCCTCCGCATCTGGCGAAACGGCCAGCGGAAGCGCTCATCCCGTCCCAGATCCCATCACCCCGGATGACTTTGAGCCGGCTCTGGAGTTGCCCGAGTCCGATACAGCATCTCTGCCCCCTTCTGTGGCTATCCCTAACACATCTGTCAGCGAGACAGAGGCAGCCGCCCCAGTCTCACCAGGAAACCTACGGGTCAGCAACCAGACCATTCATCCTGTGCGGGTAGCCATCCTCTCCCAGCACCCAGTTGGAGGCCAGGAATCAGATGCGTCTACAGAATCTACAGCCACGAATCCTGCGGCATCATCCTATCGGGAACCCATTCATTGGGACTTTGTGCCCGGCGAGGGATCGGCCCGTGGCCTGGTCTTGGGGTTGCCCGATGCGGAGCTTGCCATTCAGCGGGGGGACGTGATTACAGCGTTTGCCCAGGACGGTTCTCAACGCTATTGGGGGCCTTACGTTGTCGGAGACACGGACTTTCCTCGGTGGAACAGAGAGACTAGCGAATGGGTCTTAATTTTGCGGGTTAATGATAATCTTGAGTGACTGTTGCTCCCGTTAGTGCTACATCGTGTCGCTTCGTTCGTTATCGCCTACCTATTGGCTCAAACCCATCTTTTCCTACCTTGACCAGCGGCCTGGAATCGCCCCCTGCGTGGCGATCGCCTGGGTGGTGGTGGTGGGGTGGATAGCGTTTCTGTGGAAGCTTGGGGCTATCGGCCTGGTTGATGAGACGGAGCCGCTATTTGCCGAAGCCGCCCGGCAGATGACCGTCACTGGAGACTGGCTAACTCCCTATTTCAATGGAGAAACTCGCTTTGACAAGCCGCCGCTGATTTACTGGCTCATGGCGATCGCCTATCAAACAGTTGGGGTTAATGAGTTTGCCGTGCGATTGCCCTCAGCCTTGGCAGCAATCGCCCTGATGGGGCTGGGCTTCTATACCTTGGGGCGATTTGGGTTTTCGGTTCCTGCCAAGGCTCAAGGAGCCGATGTGAATGCCTATCTACCCGAGGAGACGAGCCACCAACTTCGACTAGCTGCATTCATCGGGGCAGGGGCGATCGCCCTTAATCTGCAGACCATTGTGTGGGGTCGCATCGGGGTGTCTGACATGCTGCTTACGGGCTGCATCGGGACAGCGCTGCTGGCATTTTTTTGCGGCTACGCCCAACCCAACGCACCCCGAAAACAGCGAGCCTGGTACCTCAGCTTCTATGGCCTCTCTGCCCTCGCCGTATTGGCAAAGGGGCCTGTGGGCATCATCCTGCCAGGACTCATCATTGCCACCTTTGTCGCCTACACAGGACAGATTCGCGTCGTCGCGAGAGAGATGCAGCTCATTCCGGGCAGTATTCTTTTCCTGGGAATCACCCTGCCCTGGTACATTCTCATCGTGCAGCACCACGGGCAGTCTTACATTGCAAACTTCTTCGGGTATCACAACATCGAACGGTTTACCCGCGTAGTCAACAATCACTCTGCTCCCTGGTACTTCTACTTTCTCGTGGTGCTCATTGGGTTTATTCCCTGGTCGATTCACCTGCCTGTGGCGATCGCCCGCACCCGGTTCTGGCGGCGTGCTGAGTGGCAGCGCCAACCCCGCGCCGGGCAATTGGGGCTATTTGCCGTGGTCTGGGTTGTGGTGGTATTCGTCTTCTTTACGGCTTCTGTCACGAAACTGCCCAGCTACACTATTCCCCTGTTGCCTGCCTCTGCTCTGCTCGTGGCGCTCCTCTGGAGTGACCAGATGACCCGTCCTATCCCCTCCTGGGGACTCATCATTAGCAATGCTACCAATGCCGGATTCATGCTGGTGCTGTCAGGTATTGTTATGTTCAGTGTGAACTGGATGGGCAGCGACCCTACAATGCCGACGCTGCCAGACGTAATAGCAGAATCAAGGGTGTTGTGGTTTGGAGGAGGCGTCTGGTTCGCCGTGGCGATCGCCTCCCTGCTCCTCCTCTGGCGCAAGCAAAGTCAATGGACATGGGTCTTCAACCTGATAGGTATCGCAGCCTTTGTCGTTGTGACCCTAGTCCCCGCCGCCACCATTACCGATGGCCTGCGCCAGCACCCTCTACGCCAACTGGCTAAAACTGCCGTTCAGGTGCAGCGACCTGGGGAAGAACTCATCATGGTAGGTTTCAAAAAGCCCAGCGTGGTGTTTTATGCTCAGCAGCCTGTGACCTATATCTATAGCCCTGGGGCGGCGATCGCCCATGTCCGGCAGCAACACCAATCCGCCCCCAGAGGAACCACAACCTCTGCGCTGATTCTGGGGTCCCAGGAAATCTTGCAAGAAATTACTCCTGCTCCCCACCGCCACGATATGATTCAAAAATCTGGCACCTACGACCTTTTCCGCTTTGCCCTCCCCCGCATTCCATCAGACTAAACCATAAGCACATCATGAAGGACATCAGGTCCTATCGCTAAATCCACCTGCCTATTCCCCTACGCCTTATCGCATCACGCCATCTCCACATTATTTTGCTGTCCTCTTTA
>CAYXJG010000499.1:0-2011 GCA_964465285.1 uncultured bacterium
GCGCGCCCCAAATCCTTATTCTTGCGTGAAACTTGCCAAGTCGTATACGCAAGTTGATTAAGCACAGGTGAGGGGCGGCGTGGAGCGCCGCCCCTCACCTGTGCTGTACATAATGCGCTTGCAAAGCACTATAAATCTTTGCATGATAGATCCCTACATATATGGCGCTGTGCAAACGTGTTAAGTGCAGGATGTTAGGGGGCGACGCTGAGCGTCGCCCCCTAACAAAGGTTGGGTGTGCTTAATCAATTTGCACACTAATGTAGCAGTGCGCAAGGGCCGTGATGCCCTTACCCATTTGGTAACCCGGCAATGTTTGCATGACACATCATGAGTTTACATATCGCGGCGTATTCCTCAAGGCGGGAAGCTTTCCCAAGGATAGAATTCAGGAGACAGGAGCCAGAAGCCAGCTCCCTCCTGAATTCTGACTCCTAGATTCTGGTTTCTTGCCCATCCAGGATTTCCCGGCTTAAATTACAAGCCCATATCGCTACAAAGGAGTTACCTAGGCTGCATCCCATTTTTGTCGGGTGGACAGGCTGCACCTGCCCACCCAACAAAACAAAATGAATCAATTTGCAAAAGTGGGATGCTCCCGTTACGTATCTTCAAACTCTTTGTTTTTAAGAAGAAATCAGTTGAAGATGCGACTCATCGTTTAATTTTAGGGAATACTGATTAATAAGATATTACTACCAAATTTCACCTAAGTGACAAGTATTAATAGCATCCAATTCTGTCAAGGTGGCGCGATATTACTGCGCTGCATAAACAAAATTTGATTCAAATTATTCAATTCTTGTTCCTGTGCGAGAACATTTCAACCCTGTTGGATAGTGAACAAAGCACACTGATCCGACAAACCAAGTGCGATCATTTGCAAACATTAGGAATTTGCAAACGAAGGATGCTCCCTGATAGTCGGTGATTATCTGAATCTAGCTGTCTCGATCTAGAAAATACTCAACGGCCTAATAAAGGCCCTAGAATTTGGATTATTGAGAATGTGAAGCATATTATCGACACTGACCTACATTTCCACCAAAACTGTTCGATTCAAACTGTTTATTCTTCTTAAGCTCATGCAAAGGTTATTGCAATTAACAGTACTTATCTCTGCTGCGATCGCCGCTCCTCTTCTGATTAAGGGCGATCGCCCTGCATTTTCCCAAGAGAGGCAAGGGTGCTTCATGGTTGACAGTATCGGTCAACTCCGCGATCTGTCCGACATCTGCCCGCAACCTGAGGTTTTTGTGTCAACTACACCGCCAGTTCAGCCCGGTCAAGAACCTGAGTTGGGGACGGGCGATATCCAGGTGACCCTGCGGTGGGCAACGACTGATGATTTAGACCTAGCTGTCATTGACCCCACGGGTAATACGGTTGCGTACTACAATCCTGCCGTGTCTTCGGGTGGACAACTTGATGTCGATGCTAACGCAGGATGCTTTAGCAGTGTTACCGGGACACCCATTGAGAATATTTTTTGGCCTCCCTCTGAAGCCCCTCAAGGGAACTACGAAGTCCAGGTGAATCTATTCCAACGCTGTGCTGGAGGTGGCCCTATCAGTTTTGAAGTTCGCTTATTAGTTCAGGGCGAGGTTCAGACTTTAACGGGCACGGTCGATGATGCTAGCCCAGTCGAAACATTCCCTTTCTCGTTGCCCCAGTAAGCATTGCTCCAGTAAGTATTGCTCTATAGCGTTTCTAAGTGATTTGTGAAATGAAATGTGAGAGTTGGGGCGGGTGCAGCCCGCCCCAACTCTCACATTTCATTTAGGATTGCTCTAGGAAGTATTGCTCCAGTCAGTGTTGACCTAGCAATTTCTCGTTGAATGCTTGTCTTGCTCCGTTATGGCAAAGAAAAATGCACCCAAAAGGTGCAGATTTTACAGAACTTCGCGTACAGTATTGGAGACGAATAGATTAGGTACCGTAGGCAATGATGCTGCTTAATAGAGACCAGATAGGATTCAGCCATTAAACACTGGAACATTAAACACTGGAA
>CAYXJG010000499.1:2111-3403 GCA_964465285.1 uncultured bacterium
CATTAAACACTGGAACATTAAACACTGGAAAGAGTAGCTAAATCATAAAATTGAGTCGTTAAGATAGGGTTGGGTAGCTTGGCACAATTAAGAATCAGCTCTAAGACCCCACGCTGCCTGCGCAGCGAGCAGTGCAGGGTCTTACAGTTTATGGTTAACTGGACTCACCTACTTAATCTAAGCCTGCTCCAGATTGGGACTGAAATCTTCCCCGCAGAGAAAACTCTAGTTCCCAACCTTGGGCAGGCAATGTTTACTCAACCGATAGAAAACATTTTGTTTTGATTTAATCAAGGTAGTTGAGGTGCTGAGGATGCGTCACACATCCAGATATATTGCGATCGCCCTGATTGCTGCCGGGATAAGCGGTTGTAACTTCTTCGGAGGGGATGAACCCGAGCTTCCAGAAGGCATTACTGAACCTGTTACTCCTGAGTCAGTTGAAGAGCAAGCCCAGCAGCCAGGGCAAGGGGTACAGCCTACAGATGGTGCGGCTCAACCTGGCGAAGGAGAAACCTTTGACGACCCTGTCGTAGAGGGCGCAGAAACGGCAGTAGGGAATCTCCCCCTCGACTTGATTCCATCTACTGACCCTAATGCACGGGCAGAGGAGGTGGCTCGACAGCGGTCAGACCCCTTTGCTCTTCTTCCTACCACTCCTGTCGTTGATATTCCAGTGAGCGACCTTGAAGAGGGTGAGCTAGACGAGGGAGGCTTGGCTCCTATCCCTGATCTTGTGCCTACGCAACCCGGACAGCAGCCGATTCCGCCCATTGCCCCACCGCCTCCGGTTCCTGAATTAGCCCAGGCGATCGCTGTGACGGGTGTTGTGCAGCTTGGCAACGTTCCCTACGCCATCGTAGATGCACCGAACGAACCCCACAGCCGATATGTGCGAGAAGGACAGTTTTTGTCGAACGGAGAAGTGCTAGTAAAGCGCATCAGCATGAATCCTGGGGGAGACCCTATCGTTATTTTTGAGCAGTTTGGTATCGAGGTAGCAACAGCTGTTGGCTCAGGGGGAACTTCTCCTGGGGAACCTGCTGCTCCCGAAGACACAGCCGCAGCGGCGATCGCTGTCGCTCAACCTGCTGAATAGGGCGATCGTCTACGGTAATGCTGTACACCGTGAAATAAGGGTATACCCAATCCCCATCTAACCCCAAACCATATTGAGAGGTGGCGTTTTCCCATGTGGAAAGCGCCACCTCCCGACATAGATGAGGTATATATTCCCCGAAACCCAAGAGTGCATCCCAGTTTCACGCAAAGATAGGGGTTTGGCGCGCGCT
>CAYXJG010000500.1:0-1984 GCA_964465285.1 uncultured bacterium
AGGGGGATCAGTATTGTTCCAGCGTGTTATCAAATACTTTTCAAACATTCTCTTACGGATTTTATAATCATAGCGGTGTGCAATTAGTTCAACACATTGCACTTAATGCGCTTGCACAGCGCTATAGTTCTGCTCACTACTGAGGGATCTGCGGTTAAATTAAAGATACCGGAGGAGAGGGGCGGCGGGCTGCGCCTGCCGCCCCTCTTATGATCCTTTATTGTCTTACAAGTTCCTTAACAATTGTTATCAAATCGAAAATATGCGATAACACAAGGTCAGACGGAAGTATCTCCCTTTTGCACATTGATGGATTTTGTTTTGATTCACGACTTGGCAAGTTTCAGGAAAAAACAGGGGTTTGGGGCGCGCTCTGCGTGCCCCAAACCCCTGTTTTTTCCTTGTGAATTTGAGAACGTTGCCAAGTCGTGTTGATTGCTGGCCGGGCTGCGCCTGCCTAATCATCATTGAGTTCCCATTATTTAGGGCTTATAACTTAAGCCGGGAATGATTTAACGGGATACTGGGGCGCTCAGCGCCCCAGTATCCCGGCTTAAACGACAAGCCTTATTTAGTTTGCATTTCTAACTTGTTGACGTGGAATTTTCATGGGAAACATGAGTTAAAAAGTGACCGGCTCACCCTTTTTCAAGCGAATTTATTAAATTACGGGCAGATTCATCAAAAAATGGGTATGATGCTGATTTTAATGCCCTAGTTTCTGTTAAGGAAATGGGCGATCGCCGCCTTAGTTTAGTATCGAGTTCGTATCTAAAATTCTCCAAGTGAATATCGCACACCGGGCGATCGCCTCGCTGAAGTAACCCAGCATAAATAACTTCAAAACCTAGAAACCGGGGGAGCGCCCCGCCGGGGCGCTCCCCCGGTTTCTAGGTTGAGGTTATTAATATCAATCTACTTATATCTTTCCTGCTGATGTCTTTGCTGACGTGCCATGAATGAACGCCCAATGCCTCAAAACCCATCCTCAGATCACAACGCCGAGCGTTCGGGAGCCACACCCAAGACTCCGTCTGAGCATTCAGCATCGGCTGCTGCCCAGCCGTCATCTCCAAAGGCAGTTCCGGGGTGGCAAACGGTTGAATTTCCCAACGTCATCAACGCAGACGTTAGTCAACGGCAAGAGCAATACAAACAAGCAATGGCAAAAAAGGCTGCTCCCTCAATACGAATCACCCCGGGAGGCGCTAATCCAGGACAATCAGCCATGCCCCCATCGTTTCCTCTCCCAAAAAAGCAGTCACCAGAAGGATTGATCCAGCTTATCCAGGCAGCGAATCAGCGCAACCACGAACTACAGAACCGCATCGCTGAACTAGAGAATACTCTGGAGGAGAGCCGTCAAGCCCTCCAATTTGAACTTGATCGCCCAGAGGAAACCCCAGCAGATGCCCCCCAAACTGCTAGCCATGCCGAAACTTCCCAGCAGGTGAATTACTTGCTAAATCAGCTCGAATTTGCCCAACAGTCGAACCAGCGGCAGGAAATTTTGGCGGAGACGCTCAGCAATCAGCTTCAGGAAAGCCAGAAGCGAGTGGCAGAACTAGAGAGCGAGTGCCAGAGATTACAGCAGATCATTACAACCCAGACGACTCAGTTGCAGCAACATGAAGCCCAATGTGGCGACCTGAAGGCACGGTTAGTTCGCCAGCAGCAATATACTCTTCAATTCAAATCGGCGTTGGAGAAATGTCTGGAAGTGCCTCCACCCAGCTACGAAACCGCTGCGGAATATTTAGCTGTGGGATATGGCCAACCTTTTGAGGAACAGCCTGATAACCAGGGAATAACAGATTCATCTTCCATGTCGCCCTCCTTGGAGATGCCATCAACCTCTGATACTCCACTCAGGGAAACAGTACTCCCCCAGACCACCGTTCCGCCGAGCATCTCCTCCGATAGCTCAGAGCGTTCTGAATCGTTGACCGACGCTGCTGACGCTACTACTGCTGCTGACGCTACT
>CAYXJG010000500.1:2084-3376 GCA_964465285.1 uncultured bacterium
GCTGCTGACGCTACTACTGCTGCTGACGCTACTGGTATCTCTGAAATCAATAGTGCATCTGATGAGCGCCCCGACCCTGCCAAGCTTGTGGAAGCCTTTTTTCCAAAGGTTGACCAAATTAAGCCGTGGTCTGCTCAAAAATCAGACAGCCTTGCAGCCGAAAGTGCTTCCGTAGCTCAGTCCCATAGCGGGGAGCCAGCAGACCCCGAAAAGAGCGACAGCCATGCTCAGCACAATGGGTCGGACGCATTTTTGTCGAAATTTCACAACACGCTTCGAGAATTAGCAAGCACCGATCTGACGCAGCCCGTGGATGATAGACCTCACCCCTTTTCAGTAACATCGGAGGACAGCGGGGCGATCGCCAAGGAGCCAACCCTAGATACATCCGAGATCAGTGCGCCGATAGAAACTGATCTGCAAAACATCAGTGCAATGGATGTACACCAAGTAGTAGATACAAACCAGGAAACGAGTGTAGACCAGGTAGGGAATGCGACCCCTGCGACCCCTCAGACATCCGATGGGCTGATGTCAACATCAAACAGCTCAGCAAACAGCTTAGCAAGCAGACCATCTGATAGGTCACACGATGAAACTGACTCATCTGATGGGACTGAATCAACCCCCACAGTAGAGATATCGTCGTCACAGCCCAACAGCGAAGCCTTCCCGCCCCAAGGGAAGACGCCCCCCTCACCGTGGCGATCGCTCATGCCGCCAAAACTTCACCTTGTCAAAGACGACGAATCGACAGACTTGGCCGCTTCTGATTCCCCCGAAATCTTGTTGCCTGGTGAAGCTCGACAACCCTCGACTGCCGAAGAGAGGTCAGAGGATTGTGAACGACCTCCATCCAACGGTTCTGCGCAGGCAGCAGATGCAGGAGAATCAGCCGAAAAAGCACCCCGCCAGCACACCCAAGGAGATCCGGTTTGGCATGACTTAGCACATTTAGTTCATGCCACCACCGATGATTTCATCCGTGCCAACGAAGCAAGGACGTTCTCGGTGTTTGCTCCTACCCTTCAGGACACAGTCCCTTCACTGCTTGAAATTTTCACCCCACCCGAAGTAGATGGCTTCTCGAATGCTGAAGAAGGGTCTGTCCCGCTCAATCTGTCGATTCCTGACCAGGAAAAAACAAAACCCGGTCAACCCATTCCCGATCCTTGGACCCGTGCGCCGGGTTCCTATCTCAACACTGCTCAGCCATCGGAGAAAAGCGTAGGCATCACCCCGCTATCATTTCAAAAAGCTGAAACCGCCAAGCCATCCAATGGGCTGCCTGA
>CAYXJG010000501.1:0-3343 GCA_964465285.1 uncultured bacterium
GTTATCAAGAGCGAATTTGTTATTTTTTATGCCTGAACGTTCAGAAAGTTGAGAGGCCCTATGCTGCCAAAACCATCTATTGTGCCGATTCGAGGCCAGCGCGCGCTTGCCGCCATCGTTGTCACTGATGGGGTGGGGTTCAGTGCGCGAATGTCTGCGGACGAAGAACTGACTCTGGGCTTAATCCATCGAGACTTACAGCTCATGCAGCATAGTTGTGAGCAGCACGAGGGCCAGGTTCTCAAATCCACAGGCGACGGGTTGCTGATGTATTTTGTCAGTGCAATTCAAGCGGTACAGTGTGCGATCGCCATTCAGCAGCAGATGGCGGAACAGGCATCTCAACTCCCAGCGGAGGAGACTCTGAGCCATCGCATCGGCATTCACCTTGGGGATGTATTCCTCAGTGAATCAGACGTGATGGGGAATGGAGTTAACATCGCCGCCCGTCTGCAGACCCAGGCAGAACCCGGCGGCGTTTGCATCTCGCAGACCGTCCATGACGTGGTGAAGTCCCGGCTGTCTGTCCAGGCCATTTATCTTGGCCCTCTACAGCTTAAGAACATCCAGGAGACAGTGCCTGCATATCATATCGCCCCGGCATCGCTTTCTCAGGTGACATCGAGGAATGCACCAACATCCTCACCCGTCAGCGATGGCAATAGAACAGCAGAGGGCAGACCGGGGGCGATCGCCTCTTCTCAGGCATACGCTTCTCCACTACCTCAAGAACAGCATCAGCCTCAAGAACAGCATCAACCCGATTCAACTCCTTCTAATTCACCCGCACCAACAGATTGCATGGAACCCGGTCACGTTGTCTACAACCGCTACTGCAT
Source organism: uncultured bacterium (assembly GCA_964465285.1). GTDB lineage: Bacteria > Cyanobacteriota > Cyanobacteriia > CAKZMO01 > CAKZMO01 > JBCCWF01. The sequence continues at coordinate 840 of CAYXJG010000501.1, forward strand.
TCAGCGGGTACTGGGCCAGGGCGGGTTTGGGCGCACCTATCTGGCACAGGATATTCATCGCTTTGATGATTGGTGTGTCTTGAAGGAATTTTTGCCCATTAACGCATCCACCTACGTTGTAGAAAAGTCCCGCGACCTGTTCGAGCGAGAAGCCAAGACTCTTTATCAGATTAGCCACCCGCAAATTCCTAAGTTTCTTGCCTGGTTTACCCATCACCATCGGCTATTCATCGTGCAGGAATATATTGATGGACAAACCTACTCACAGATGCTGAGCGATCGCCGGGCACGGCAGCAACTCTTTACAGAACCAGAAATTATCCAGTGGCTCGCGGATCTGCTTAACGTACTGAGCTATCTTCATGGCAAGGGCATTGTTCACCGAGATATTTCCCCCGACAACATTATGCGGCCCACAGGTAAATCCAAGCCTGTGCTGATTGACTTCGGGCTAGTGAAGCAAACGGTGAGCGAGCTGTGGCAGATGTCGCCCTCCAACCAATATAATTCCGAACACTCATTCGCGGGAAAGTTGGGCTATGCGCCCCCGGAGCAAATTCGCATGGGGCAGTGTTTTCCTGCCAGTGACCTGTATGCCTTAGGAGTCACCGCCATTGTGTTGCTGACGGGACGAGAGCCCAATCGGCTGATGGATCAGGGGTCTCTAGAGTGGAACTGGCGATCGCATGTCCAGGTCAGCGACGGCCTTGCCCACATTTTAGACACCATGCTGGCAGACAAGCCCAAAAACCGCTATCCCTCTGCCCAGGATGCCCTTGCCGCTCTCCAGCAGCTTCAGTATTCAGATGCACCGCTACCCATAAAGACACCAGCGGTCTCGTCATCGAATCTACCCCCTGCTCAGCCTCCGTCTACATCACCCCCATCCCATTTTTCAAGCACCGTGACGCCTCACCAGAGATCAGTTCCTCACGCCCGATCTTCAGCCCCACCCAACGCTTCAACACCTCAGCCTTCTGTCTCAGCTTGCGTCAGTCCTGAGTTTATTGAGCGGTGTCGGCACGAACTAGCCCAGTGCATTGGGCCGATGGCAGTAATGGTGATGGATGATGTGCTGGCCCAGGGAACGCCTGCGACTCTCCAACAGTTGGTGCAGGCGATCGCCGCTGAGATTCCCAACGCCAAAACCGCTGACGACTTCCGTCAACGGTTCCGGTAAGGTTTGGTGACGCAGAGTGCGACAAACCCGCTGACAAATGATCCTGTCTTGCTGGTTCACTTCAGTGGACTTCCTTTAAGTACACGACTTGGCAAAGTTCTCAAATTCACAACACAAAGATAGGGGTTTGGGGCGCGCGCAGCGCGCCAAACCCCTATCTTTGCGTGAAACTTGCCAAGTCGTGATACTTAATAGCCTGCAATTCATTTGCGAGTGGGCGATCGCTCGCACGCAGCAGGAAGGAATCGCGTAAGTCTTACTGGGATGACTCTGGGGGATTGTCTCGACGGCCTATCCGATAGCGCTCAAGCCGACTCATCGCCATCGATAGGCTCATCTTCATCCGCTGGAAAGCTTCGCCCAAGCTGCCCACTTCATCCTTCGATGTCACCTCAAATTCAGCCTCCATGTCACCTGTGCTGATGGCTTCGGCTGCCATCGCCATGCGGTTGAGAGGGCGAATAACAAATTTACGAAGCCAAAAATTGACCAGGAAAATCGCTGTCGCGAAAGCAATGGTGACGATGCCCATAATCAACACAAAGGATTGACGAGCATTTTTCCGCACTTGGCTGGCGGGCACTGAAATCATCTGGGCACCCACAATTTCGTTGAGCTCCCATCCAAAACCGTTTTGGTCGCCGTAAAACTCAATCATACTGGTGGGCGCATCTGCTACGATCCCATGACATTCCAAACAGCTTTGCTGGGTAATCTGGATGGGACGGGCAATGAAAAACAGCTCACTGCTGGGTGTTGACCGAAAGCCTCGCTGTTCATTGAGGCTGGACGACTGCCGGAACCGCTCAACGATTCCTGCCTCGAAGTCATCGGCTTTGTCCCTTAGGTTTGTCGGATTGAGCGTCGCTTCTTTGTAGAAAAAGGCATTGTACTCCGAGTCAGTGCGCAGGTGCTCGAACACCTCACGGGCAGAATATGCGGGCACGGTCTCAGGCAAAAATTCAACGGAGAGGCGATCGCTCAGTTCTGGGTTAATCTGATCGCTTGTGTAGCTCCGGACAGAGTTCATGGTCTCCATCAGCATCAACGCCTTAGATGCAACAGTGTTTTCGGCGTTGTAGCCCAAGATGGTGGCGAGGGCGGCACCGCTCGCCAGGATACCCACTAAAAACACTGTAAAAAGCAAGATGGTGAATTTCTGAGCCAGTTTCATTTTTTTCAGGAACACAGGGCTATCTCCTCAGTGAACGCGCTATCAATAGAATGCTCCAATAGACGCGTGTAACGATCAGTCATGACACATAATCATCATGACTTGGCAAGTTTCACGAAAAAATAGGGGTTTGAGGGGTTTGGGGCGCGC
>CAYXJG010000502.1:0-3328 GCA_964465285.1 uncultured bacterium
GAAAAGAGCAGCGGGCGCAGCCCGCTGCTCTTTTCCGGGTACTTTATTTTCTTGCTAGTCCCTTATCAGGTGTCGGGCAATAGGTGTCGGGCGATCGCCCAGCGTCTCTGTACGCTGTACCCTGCCAGGTCATAAACGTAATTTTAAATTTGGGAAATCCTGCGCGCAGCGCAGGATTTCCCAAATTTAAAGATTAAAATCGTGGCCTGTGGCAGTATAGTTCGGTTTTTTCTGCTTGAAATTTGTTAATTGGACTCGATGCGCGCTTGGGGACCATCCCAGAACGCATCTGACAACTGTCCGTAGGCTACGGGCTGGTCATCCCTCGCCGCCACGGCATAGCTGTTCATGTTGACCGCAACCATGGGCCACTGCTCATCTCCCAGGAATCCTGCCCGGAAGAGGACGTTCTCAGGGTTTGCCTGACTCCAGCCCAGCAGCACTGCGTTGGAGTAGGTAAGGTTGCTGGGGGCAATTGCTTGTAGCGCACCATCGGTCTGGTTCCAAACAACTGCATAGTCTGAGGCAAGGCCGGTGCCAAACATGGAGTCAAACCCCCGGATGAGGAGGCGATCGCCCGTTTCAGACCAGGCAATAGGCATGAGGATAGCAATCATTCCCGGCTGCCCGTACTCCGAAGCATCGATCTTGGGGTTGCGAACGGCAGGTGAGGATGCCGTCACAAATTGCAGATCTCCGGTTTCTAAATTCTCTAGAAATAGCATACTGCTCACGGTGTGGGCGATCGCATCGGGACTCAGCTCCATCTGAATGCGGCTGTAGGCAGCGTATTTACGATCGGGAGATACAAGCGCCTGGCTACGGTAATACCGGATCTGCGGTTCGCTCAGGGATACTGCCTGAGACTGCATCTCAACGACCCAGTTCCAGGGAATAGGAAAGGGACTGTTCAGGGGATCACCGGATGATGCAGCAGATGGGGAGGCTTCTGGAACTCGTTGTGCGGTAGTCTGAGCCAGTCGTTCACTGGATGATAACCTGGGGGTTCGAGGCTCTAACGCACTAATACTCGCAGTCTGTATGCCCAACAAAGCTGTCAGGGCGAAAACATTGGCAATGACGGATTTATCAGGAACGGACATTCGAGGGAACCGAATGTTTGGTAAGGGGAGGCTCTTAAAGGACGGCATTGAGGTATCTCGTCAAGATGAAGGTTTGCAAAAAAATGAAACGTTCACAACGAATCATGTGTGAGGAGCCGACCCATGAGTGACCTATACAGCTATTAGCCTGTATTGCGGTACAAGAACACAGTGACCAATTTATCTGTTCCTCGTGAGAACTGACGATTCAACAATACGTGAATTGCTTCCCGCAGATCAAGCAAATTTATTAGAGAAAAAATTTTCTCGCCAGCACTATCCTCAGCGTTGGAATAAAGTCAACAAGGTAAGTTCTGTCAGCGCGTCTAGCACTATGCACTTGGGTAAAACAGATATTTTTCTGAGCACTGCACGCTGCGCAGTTTTCAAAAAAAATCTGTCCCAATCTATTGTCCCAATCTATTGTCCCAATCTATTGTCCCAATCTATTGTCCCAATCTATAGACGCGTTGCCATACCTGTGAGGCGAGCCGTATAGGAAAGTGAAGGTCACCTCTCAATGAGTTATTGAGATCTCCAGGATCAGGCAGTGACTTAGCACGTTGTTGCCAAATCTCTGTGCTTACAATCTTGGTGCTTAATTCATGTATAACAAACGGCTCATGCGTTTACTCAATGTTGTTGTTTAACGCAATAAACGTAGGGTATCGAAGGGCAATCGGCTTAGAATACTGTCAGTCCCTGCATCAATAATCACGACTTGGCAAGTTTCACACAAAGATAGGGGTTTGGCGCGCGCTGAGCGCGCGCCAAACCCCTATCTTTGTGTTGTGAGTTTGAGAACTTTGCCAAGTCGTGAATAATGCCTAATGCGTAATACTTTGCTCAAAAACTCGTTATTTATGGAAAAACCATGACATTTGATGTAAGATTTTGATTGCTTCAAGGAAAATAAAGTTTGACAAGGCTTGGGAATGTCCCATGTTCTATTCGCGTTTTATTTGGTCTTGCGATCGCCACAGTGAATTAGTCATGCAGCAGAACACCCCATCGGCTTTAATCAAGAAACGCTTTGCACAGTTAGGATGTGTGCTCGGTAGCGTGACTGTCCTGAGCATGGGGCAAGGGGCGATCGCCCTACCCGCATTGATCCCGTCACTCAATGCGGATGAGCCTTCTCCGTCCAACTCTCCGACCGCCACCGATGGGAGTGCGCCCCAACCCTCCTCTCTCATCATCAACCAGGGAACCCAGTCCGGAGGTACCAGTCAGACCCAGGAAACGGCGCTGGAGTTTGCCACCGATCGCTATCGCGTCCGCGTCTATCGGCAAAATGGGCAACTGTTCATGAATCTTTTTGACATGCAAACCCAGGTGCTGGAGTTTAATGGCGTACCCGCTGAAGTGGCTCCCCGCCGCAGCACTGACGATAACTGGCGCAGCTACGTCAACAGCCTGGGAGAATTTCAGGCGTATGCCCGCAGCAATCCCAATGGCGATACCGAACTTGAATTCCTTGCTAGAGGCCAGCAGACCTACATTGCAAATGGGGCTGATGCTGCAGGCTCCGACATCACCAATCCGCCTGCCTCGCCGCCCAATCAGGCGCAGGAAAACATCCTGATGTTTGACACGGATGACTATGCCGTGCGGGTCTATCGGCAGAATGGCGAACTATACATGAACCTGTTCGACAAGCGTACTACCGCCCTGGTTTTTCAGAATACTCCTGCTGAAGTCATGCTGCCTCGAAGCGCTGATGATAACTGGCGGAGCTATGTCAATAGTCGGGGGGAATTTCAGGCATTTGCTCGCATTGCTCCCAACCGGGCAACGGAGCTGGAAATCCGGAGCAACGGGGTTCAAACCTATCGGGCTAATGGCCATAACGCAACGGGAGCTGACACGACCTCCCTCCGTCCTATTTCGACTACCGGCTATATGGGCAATGATTTTGCAGTGCCCACCCGTGTGCGAACCATTGGCGGATCCATTAATCTTCGGGAGCAGCCGTCTACGACATCGGCGATCGCCACCCAGCTTCCCGAATGCACTCTTGTCAATGCCGTTCAAAAAATCTACAGCGATGCTGATCAGCACATCTGGTACCGCATTGAAACGAGTGACCAACGCGAAGGATGGATACGGGGCGACCTGCTCAGCATGAACCCATCCCAGTGTTAGATTCTTCTTTCGATTCTTCCAACATCACCCCTTAGGGATCTGCGGCTAAAAAAGATACTGGAAGATAAAGAGCAGCGGGC
>CAYXJG010000503.1:0-3310 GCA_964465285.1 uncultured bacterium
GGCGCGCGGAGCGCGCCCCAACCCCCTATTTTTGCGTGAAACTTGCCAAGTCGTGAACGCATCCACTGGATAGGGCAAGGGATGTAGACGTTTTCCACATTTTGTGGAAAATGTGGAAAACTTTCCAGAACTACGCTATAAATCGGGTGATGAACTGTTGGGTGATGGCCTGCAAGTGTTTATCCAGGCGGGCGAAGGTTTCTTGAGCGATCGCCTCTGGTACGCCATACAATGCCTCAGCGACACTTCCCGTAATGCAGGTGAGGGTGTCGCTATCGCCCCCGAGGGACACTGCACTGCGAATGGCATCTTCAAAATCGGTAGCATCAAGGAACGCAATCAGGGCTTCGGGAACAGTGCCCTGGCAAGACTCGTTGTACTCATATACGGGACGAACCTCATCTACAGTCCGGCTCACATCATAGCCGAAAGTTGATTCAACATAGGTTCTGATGTCGTCCTTAATTCAGCCACGGCCACGGTGAGAACCGTGTCGTCTGTGAAGCCACTGCGTTCGGTAAACAGCGGAAAGTCTTTGGTCTTGCGGTTATTGAACTCGTAGGGTGAGCCGACAATATCGCCTGTGAGTGCTCCTAGCATGGGAGTCAGGGTTTTTCAGGGGTATGGTGTACACAGTCATTCAAGGGGCTTCGCCATCCAGGTAGATGTCGGGACATATCCAAGTTTTTCATATAGGAAGAGGGCAGTCGTGTTGCGGATAAACACCTGAAGGCCAATTTGGCGATCGCCCCGTTCTCTCGCCCAGGCTTCAGCATGGTGCATCAGGGCTGAACCAATTCCTTGACGGCGATGGTCGGTCGCAACATAGAGCAGGAGCACATAGGCATGGCGATCGCCCGTGACCTGGTCAATGGCATTGCCGAGCCAGAGGCACCCCACAGGAGCATCAGATGCAGCAGAATTCTGCTGGAATGGAGGGGTTTGTCCGTCATTCCCTTCATCGTCAGAGTTTGAGGGGATGACCCACCAAAGCTTGGTATCGCCGGAGAGATACTGCTCAACGGTTGTGGCTAAATGGGCAAAATCTTGGTGAGAATATAGCTCTCGATAGGTACGCTGCATGAACTTGACGAGCAAGGCCCGGTCAACACGCGATCCGTGCCTGAGGGCGTAGCCGGAAATAAGCTTCATCCCTTCAGCCTAACTGATGGGGGGAGACTGCACCAGACAGAATTGGGCGATCGCCGAAGAACCAGGCATCCATGCGCTGGCATCCGGGTCTTCAACAGGGGCGGGGGCTGCCAAGTCGCTGGGCAGGAAAATACGAGCACTGACAGCGAGCATGGCGATCGCGAAGATCAGCACAATAAAAAAAGGAGCAATATAGGAACGGAAAAAGGCCATCACGTGGTTACCTCGAAACGCTATCGAACTCAGCTCATTCAAGTCCCGCTGAAAACCCTGCTGAGGCATCAACAGGAGGCATCAGCAGAAGACATCGACAGGAAGCATCGACAGTGAGTGAGCTAATTTTAGCCTAAACCCTAAGAGGTAAACACCTCCGGGGTAAACGTACCATGTAGGCCGTAGGGAATATGATGCTTGAGCCTCAACCGGGCGATCGCCCCCTGGTTCAAATCGCGGGCATCCAGGATGACCAGCTCTGAACGGTCATGTTCTGCATTGTAGACCATCACCATGAGCCACCCGTCATCTTCAGCAGCACTATTGGGCCGGGGAACAAAGACAGGTTCTCCCCCAAAGCCTCGGGGGGCAGCACTCCACAGTTGGCGATCGCCCGTCTCTAGATCGACTTTCCATACCGCTTGCAACGGCGCATTGCAGGTCGCACTGTCTGTTGCGCCCAGGTAAAGGAAACGGCATGTCCGTCCAACCCGATCTGGATGGACGGTGGGGAACTCACAGCTCCGCTCATCTAGCTTCTCTCCCTGGACGGTTTCGGCCTCTAGGTCAACATGGAACCTCCAAAGCTGACCCGGTGGATAGGCATCAAAATCTACATCAAGATAATTATCATCCGGTTCGACAGAGGGGAACCCGCTGTAACAAATGGAGTAGATGTCTAAGTCGCCATTTTCCCGCTCCCAGGCGTTGGCGTGATGAAACACGAAGCCTACCTCTGCCGGAATAGACCTCATAGGAGCCGTGCCGTGGCGGGGAATGACCAGAATTTGCGTCGGTTCCTTTGACTGAAACTCAATACACTGCCCCGGTGTTTTCAGCCCTAGTACCGTGGGGATGGGGTTAAACCGGAGGGGAGCCTGAAACAAGATGCAGTAATTTGGCGTAATGACAAAATCATGGATAAACGCAAACCCTGGAACACTGTGATCGTGCTTACTGACTACAGTTCCGGCGTCATCCAGTTCATAAATCGTGATTGTCGTAGACAGTCCAGGAGCAAGAGAAAAGTTAACTAGATGGGGTTTGCCTCCATCCCATTCACAGGCTGGATCGACCCAGGGATGAGCTGCAAAAGCTCCACCTTCTTTCACAGCCCCGTTTACATGGTCTATGCCCAAGGTTTCCAAGGTTTCTGGATGGAGGCGGTGAGGCTCTGCCGCTTCCCACAGGGCAAGAAGTTTGCCGCCCCAGTAAATGACGTTGGTATTGGCAATATTCTTAAACGTCAAGTCAAACATATTCGCGAACCATCCACCGGGCTTTTGCGTGCCAAATACGCCCCGATAGAGAATTTTTCCTGCCTTCTGCTCTTCCACAAAGCCCTGGGTTCGCACATAGCGATTGCGGAAATGGGCACGGCCACCTTGAAAGGCGATCGCACTCACCATGCCGTCACCGTCAAACGGGTGATGAATCGGCGTACCGTTGATGTCTAGCATCCCCGGCCCATTGCGAAAGAGGGTGCCCGTCAGGTCAGGTGGGATAGTACCCTCAACATCATCAATCCAATACTCGTATTCCTCCTTGAGGGATCGGTAGCCCCGCTGCCAATCGGAACGGCTGAAGGAGGCCGGGGTAGGAGGATGGATAGGGGTCAAGCTTTGCATAGGAGTTAGTTCACGTTAGTTAATGTTCGTTCCTAAGCATTAATCTTAACGTTACTAATTTTGATTGATGCGTGTAAAACTGTCGTCGGTTAACGATCTCCACGACTTGGCAAAGTTCTTAAATTCACAACGCAAAAATAGGGGTTTGGGGTGAGGGCTTACGAAAGTGGGATGCACCCTCGTCATCTGCATTCAGCAGGTCGTCGATCGATTCCAGCGAGTCGCTAAGGATCGAGAATTAAATAACGTGAACCAAATTTTTCTTAGGGCGGCGCGGCGATGCCGCGCCGCCCTAAGAGAATGTTTGAAAAGTATTT
>CAYXJG010000504.1:0-3308 GCA_964465285.1 uncultured bacterium
TAAAAAAGATACCGGAAGAAAAGAGCAGCGGGCGCAGACCGCTGCTCTTTTCCGGGTACTTTATTTTCTGGCAAGTCCCTTAGCGCAACATCGCTGTACCCACACATCAGGATTCAATCATTTAGTGTCCTTGCCTCACGCGACTCGCGAGGATAAGGATTTTGCTTCCACTGGACTCGATCTGTCAGGGCCGTCTAAAAGCGTTTGCCCCTCAATTTCCGTTTTTTGGATAAATTCGCTAAATTGCTTAATCAACTCTGGATTTCGCCAACCTTTGTCCGTTTCTTCCTGCATGATTTTGATCGACTCTTCTGGCGTAAATGCCTTCTTGTAAGGACGTTCGCTAGTCAAGGCATCATAAATGTCGATAATCTGAAAAATTTGTGCCAGGTAGGGAATTGCATCGCCAACGAGTCCATCAGGATAGCCAGACCCGTCCCAGCGCTCATGGTGATGCCGAATAATAGGCAGTACACCGCGCATGGTTCTGAGGGGTTTGCAAATCTCTTCGCCGATAATTACATGCTTCCGCATGATGACCCACTCCTCATCAGTTAGCTTTCCTTGCTTGAGCAAGACTGAATCTGGAATACCGACTTTTCCGATGTCGTGGAGATAGCCACCCCACATCAGGTTGCGGATTTCGGCGCGCGGCAGTTTCAGGAACTTGCCGAAAGATTCTCCTCGCTGAACAAGGCGCTCACAGTGATCCCCTGTGTTCGGGTCGCGGCTCTCAACGGTGCGGGCAATAGAGAGAAGAGCCTGCTCAGCATGATCTAGATCTTCATTCAGACGCTTGGATCGCACGAGCGATTTGACCCTCGCCGATAGCTCAAGTTGATCGAACGGTTTCGTGAGGAAATCATCACCACCTGCTTCGATACCTCGCAAGCGAGAACGACGATCGTTCAGGGCCGTAATAAAGATAACGGGAATGAGCCGGGTATGTTCGTCCTCTTTGAGTTGGCGACACACTTCAAATCCATCCATTCCAGGCATCATCACATCCAAGAGGATGAGATCGGGTGTTAAATGGGCAACGCTTTCCAGTGCGGTGATTCCACTCTCTGCTTCCACAACGTCGTAGCCTTCAACTGACAGTAATGCAACTGCCGTCATGCGGCTCGACGGATGGTCATCAACGACGAGAATGCGTGGGCGTTCGGGATCAAAACGATTCACGGTTAATTACTCAATCCTGTATGTACGAGTTCAGACGTCTACGGGTATAAATTTTAGAATGCAGTAAAACCCTGTATCCGCCCCTCAATCTATCGATCAGTATCGAATAAAAGGCAAAAGCTCGAAATCAGGTTTTTTACTGAGATTTCGTGCAGTCAATACCCGGTTTAACTTAGCTTTACATAGCTAATGCTATCGTTCTGATTGCTGAAACATATGTCAATAAGGCTGTTGATTGCAGTAACGCTCGGCATAAGACTCTTTAAAGAATTTGGATAATTGAACAAAACTTTTTACTAAGAATCAAGGATTAAATAAAATCCAATTTTGGTGGAGCAGCGCGGCGATGTCGCGCCGCTCCACCAAAATTAGCTTCAAATGATCTAATTCTCGTTCTTAAGCGCCCTTCTGCCTGCTTATTGCTCTCCACGATATTGCCAGAGAATTCGCTTTTCGCATTGATGCACATGTCCTGACTAGGGATCTGCGGCTAAAAAAGATACCGGAAGATAAAGAGCAGCGGACGCAGCCCGCTGCTCTTTTCCGGGTACTTTATTTTCTTGCAAGTCCCCTATGATTGAGATAGTCATTGAAACCAGAGCTTATGCAAATCCTGTACATCTAGCGCAGATTTGTTAGGAATTGGCGGGCTGTGCCCGCACTCTTCGCACAGGTGAATAAGTTCTATCAAAAGTAAAGAGCAACACTAGACGTTATGCAATTTATCGATCAGGCTGAAGTTGAGGTTCAAGCAGGAGATGGTGGTGATGGGATTGTTGCCTTTCGGCGAGAGAAATACGTTCCTGCAGGTGGGCCGGCAGGTGGAAACGGCGGAAACGGCGGATCGGTGATCTTTAAAGCCGTGAACTATCTGCAAACCCTGCTTGACTTTAAATATGCTCACCGCTTTCGAGCTGAGAACGGCCAGCGGGGTGGTTCAAGCAACAAAACAGGAGCATCAGGGGGCGATCGCATTATCGAGGTGCCTTGTGGAACCGTGGTCTATGATTCTGAGACCGGAGACCTTCTGGGAGATTTGGTGGAACCGCATCAAACACTCTGCGTTGCAAAGGGTGGCAAAGGCGGTCTCGGAAACCGTCATTTCCTAAGTAATCGCAACCGCGCACCAGAACAAGCATTGCCAGGACTGCCTGGAGAAACGCGGCTGATTCGTATGGAATTAAAACTATTGGCAGATGTAGGAATTATTGGATTGCCCAACGCCGGAAAATCTACGCTAATTGCAACACTTTCCTCTGCCCGCCCCAAAATTGCTGATTATCCTTTTACAACACTTGTTCCGAATTTGGGAGTTGTCCGCAAGCCCACAGGAGACGGAACTGTCTTTGCGGATATTCCTGGGTTGATTGAGGGCGCACATCAAGGAACAGGACTAGGGCACGATTTTCTACGCCACATCGAGCGTACTCGCCTTTTATTGCACCTTATTGATGGCACGACCGCTGATCCTACTGCAGACTATCGCACCATTCAGGCAGAACTGGCAGCATATGCTCGCGGATTATCAGAAAGGCCACAGATCATTGCAATCAATAAAGTAGATGCGCTGGCGGCAGATTTGGAATGGATAGAGGCGATCGCCGCTGAGTTGCATCAGGCAAGTGGTTGTCCGGTATTTCGGATTTCCGCTGTTACGAAAACAGGCATTGATGAGCTGCTTCAGGCTATCTGGACAGTGCTAGACGCGTTGGAAAAACCCGCATCAAAGCCACCCTTCGACGGATCATCTACAACGGAATTCATCACATCTTTTACTCTTTAATTACCTACTCTCTAATTAACTACTCTCTAATTACCTACTCTCTAATTAACTACTCTCTAATTACCTGACTTGGCAAGTTTCACGCAAAATAGGGGTTTGGGGCGTGCGGAGCATGTCCCAAACCCCTATTTTTGCGTTGTGAATTTGAGAACTTTACCAAGTCGGGTAATTTACAGCGGTGTGCAATTGGTTCAACACACTGTACTTAATGCGCTTGCACAGCGCTCCAACGATTAGAGATCATAACTTAAACCCGGAATGACTTAGCACCGAGAATTAAATAACGTAAACCAAATTTTTATTAGGGCGGCGCGGCATCGCCGCGCCGCCCTAATAAAAAGGG
>CAYXJG010000505.1:0-3306 GCA_964465285.1 uncultured bacterium
GCTCCCTAACTTTCCATAATGAGAATTGCTGACCCCTAATACCAATTCTTGAAAGTAGAACTACAGATAGCTAACCTGCAGCCTATACCAACGATAGGTTTGCCAATCCAAAATCGAAAACCTAAAATCGAGGATTAGTATAAGACGCCAAAAGGCGACGCGCTTAGCACGCCGCTTTTGGCTGAGATTCGGTATTGTAGCAATGAAAGAGTTCGTGAAACCAAAATCATTTTAGGGAACCCGCGCGGAGCGCGGATTCCCTAAAATGATTTTGTCCTAACCAACCCTTTGGTTGCTATATGCTGCGCTCTAATTTTGATTGAGAAATGGAGGAATTGGACAATCCAGGGATATCACAACTGCCCGCAGTAGTTCCGCTTCTCGTAACGTCACGGTTTTGTCCACCAATACCGTATGGGCGCAAGCCGAAACAAATGCCTTTTTAATCTTAGGAGATGCCTGGGCAAGTTGCTTTAAGCCTTTTCCAATGTCATAGAGACTCGGAACGTGAGGGATGTCGGGGATAGGATGTCTCCCCGACTCTGGCAGGCAGTACACCCCCGCTCGGAATGCAAAGGCAATGGTTTCGGGCGTTGTATGGCCTACATGGGCTAGTCCTGCCAAAATCGTGAGGCTGTCATCCCATACAGAACCGATGGTGGTGTGCTTGATGGCTGTGGCTTGGGACGCAGGCGCAAAGTAAGGCTGAAGGCGGCGTTGGAGAACGATTTGCAGCGTATACTCCGATAGGGACAGCCGCCCATCTGCCCGGACGAGTACCTGAATTTGTTTGAAGAAGCGAGAAATACCTTCTTTGCCAAGCGTTCGCAGGGCAGGAATCGTTAGATCTACTAGAGGCAGGCGGGTACGCGGGTCAAGGGATGCCACTGTTTCACTGACCTGCTGAACCGTGGTAACGACATCCATCGTTTCCGTTTGCCGCAGTTGGCGAAGCTGGCGATCGCCCACTGCTGAGTCATTGCCATCTATTAGCAGGCCGTAAATCACCGCCTGGGCACTGTGAGGATTGCGGATGGCTGTTTGCAAGGACGTTGGGAGGTCACTCAGAAATGTATGGGCATAGGTCAGATGGGCAGGATCGGTCGTGCCAATGGCCGTCACGACCTGATGAGGGCTGATATGAATGTTGGCAGAAGCATGTCCAGGCTGGGTCGTCGTCGTCGATCCCCTGCCACTATCAAAGCCCATCATGGCTTCGGCACGTACTGCTTCCCTAAATGCCGCGTTGGCGCTTCCGCTTTCCCGGCCTGACATATTAAGGGCAGTATGTTCTATCTCACCCATTACAGCAGCATTTTTGCTGAGGGATTCGAGCCGTCGAATGCGCTCCTTCAACGGAGGATGAGTGGAGAAGGGGTTGGTGAACTCTGATTTGCCGATTTTGCCAAACAGCATGTGGCTTGCTTCTTCTGCCTTTGGAGTTTTGAGGTGGGAGCCATGGCTATAGCCCCCAATCTTGCGGAGCGCCTCAGAAATGCCGTAGGGGTTGCGGGTGAACTGCACAGCTGAGGCATCGGCAAGAAACTCCCGTTGGCGAGACACCGCCCCCTTAATTAGCCGCCCGAAGAGAAAGCCAATGCCGCCAATGGCCGTAATGCCCAATCCCAGTAGGGCAAAGCCGCCTCCCGCTCGGCCTCCGTGGACGCCACCGCGAAGGATGACCCGCCCGATAATAAAGATGATAAGAATTCCCTGGAGCACGCCAATCATTCGCAGGTTGAGCCGCATGTCGCCATTTAGAATGTGGCTAAATTCGTGGGCGATCACCCCTTGCAGTTCATCCCGCGAGAGTTCCTGCACGCAGCCCCATGTCACGCCTATCACCGCATCATTGACGGTAAACCCCGCTGCAAAGGCATTGATGCCTTTTTCGTTGGACATCACATACACAGGCGGCACGGGAACTCCAGAGGCGATCGCCATTTCCTCTACCACATTTAGCAACCGTCTCAGCTCTTCATCGTTGGCTTGCGGGTCAACCTGGTATGCTCCCATGCCAAGGGCCACCACCTTACCGCCCCCCCGCAACTGGAGGACTTTGTGGAGGCTCCCGATGCCGACAAAGCCCAGGGTGCCTGCTGACACGAAGAAGAACAATCCAGGGCGGAGGGGATTCAGGGCTGCACCATAGCCATCGCTGCCGACGATCCCGCCGCCATTGAACAACGTGTAATAGTAAAATCCCAGGGCTACACAATAGAACGCTAGGATCATAGCGGCGATCGCCATACCAAACAATACAACTAGAAGCGTCGTGTTTCGACGGGCTTGATCTTGGTGCTCAAAAAAGTTCATCTCAGCCTGCTAGAAAAGCAAATGACGGAGCAACGAGAACGTGACACTGTCGCCACGCCTCTTGTCGGTGAATAACGAATCATGAGAAGGAAACTTCGGGTGCTTCCTTGACTTCGGGGGCGCTCTCCTCTAAAAGCTGGGCGCTGCCGAAGTTGAACATGCCTGCAATGATATTGCTGGGAAACACTTCACGCTTAGTGTTGTATAGCGTCACCGCATCGTTGAACGCCTGGCGAGCAAAGGCGATTTTGTTTTCCGTTGATCGCAACTCTTCCATCAGTTGCGTCATGGTGCGATCGGCCTTCAAGTCAGGATAGGCTTCTGCCACCGCAAACAAGCGCCCCAGAGTTCCGGTCAGCGCTGCTTCAGCCGACCCTAGTTGATCCATCGCGCGAGGATCTCCAGGGGACTGCGCCGCCTGAGCGCTGGCAGACATCGCCGCATTTCGTGCCTGGATAACTGCTTCCAGGGTCTCGCGTTCGTGTTTCATATAGCCCTTGACTGTTTCCACCAGGTTGGGAATCAGGTCATAGCGGCGGCGAAGCTGCACATCAATCTGGGCAAAGGCGTTTTGATAGCGATTTCGCAGAGTCACAAGGCTGTTGTATGCGCCGACCACCAAGCCGACGATTAGAACACCAAACCCTAGCAAAATCACAAGGGTTACAAGAACTGCTGCCATAGGGTTCTCACTCTCAATTTAGTGTTAGTAAATTCAGCAATATGTCTGGAAGGATTTCATCATTCCTAGGTGGGCAGGCTGCGCCCGACCACCCAGCAAAGCAAAATCAATCAATTTGCAAAGGTAGAATGCTTCCCTTGTGCCTGGGTACGGCATCGTACCTGTTTATAGTATTCCCATTCAGGTTGCCTGACACGACAAGGGTGCTGATTAACTTAACAACACGACTTGGCAAAGTTCTCAAATTCACAAAGCAAAAATAGGGGTTTGGCGCGCTCTCCGCGCGCGCCAAACCCCTATTTTTGCCT
>CAYXJG010000506.1:0-3295 GCA_964465285.1 uncultured bacterium
TACCTCGGGGAGAGCACCAATAAGCAAGAGATAGACACCTTCGAGCAATGACGAAAGCATGACTATTAGTTGCCCAAGTTAATTTATTATTCCCGACGAGATATAAAGGCCCATCATTTAGTGCGGATTAATTTGAAAAACTTTAGAGGCTGTTGCAAGTCACTCGCCACAGGATTTGGCAAGTTTCACGAAAAAATAGGGGGATTGGGGCATGTGAAGGCGGCTAGCATGCTAATTCATACCTACTACTTCAGCTTTTCAGACGTCCTCTAACCCATCGCCCTATCGGTAAACACATGGGCGTTTCAGTGATTGGATCAGTCACGATTTTGCTCGCCAAGCCAAAAACGTCCTGTACCATCGCTTCAGTCATCACGCTGGTCGGTGATCCGTAGGCATATATATATCCATCCCGCAGGGCGACAAGGTAATCCGCGTGCCGACAGGCTTGGTTCAAGTCATGGAGCACCATCACAACGGTACACCCCTGCTGCTGATTTAACTCATCGAGCAAATCCAGCACTTCGACTTGGTGGGCCAGGTCTAGAAATGTTGTCGGTTCATCCAGCAGTAGAATATCGGTCTCTTGGGCGAGGGTCATGGCTATCCAGGCTCGTTGGCGCTGGCCTCCAGAAAGAGAATCCAGGGGGCGATCGCCCAGTTCCTCCATCTCAGTAATCGCTAATGCACGATTTACCGCTTCCTCATCATCCACTGACCAATGTTGCAACCAGGACTGATACGGATAGCGGCCCTGCGCTACCAATTCCCGAACGGTCAACCCTTCTGGAGCCGTAGGGCTTTGGGGCAACAGTCCCAGTTGACGGGCGATCGCCTTTGTCGATTGCTGGGCGATCGCCCGTCCATCCAGATACACCTCTCCCCCACGGGGTTTGAGCAAGCGTCCCAATCCTTTCAATAGGGTAGATTTGCCACAGCCGTTTGGCCCCACTAGCACCGTAATTTTCCCTGGGGGAATAACCAGATTCAGGTCATGAATAATGATCTCACGGCCATAGCCGAGGGTGAGTCGTCGGGCTTCAAGACAGTGTTGTTCAGCGGAAGGTATTGGATCGGACATAGAATTGAGGTACGAGATTGATAGTTATCGGCGGCGGTAAATCAGCAGGTAAAGAAAATAAGGTGCACCAATGGCAGAAGTTACCAGTCCGCAGGGTAGCTCGATAGGGGCAAACATCGACCGACCGATCAGATCTGCCAGGACAACCAGCAAACCTCCCACAAGAGCCGCAGTGGGCACCAATCCTTCGTGGGCAGGTCCCACCAGGCGACAAGCAATATGGGGCGCAATAAACCCGACAAATCCTACGGTGCCCGCAGTAGCAACGGCAGCACCAGCCAATGCCACACTAATCACGAGTAAAATTCCCCGTCGCCATTCCACTGGACTGCCAATGCCTCGCGCCAGATCGTCGCCCAGGTTCAGGGCGTTCAAATCCGGTGCCAATAGCGCCGCTGCCGGAATGCCTACCCCCACCCAGGGCAGCAGTACGACGACCTCATCCCAGCCTCGACCATAAACACTTCCGGCAAGCCAAACCAGAGCTTGCGATACCTGATTAATATTGCCAAAGGTGACCAAAATATTGGTGATGGCAGTGGTCATCAGAGAGAAGCCAATGCCCACCAGCACCAGCCGCAGGGGAGAACTGCCCCCATTCCATGCCAGCAGGTAAATCAGGGCGAACACAGTGAAGCCTCCCATAAAGGAGGCAACAGGTAGCACTGAAATAGGGACAGTCGGCAATGCGATGATCAGGGTCACGGCTGCCAAGGCGGCCCCCGCATTGATGCCGATGATACCAGGAGTCGCTAAGGGATTGCGAAGAATGCCCTGGGTGATGGTTCCGGCGATCGCCAGTGCCATCCCCACCAGCAGCGCCACTAGCACGCGCGGCAACCGTAATGTATTCACAATAAACGCATAGTCTGTGTTTCCAGTCTCCATCCTCAAAACGGTTTGCACGACTGCTAATGGTGGCACCGGATACTCACCATAGGAAACAGAGGCAATCAACACCAGTAGAATGAGGATGCCAAGAATCAGCAATACCTTTGGTACTCGCCGCTGTAACCGGAAAGAGAAGGACAACCGACGGCTACGAATCACCATCCAGCTTGGAGTCATCGCCGAATCCTCGTACGAATCAGATAAATAAAGAACGGCGCACCCACTAAGGGCATCATTAGCCCCACGGGAACTTCCTGGGGACGAATCACCAATCGTGCGCCAATATCCGCGATTAGGAGCATTATCGCGCCCACAATTACTGCATAGGGCAGAATCCAGCGGTAATCCACCCCCACCCAAGAGCGTACCAGATGGGGCACAATTAACCCGACAAATCCAATTGGCCCTGCAATAGAAACACTACTTCCCACGAGTAACACTACGCTAATGGCACCCAACCCTTTAATCCAGGCAGTATTTTGTCCCAGCCCTTTAGCGACACTTTCTCCCAGGCTGAGGGTGGTAACATGACGACCCAATACCAAAGCCAGCAGAAATCCTGCAATCAAGTAAGGAATCACCTGCTGTACCAGGTTCATATCCCTCCCTGCCAGCGATCCTGCCAACCAGAATCGCACCTGCTCTAGGGTTTGCTGGTTGAGAATCAGGATGCCACTGGTCAAGGTGGCAATCAGAGTGGAAAACACCGTTCCTGCTAGAGTCAGATTCAGAGGTGTGACACCTCCCGGCCCCAGAGCCGCAAACAGGTAAACTAATCCTGCCGTGATGGCTCCACCTGCTAGGGCAAACCAGGCATAGACACTCAGAGAATTGACACCCAATACAAAGATGGACAGCACCACTGCAAAGGCCGCCCCCGTGCTGACTCCTAAAATACTGGGTGACGCAAGCGGATTACCCGTCAGTCCCTGCATAATGGCTCCGGCGATCGCCATTGCACCCCCCACAAGCACCGCAATCAGCGATCGCGGTAGTCGCACTGTACGAATAATCAGGTGATTGGTGGAACTCTCATCGAAGGCAACCAAGGCGTTCCAGACTTCCCTCGGCGTGATATCGGCAGCGCCCAAGCCGATGCTGGTAAGCAGACACAGCACCAACAGCACCAGTCCGATCGCCAATCCTGAGATGAGGAGGGTGGGCGATCGCCCAAGTTGAATGCTGCTTCGCAATGTTGAAACCATCGTTGCCATCATCCAAGGGGTACAGGGTAAATGAGGAGTTAGCTATGCTGCTAAAGCACAGCAATTCTCATTTTGGGAAACTTCGCGCCCTATAGACGCTCACTTGTACAAATGTAGG
>CAYXJG010000507.1:0-3294 GCA_964465285.1 uncultured bacterium
GCCCGCTGCTCTTTTCTTCCGGTATCTTTTTTAGCCGCAGATCCCTAACCAACCCTTTGGTTGCTATATTGTTGACGAGGGATTTGTTAACGATGGACGGATACGCCCCATTCCTCGCTTCTTGCTGAATGTTGTTGTTGACCAGGGCTTGCCCAGGCTCTTCATACAGCCCTGTGCGCTGGGGTCAAGTACGATGCTAGTCGTGAAGGACGCTCTAATTACCCACCCTTGCCCTAGCTTGCCCGAGCAGCTTAAAAGTTCGGTATATCGTCAGGGCGGGCAGCCCATGCTTCCGATGATTCAATCCAGGCTTCCAGCCGAGGCATGTCATCGGGAACGTCAAGGCTGGTGGTCTCACAGTCGCAGATAAATTCAGCAAGGAACTCTTTGGCGATCGCCCAATAAGCTTCTAACCGCCGAGCCACTTCTTCAATCTCTTCAACAGCTTGGCTGACATCCCGCGCCACCTTTGCCACCTCTACGCCATCAATATAGATCTGCTGTAGCGGATAGGTTTTCAAAAACTCCAGCACAGAAATCGTGCCATCATCAGCAACAGAGAGGACAAACGCCGACCGCAGCGCCTGAATATTCGCTTGACGAGAGCGGGTATGGATAACTTGACCAATAGAAAATAGCGCAAATTCCCCTGGAATCGTATTCAAGGCGTCATCTGCCAGCTTCAGGCTAACCTTGAATTCCTGAGAGAGAATGGTCTGAATGACCTCAGGCTCAACACCTGTGATGTTGAAATAGAAGCGCCACTTACTCGGCACCTCACCTGTTTCAGCAAACTCTTCAAGCTCCTCGATATTAAAGGACTGAGTAAGGGTACCATAGGTAAACACCAGATCCTCAGCGGCAGCCGCAGGCTTTGCGGTGCCTACAGCCAGCGCAGCCACCCCCAACGAGAGAGCAGCTCCAACCCCAAACAAGCGTGTTAAACAGTTTCGAGAAGCTCGACGCCAGTGTCGAAATGCATGCATATCAATGTTCCTAATCAGGAGTTAATAGTTCTACGGCTATACCTTTCCAGGTCGTAAACTTAATTTTTGAATTTGGGGAATTCTACGCGAAGCGTAGAATTCCCCAAATTCAAAAATTAAAACTGTAGCCTGTGGCAATATACAAAACGGTTGCTAGCTGAAATTTGAGACTGTCCATAGGTTGCAGGTCTTTCATAGGTCTTATTTCACCTGACAGGACTCAGAACCAGCACCTGCTGATTGGGATGATCCTGCCCCGTCGTCTTCAGCTTCATCACTGGATTCTGCAGCAACCCCATTTGCTGTCTCGCACTCGCAGACGATGTCTTCCAGAAATTCTCGGGCAACTTCGAGGGCGGGCTGCACTCGCTCAACAAATGTCTGCACATCGTTCACAATGGGCTGGAGGCCAGAAAAGTCAAGACGGATAGTGTCGCTGGGATAGTTTTGGACAATTTCCAATACTGAAAAGCGGTTGTCATTTTCAAATGAATCAATGATGGCAACACGCAAAGGCTCCAGTTCCTCACTGCCGGAAGGGGTTCCCAGGACCTTATTGAGCTGAATTAAGACAAATTCACCCAGAGAGCTCGACTCGAACCGCTCAACGAATGAGGGGTTAATAAAAATTTCGGTGGTCAGCACGTCATTGGCGACAACGGCGATTTCAGGAATTTCTGCAAAAAATTCCCGAATGTCATCGGAAGCGGCTTCTCCCGTTTCTGCAAAGGCTTCTAAATTTTCAGTCGTGACGGTCTGCTCACGATCCAGGTATTGAATCAACACAGAATCTGCTGCCTGTGCGCTTGCACTCCATGCAAGACTTGCTACAGTCGCAAAAACAGACGCTTGAATACAACGACGAATTCTAGAGATGCTTGTTAACACAGTATTTCCTCTCACAACAACACAGTATGAAAATTCTGTGCGAATTTTTCGATTGACCCAACAGTTGAGAAAATTACCCCCAACTCCTGAGCAGAATTCCTGTAGGGAACTTGGCACAATTAAAAACCAAATGTAAAACCCTGCGCCGCCCGCGCAGCAGACGGTGCAGGGTTTTACGGGTTTTATAATTAACTTTGCTTACCTACTCAGGGATATGCGACTAAATAAAGATACGGAGGAAAGGGGCGGCGGACGGTGCTCGCCGCTCCTTTCCTGGTACTTTACTTTCTTGCAAGTCCCTTAATGATGTGTAAACAGTGTTAAACACACCCAGGAACGTTTATCTGGCGGCGCGGCGCGTCACCAGGCAAAAAACTGTAGTAAACGGGTTTATACAGCCCTATCGAATATAAGGATACTACATATAGGATTCCTATTTGATTCCTGAAAATATTTCTAAAGGTGGGGGCGGGCTGAGCCCGCCCCCACCTTTAGAGAATGTTTGAAAAGTATTTGATAACACGCTGGAACAATGCTGATCCCCCTAAATCCCCCTTGAAAAGGGGGACTTTGAACGTGATTCCCCCCTTTGCAAGGGGGGCAAGGGGGGATCTGAAGTAGCACTGAGGACTTCTCAAACATCCTCTTAGACATCAGATAGGGTCGCTATAGTTCTTGAGCAAACATAAAGTACATTTGTTATTAAAGTTAAACTGACACGAAAGAGTTGACATATTACGACGCTAATCTCCCTAGCTCTCCAGAAATAACCTTGCGGAGGCATATGTGTTATGCGGATACATTGGCAAAAACTCGGGGAAATAAAAGAACTGAAGGAATATTTCGACGCTGACTTTGAGGGATTTCAGCACCAAATTGAATCACAGATCCAAGGGCTTACAGCCATTGACCCGGTCGAGTTGGACAAGCTTGCTCTGTTGCGGGTGCTAGAAGTAACGAATGGCTGCACTCAGTGGGGGTTTCGGCGACGGGACGAGCACTGCCTGTCTGTGGATCAAACCCGCGAGTGTATGCGGGTGGTGATTGGATTTATCAAAGACAAGCAAATTAATTTGCCCAGCGGAGAATCTATCCAGTTCACACCCCGTATCGAAAAACTGATCGAAGAGGGGCGGGAGTTATACCAGGATGCTTTTAAGAAAAACGTCGAGGGTGCAGAGCAAGAATACTATGCCTATTCAACCGCGCAGTTTTTGGTGTATGGCCATCAGCGGCTGAATCATGCCATGCAGATCGTCAAGGATGAATTTGAGCCGATGTTTTCGCCCTACTACATTGAGCGGGGGCGACGCTATATCGCCCCCTACCTGAGCGGCTTAGCAGAAGAGACATAGGTTTTGTGAAGGTATTGCGGTGTGCAAATCGGTTAAGCACACCCAAATTTGTTGAGTGGCGGCGC
>CAYXJG010000508.1:0-3279 GCA_964465285.1 uncultured bacterium
TATTTATAGCAACCAAAGGGTTGGTTAGGACAAAACCATTTTAGGGAACCCGCGCGGAGCGCGGGTTCCCTAAAATGGTTTTGGTTTCACGAACTCTTTCGTTGCTATAGCCGCAGATTCTTTAGTGAGAATACGGCTCTCCGTACTGGTGAAGCCAGACACAAATCGTTACTCTATATAAAGAGTTACAAATTATTACAGAAGCTCTCACAAATAGAGTGTGCCGAGCCGTCGTGTATTGTTCGCGGTTTTCTATTTGGTTCTGGGGCACGGTCAACATACTCTAGCGATCTGAGGAGAACGATTTATGTTCGAATATTTCAGTGACAAGGCGATCGCAGTGGTCATGTCAGCCCAGCAGGAGGCGCGTCGCCTGGGGCACAGCTTTGTTGGAACTGAGCAGATGCTCTTGGGATTATTGAGCGAAGGAACCAGTGATGCCGCTCAGATTTTGCGCGATGCAGGGCTCTCTCTGGACGACACGCGACTCGTCGTCGAAGAAATTATTGGTCGTGGTAATGGACGGCTCTCTACGGATGTGCCGCTGACTCCCAAGACAAAGCGAGTGCTGGAACTTGCTTTTCAAACAGCGCAAGCATCTGGCGGCTCTGCTGTAGAGCCGGAGCATGTTCTGGCTGCAATTACCCACAACAAGGAAAGCGTTGCCTATCGAGTTTTGGAGCGGTTTGATGTGAACCCGGACGACCTCCGGGAAAGGTTAGAGGGGGCGGGATTAATTCGCAATGATGGCGATCGCGTTCCCGCTGTGACGGGTGCGCCCGCTGACCAGGCTGTTCCCCCCCGCAAGCGACGTCGGGGTGATAGTATCCTTGATGAGTTTGGCGAGGATCTAACCGATAAAGCAGCCCAGGGCATTCTTGATCCGGTAGTAGGCCGTGAAAAAGAGACTGACCGCGTCATCCAAATACTGGGCCGCCGTCGGAAAAATAACCCCATTCTGCTGGGAGATCCTGGTGTGGGGAAAACGGCGATCGCCGAAGGGTTGGCTCAGCGCATTGCAGACCATAACGTTCCCGATGCCCTCGAAAATAAACGGGTAATCAGCCTGGACATGGCACTCCTGGTCAGCGGTAGCCGCTTTCGGGGAGACTTTGAAGAACGCCTCAAGCAAATCGTGGATGAAGTCGCCCAGGACGGCAACATCATTCTTGTGATTGATGAGATTCATACCTTAATCGGGGGAGGAGCTATGGAGGGAGGCATTGATGCTGCCAATCTACTCAAGCCTGCCCTAGCCAGAGGAGTGCTGCAATGTTTAGGGGCAACGACTCGGGACGAGTACCGTAAGTACATCGAGAAAGACGCTGCCTTGGAGCGGCGGTTTCAGCCAATTCAGGTGAATGCACCTTCTGTAGATGAAAGCCTGGAAATTTTGCACGGTCTGCGTCGCCGCTATGAGGAGCACCATTGCTTAACCATCAGTGATGCTGCGCTTAAAGCCGCCGTGTTGCTCTCCGATCGATATATCAGCGATCGCCATCTGCCTGACAAGGCCATTGACTTGATGGATGAGGCCGGGTCACGGGTGCGCTTCCGCCACAGCCAGCACTCTGGCATTCGCGAGCTGAAGAAGGAAATGCGCCAGATTCAGCAAGAAAAACAGCAGGCTGTAGCGGCTCAAGATTTCGATCTGGCTAACCAGAAGCGCGATCGAGAGTTGGAGATGGAGGCAAAAATCCGCCAGGTTCGGGGCGAATCGATGACTCCCTTTTCCCCCGAAGATGGTGCAGGAACCTCTCAGAGCGCTTCGCCTGTGGTTAGCGAAGAAGACATTGCCCAGGTTGTTGCAGCCTGGACGGGCATTCCTGTGAATCGCCTGAGCGAATCTGAGTCTGCTATGCTTATGCATCTGGAAGATACCCTGCATGAACGGGTCATCGGGCAGCATGAAGCTGTGACGTCTGTCGCTCGTGCCGTTCGCCGTTCACGGTCGGGCTTGAAAAATCCCAATCGCCCGATTGCTAGCCTCCTATTTGCGGGGCCAACGGGGGTAGGCAAGACCGAGTTAGCAAAAGCGCTGGCCGCCACGGTTTTTGGGGCCGAATCTGCCATGATTCGGCTGGATATGTCAGAGTTCATGGAGCGCCATACCGTATCTAAGCTGATTGGGTCGCCTCCGGGATTCGTTGGCTACGACGAGGGCGGACAACTGACAGAAGCCATTCGTCGGCAGCCCTATTCTGTGCTGCTGCTGGACGAAATTGAAAAGGCGCATCCTGATGTCTTTAACATGCTGCTGCAAGTTCTGGAAGATGGCCGACTAACCGATGCTAGGGGTCGCATGGTGAGCTTTAAGAATGTTGTGCTTGTCATGACTTCTAACATTGGCTCAAAAGTTATTGAAAAGGGTGGCAGTGGCCTGGGCTTTGAAATTAGCGGCGAAAGTTCTGAAACGACTCACTATAGCCGCATCCGCTCTCTGGTACAGGAGGAGATGAAGGAGTATTTCCGGCCTGAACTCATCAACCGGATTGACGAGACTATTGTCTTCCGTACC
This sequence comes from uncultured bacterium, assembly GCA_964465285.1. Taxonomy (GTDB): domain Bacteria; phylum Cyanobacteriota; class Cyanobacteriia; order CAKZMO01; family CAKZMO01; genus JBCCWF01. The sequence continues at coordinate 2,519 of CAYXJG010000508.1, forward strand.
CTGACGCGGGATGAGGTAACGGACATTGCTGATGTGCAGCTTCAGCAAATTAATGCACGATTAGCTGAACAAGGTATTGTCCTATCCCTTACTGATGCCTTTAAGCAGCACTTGGTGAACGAGGGGTATGATCCTAGCTATGGCGCACGGCCTCTCCGTCGGGCGATCGCCCGGTTGATTGAAGATCCTCTGGCAGAGGCAATGCTGGCGGGTACCATCCAGGAAGGCGAGAGTGCTGTAGTTGATATCGACGCTGATCATCAGGTTCGCATTCAGCCTGTTGAAAAAAAGGTTTTAGAAAGCGTCCCGTCATCGCGTTAAGGCTTCTTCTAAAAGCTCCGGTAGGGATTTAATACCAAATCCTCATCCACATACAGCAATCCTAAGGGACTTGCAAAGAAAATAAAGATACCGGAAAAGAGCAGCGGACTGTGCCCGCTGCTCTTTTCCGGTATCTTTTTTAGCCGCAGATCCCTAAATAAAACGTGAGAGCGGGGGCGGGCGCAGCCCGTCCCCACCTTTAGAGGATGTTTGAGAAATCCTCAGTGCTACTTCTGATCTCCCCTTGCCTCCCTTGAAAAGGGAGGAATCACGTTCAAAGTCCCCCTTGTCAAGGGGGATTTAGGGGGATCAGTATTGTTCCAGCGTGTTATCAAATACTTTTCAAACATTCTCTTAGACAGAACTTTGCCAAGTCATGTAGACAACACGACTTGGCAAAGTTCTCAAATTCACAATGCAAGAATAAGGGTTTGGGGCGC